>JAAYDL010000192.1 GCA_012729265.1 Lentisphaerota bacterium | reverse complement strand
GGTTGAAGAAGAGCCACACGAGCCTTTCGTCGCAACGGTTTCCGCATCGCTTGATCCACTCGCGCACGAGCTCCTCAAAGTCATTCTCAATGCCGTTTGCTTTCATAAAGGATGAGGCGGCTACGCCGATATTTCCTCCGCGCCCGGACCAGCTTGCACTCTTTTCCATGACAATCACGCTCGCACCGCTCTCAGCAGTGCGCAGTGCGCACGTTACGCCCGCTATGCCCGCGCCGAGGATGGCAACGTCGGTTTCCAGAACTTCCCGCACTTCTTCCGGCGCAATCGGCTGCGGCGGTATGGACCACGAACCCCATTTAGGCCGAACGCTAGACATCGAAAAACCTCCCGTCATCCCTCAGTATCAAAAAGTACACTTTGTAGCGTCTTTTTGCTCTCTTCCCTTTTGTATGCTCCTAGTGTATAATATGTAGCGAGGATAGAGTCCAGCGTGCACCGTCACGAAAATTTGTTTCATAATTTAGATATTTCGACGGTTATTTTTTAATAAATTCATCCAAATTTAGCGATTTCAACACGAAATCGACGGCACCCCGGAGCCGGATTCTATGCTCGAGAGAACGAAGGCGCGTTGCCTACATCAATACAAATCTATATTTACTATAGTTTTTTAGGGTATTCCATGGAAAACATAATCTTTGTAACTTATGGTTAAATTGCCCGAGAGAGGACGGACGCCCGATGAAAGACGATTTGTATAAAATCGGAGATGTTTCCGATCTTTTCAATGTCTCCGTGCAGACTATACGATTTTACGAAAAGATTGGCTTGTTTTCTCCTGCGCTCATCGAGGAGTCGACCGGCTATCGTTACTATAGCTGGGAGCAGTTCGAGCGGCTTCGGAATATTTTGTTTTTGCGGGATTTCGGTCTGTCCCTCAAGGACATCAAGCATCAGCTTGAAATTGAGCACAGCGCCGAATACAAGGAGCTTCTGGAGGAGCACAGCCAAACCCTTGAGAAAAGGATTCGTGAAGATACCCAGCTTAAAAAGTACATTGACCGGAAAATAGAAAATCTTGAGCTGGCGCGCTATCTTCCGAAGAATAAAACCTTGTTTCTTCTTTACCCGAGCCTCAAGGCGCTCAAACACGAGTGCGTCATCGGCAGCCAGGCCACGTTCAAGGACATGCAGCTGACAATCGCGAACCTCATCCCGAAATACCATCTCAAGGCCGGTATCGAGAGCATCGGGCAGTTTTTTCAGCAGGATGCGCTCACAGATGAAAGCGGAGGCCTTATCACGCGTGGCATTTTCGTGACGGAAGAGGTGTTTACAAGCGACACTTATTCCATCGCGGACGAACATATTACGACCATCCCCAACGGCGTCTACGGCGTCATGTATTACCAGAACTCGACGAATAAGTCCCTCCCCTTTGTCCAAAAACTGCTGGACGACATCACGCGCCAGTCCCTCCAGCCCTGCGGAGACGTTATCCGCAACATCGTCTTTGACTTAGGGCGCGGAAAACCGACGAAGGACGGATACCTCGCCTGCATACGCGTTCTCGTAAAAGAAGCCTAATTTATATAAGACGGGTGATCAGCTATGAAAACACCGATTCTGGAAACAGCGCGGCTTCTCCTGCGCACGCCTTCCACAATGTACGCGCATGATGTCTTCCACAACTGAAAGGAAGTCCTTTATTCACTTTTACACAAAATTCTCTGGTGTCTCTCCATGCGTGTTTTCGGACTCGTTTACTCAAATCCGTTGTCTCCCCTCGGACCCAAAAAACATAGCCGCACCGAGGTGCGACTATGTTTTTTTGCTGCAAGAGGTCTTGTATCAGTGGTACTCCCTTGACCGATGTATTGTTAACGAATATACTCACATGAGTGTGATGGATTATTCACATTAATTATTTATAAGGAGATTACTATGAGTGGAAAAACTTATATTGAGCCTCAGACATCTGTACCCGTATACGACGAATGTGACGTATTGGTAGTTGGCGGCGGCGCAGCAGGTCACTCTGCAGCAATCGCAGCAGCTAGAGCCGGCTGCAAGAATGTAATCCTTATGGAACGTTACGGCTATTGCGGCGGCGACGTTACCGGCGGTTACGTACTTCTCATCCCCGATCTTTCCTTTCACAACAAGGTATACGTTCGCGGTATACAGGAAGAGTGGTTTGAGCGACTCCAGAAGATTCCCGGAGCAGTTGCAGGACCCGATCCCAAGACCGGCGTTATCGGCAGCACCAATCCCGCTCTCGTAAGAGCATGGGGCGCTGTGGGCGGAGCTTCAAGAGTAGAGCCTCCCAGGGTATGTTTCGGCTTTATGGTTGAGCCTAACCAGATGAAGATCGAAATGGATGTCATGCTGGACGAACTCAAGGATTCCATCCGCGTTATGTACCATTCCTGGGGTTGCAAGCCCATCATGGAAGGCAACGTTTGCAAGGGCGTATTCTTCGAGTCTAAGGAAGGCCGTAAGGTTGTCCTGGCTAAGGTCATTATCGATGCTACCGGCGACGCGGATATCTGCAGAATTTCCGGCGCACCAACTTCCTCTGCTATCGACGACGAGTGCCGTTGCTCCTCCACCGCTCTGGTTTATAGAATCGGCGGAATCAGTATGAGCGAGTACTCCAGGTGGAAAAAAGAAAATCCTCAGGCCGCTATGCAGATGGGCAAGGACCTGGCAGGTATTCACGGCTTCAGAAGCGCCATTATCGCAGGGCCGACAGATAGTGTTGCCTGGGTCAACAACTGGCAGCCCCAGAGAGACTGCTCCAAGATCGCAGACCTGACTGCGACCGAAATGGATTGCAGGCTTAAGATCAGAGAAGCTCTTAATTACTACAAGGAAGTATGCCCCGAAGTATTCCACGACGCATTCCTGTATGATATCGCTCCGCAGGCCGGAACCAGAGGTTCTCACAGGATCGTCGGCGAACACATCATCGGACAGAACGACTGGGCATTCCCGAAGACATTCGACGATACCATCGCATGGCACTGCACTGTTGATACCCTCAACGACAACGCGCCTATCGAGATTCCGTACAGAGCAATTCTGCCCCAGAAGGTTGATAACATTCTCGCTCCCGGACGCCACATTTCCGCAGATAAGATTGCTATCGACAACGTTAACCTGATTCCGCAGTGCGTAGGTACCGGTCAGGCCGCTGGTGTTGCTGCAGCAGTTGCAGTTGCAGAAGGATCCACTACTCGCACTGTTAATATCAAGAAGGTTCAGGACATCCTGGCCGGCGAGCAGAACGTTCCTCTTCCCAGAAACGAGCACACCGATCCTTCCTACATGGAGAACCTGGTTGAGCATGAATACGGTCTCTACACCGATCCTGCCAAGAGGGCCCGTGCAGCCGGAGACGGCACCGTATACCGCCATTGGACAATCAGCGCCGGCGGCGGAGACCCCAACAAGAAGTAATATTCAACCGCGCTTTTGGGATAACGAAACCATTGCGTCCGTGCCTTAAAAACATAGTGTCCATGCGGGTTTGCAGACTTGTTTGCTCAAATCCGTTATCTTCCCTCGGACCAAAATAACCGCATCAGTAAGCCATTGGATTTGTTGAAACCAGGATTTCATCCAAAAGATACGGAAAACAATAAGCAGAATGTGATTGGAAGGCGCCCATCGAGCTTTATCTATTATGCCTCGGATACAACATCAACAAGCTGCATGCAAAAAACGTAGCAAACCGTCTTCAGAATCACCTTTTTGAAAAAATGATTTCCTAAATCCACAAAAAAGCAAATAAAGACGACAGGACACCTCTCGGTGCCCTATTGAAGTGCGCCTGAATTCTAAAAATGCTTATGTTTTCCACACTTTCGACGCCCTTCTGCTTTGCTTTTGGGTGATAAAACTGGGAGTGCCTCAAATCTGTTTT
>JAAYDL010000191.1 GCA_012729265.1 Lentisphaerota bacterium | reverse complement strand
CGTGGACATCCAGACCATCGCCGTCCAGATCAGCAAGCTGCGGTTCTTCATCTCGCTGGTGTGCGAGCAGGAGCCCAACGGGCGCAAGGCGGACAACTACGGCATTCTTCCGCTGCCGAATCTGGAAACCAAGTTTGTGGCCGCCAACACGCTGATCGGGCTGGAAAAAGAGATGGGCGACGAGCTGCATTTGGCGGATGAAGAGATCAGCCGCCTTCGCGAGGAACTCAAAGAGGTCCGCCACCGGCATTTTTCGTCGAAATCGTCCGCCGAGAAGCAAAAATTGCGCAAAAAAGACAAGGAATTGCGCCAAAAGATCGAAAAACGCATTGTTTCCGTCGCTTCGACGCCGAATTTGGAGAAAATCGCCGATTTGGAGGCCCAAATTCGCAAATTGGAGGCCGAAAAGGCGAAATTCGAGGGGGAAAAGTGGGTTAAGAAGGCCGAAGCGATACTGTTATGCGAAGACGGTCATGTTGAGCCCGTCATCCGCATAGACGAGAATATGGCCCAACGGAAGCGGTTTCAGGCGGATATTGACCGCAAGAAACACGAAATCGACGCCGAAAAACGGAAAAAAGCCACGGATGCGTTGCTGGAAGAAGCCGAAAAACTGGCCGCATGGAACCCCTACGACCAAAACGAGTCTTCGCCGTTCTTCGATCCGGAATGGATGTTCGGGATGAAGGATGGATTCGACGTCGCGCTCGGCAATCCTCCATATCTGAATGTGGAATTGGTGCCTGCAGCTCAGAAAGAGTTTTACCAGCAGCACTACACAACCTTTTACAAGCGGTATGATGTATTCGGCCTGTTTTTTGAAGCGGCTTTGACGCGCTGTGTTTCTCGGGATGGAAAGGTCTCGTTCATCATCCCACAACAGATCGCAAATAATTTATCCTACAAGAAACTCCGCGATCTGATTTTGAAAAACTCTTGGTTGGCGGAAGTGCTCTATCTCGGGGACAAAGTATTTGAGGCTGCCAACAATGATGTTTGTGTGCTGATCTTGGATAAAAGCGGCTGTAAAACCATCCGACTTATCCATGCCCTTGATTTCACGAGCCGAACGGTAACCGTTGTGCCGGCCAATCATTTTGAGCGTTATGGCAACGTCATCAGCTTTTCCGGGGATTCGGGCGGAGAGGCGATTTTTGCTAAAGTGTTTTCTGCCGGCCGTTGGCAAATCAAGGAGCGGTTTTCGGTCTTTCAGGGAATCGTCACGGGAAACAACGAGGCTTTTCTGCCGACAAACGAGCAAATCCGGGAAGCAAAGATTGAAAAGTCTCTTCTGCGCCCCGTGCTGCTTGGGCGCGACTTCGAAAAATGGGCGATTCGAAGCACCGAACGGCGAATAATCTATGTCAATGGCGATACTGACATAAAAAAGTATCCGAACGCTGAAAGATGGCTGGCGCAATTCCGGCAATCTCTGAAAAAACGACGCGAGTGCGTCAATGGCGTGATCCCCTGGTTTTCATTGCAGTGGCCCCGTGTGAAGGAAGAATTGGATCGTGTGCCGAAGATTATGGTGCAGGGCACTCGTAATCCTCGTCTGGTGACGCGAATTGCAGCCACAATGGATGAGCAGTGTGTGTACGGCACGCAGGGACTTAATTTTATCGTTCCGCGAGACGCCAAAGCGCCTATTTACTATCTCCTTGCTATACTGAACTCAAAGCTCATCAATCATCTTTTTGCGACTAAATTCCTCAATGTGGCGATTAAGGCCGAGTATTTAAAGGACACGCCGATCCCGCGCGCTGAACCGAGGGATGAAAAAGCTTTGGAAAAGCTTGCGCAATGCATCCTCTCCGCAAAGATGGCAGATCCATCAATAGACATATCGAAGTGGGAGCAAGAGATAGACGCGATTGTTTACAAGCTCTATGGCCTAACAACCGATGAAATTGCGATTGTGGAAGGTGCAAGCACTTCTCCGAAAAAGGCTGAGAAGCAGGAAAAAGCCCCGCGTACAGTGAAGGTCAAGTCGAAGTCGGTCCTGGTGGACGACGAGGGATTGGATTAGGGGGAGGAACGATGAGCAATACCGAACAAGCCTTGGCGGTGTTTGAGGATTTCCAGATTCGCCGGGTGTACGACGAGAAAGCCGAGAAGTGGTACTTCTCCGTGGTGGACATCGTGGGGGCGCTGATCCAGCAAAAGGATTACCAGGCGGCGCGGAAATACTGGAAAGTGCTGAAGGGGCGCTTGGCAAAAGAGGGATTCCAACCGGTAACAAATTGTTACCAGTTGAAGATGAGAGCCGACGACGGCAAGATGCGGCTTACGGATGTGGCTGATCCTGAGACGGTTCTGCGGATCGTGCAGTCGGTGCCCAGTCCCAAGGCGGAGCCGATCAAGCAATGGCTGGCGAAGGTGGGCTACGAGCGTATTCAGGACATGAGCGATCCGGCGCGGTCCCTGGACCGCGCGCGGGAGTACTGGCAGCGGCATGGCCGCAGCGAGAAGTGGATCCAGCAGCGGATGATGGGGCAGGAAACCCGCAACAAGCTCACGGACTATTGGAAGGATCACAAGGTCAAGGGCG
>JAAYDL010000190.1 GCA_012729265.1 Lentisphaerota bacterium | reverse complement strand
CCGCCCTGATCAATCCCTTCCAGCAAGTGCAATGAGCCGATGTTGCTGGTCATAATAATGATCGTGTTTTTAAAGTTAACCGTTCGCCCGTGCGAATCGGTCAGCCGTCCGTCCTCCAGAATCTGCAGGAGCACGTTGAATACGTCCGGATGCGCTTTTTCAATTTCATCCAGCAGCACCACGGAATAGGGTTTGCGCCGTACGGCCTCCGTGAGCTGGCCGCCTTCCTCAAAACCCACATAGCCCGGAGGCGCACCGATCAGCCGCGACACCGTGTGCTTCTCCATATATTCGCTCATGTCGATCCGCACCATATTGTTTTCTGAATCGAACAGCTCCCACGCCAGCGTACGCGCCAGCTCCGTCTTGCCGACGCCTGTCGGGCCGAGAAACAGGAATGAGCCGATGGGGCGATTCGGATTCTGTATGCCCGCACGGGAGCGCAATACGGCATCCGCCACGGCCTGCACGGCCTCGTCCTGACCGATCACGCGTTCGTGCAGAATCTGATCGAGCTTGAGCAGCTTTTCACGTTCGCCCTCCATCAGTTTGGTCAGCGGAATGCCCGCCCAGCGCGAAATGACCTCGGCAATCTCCTCTTCGGTCACCTCTTCGCGCAATAAAGATGCGGTATTCCGCTCCGACGCCTCGGCCTCCGCCTTCGCCAGCTTGCGCTCAATTTCAGGAATCGTTCCGTGGCGCAGTTTGGCGACGCGCTCCAGATCATAATCGCGCTCCGCCCTTTCGGCCTCGTTGCGCGCAAGCTCCAGTGCTTCGCGCAGCTCGCGCACCCTTTCGATGCTGCTCTTTTCATGCTCCCACTGCGCCTTCATTGCATCGGCCTCTGCGCGCAGATCCGCCAGCTCCTTCCGCAGATCGGTCAATCGGTCGAGACTCGCTTTATCCTTTTCCTTCTTCAGCGCAGTTTCTTCAATTTCCAGTCGCATCACCTTACGTGTAATTTCATCCAGCTCCGCCGGCATTGAGTCAATCTCCGTACGAATCGTCGCGCACGCTTCGTCCATCAGGTCGATCGCCTTATCCGGCAGAAAGCGGTCGGAAATATAGCGATCGGAAAGCACCGCCGCCGACACCAATGCCGCATCCTGAATGCGTACGCCGTGGTGTACCTCGAAGCGTTCCTTCAGTCCGCGTAGGATGGAGATCGTGTCCTCCACACTCGGCACATCCACCGTAATCGGCTGAAAACGGCGCTCCAGCGCAGAATCCTTTTCAATATATTTTCGGTGCTCATCGAGCGTCGTTGCGCCGATGCAGTGTAGCTCGCCGCGCGCAAGCATCGGCTTGAGCATATTTCCGGCATCGGACGATCCCTCCGTCTTGCCCGCACCGACAATCGTGTGCAGCTCGTCGATAAAGAGAATGATACGGCCCTCCGACGCTTTGATCTCCTGGAGTACCGCCTTGAGTCGCTCTTCAAATTCGCCTCGATATTTTGCGCCCGCCATCAGTGCCGTCATATCCAGCGCCCAAATCGACTTTTCCTTCAGTCCTTCCGGTACATCGCCGCGCACAATCCGCTGCGCCAATCCTTCCACGATCGCGGTTTTGCCGACGCCGGGTTCGCCGATCAGCACCGGGTTGTTCTTCGTCTTGCGCGAGAGGATGCGAATGACGGAACGGATTTCCGCATCGCGGCCGATCACCGGATCCATCTTCCCCGCGCGGGCGGTTTTCACCAGATCCACGCCATATTTTTCCAGCGCTTCATACTGTCCCTCCGGATTATCGGAGGTCACGCGCTGATTTCCGCGTACGGTCCGGAGCGCTTCGAGAAGCGCCTTGCGCTCCACGCCGTTTTCCCTAAGGAATTTAATTTCATCGGCAAACACCAGCAGCAGATGCTCGACCGAAACAAACTCATCCTTCAGCCGCTTCGCCTCGTCGCCCGCCTTCACCAACGTTTGATTCAGGCGCTGCGTAATATACACCTTGCCCGCCTCGGTAGAGCCCTGCACGCGCGGGCGCTTTTCCAGTTCCTGCTCCGTACGCGCACGCACCACCGGAACCGATGCACCGACGCGCTCAATCAACCGCGGCACCAATCCGTTTTCCTGATCCAGCAGCGCCAGCAGCACATGCTCGCTGTCCACCTCCTGATGTCCATAGCGCAATGCCTTTACCTGACCTTGTTGCAGCGCTTCCTGCACCTTCTGCGTCGTCTTCGATAAATCCATGGTCTTCTCCTTCGTCGGTTAAAAAATTTAAACACTCGCTACGCTAAAGACACCAAGACCACCAAGCTTAGAGTCCTTCGTGCCTTTGTGTTTACCTCCCTTTCGCACTGACCGTGCCAACGCAAAAAACGGCGATTTCTAACGTTTTAGATCAAAAGGGAGCCCCCTTAAGCGCCATTTTCGCGCATTGGGTGCGACACCTTGGCACAGCGCATATTGCGTTTTCGGCGCAAAGGTTCTTTTGAAAACCTGAGGGTTAGGGGCAATCGGTAAGATGGTTTTAATTACAGCTCAATGCCGAAATAGTTGACGGCGTTGTTGTAGCTGATGTCTTCGATCATCTGACCGAGCAGCGGCATGTCCGCCGGGATTTCTCCGTTTTCAACATCGTTGCCGATGAGGTTGCAGAGGATGCGTCGGAAATATTCGTGGCGCGGATAGGATAAAAAGCTGCGGGAGTCGGTGAGCATACCGACAAAGCGGCTGAGCAGGCCCAGCGCGGAGAGCGCGTTTATCTGCTTTTCCATGCCGTTCTTTTGATCGAGGAACCACCAACCCGAACCAAACTGTATTTTTCCAGGGCAAGAACCGTCTTGATAGTTGCCGGTCATGGTGGCGATCAGTTCGTTGTCGGACGGGTTAATGTTGTAGAGCACGGTTTTGGCGAGCTGGTTGGAGTGGTCGAGGTGGTCGAGCAGTTTGATCAAACCCGGGCCTTGGCGATAGTCGGCGATGGAGTCGAAACCGATGTCCGGGCCGGCGGTTTTAAACAGTCGGCTGTTGTTATTGCGGAAAACGCCCATATGGATCTGCTGCGTCCAGCCGCGCTGATGATTCATTTTCCCCACGCCCCGGAGGAAGGCGAGCTGGAACGCGTCGGCTTCGTTCAGGGAAACGGTTTTTCCGCTCATCACTTTGTTGAAGATGGAGTTCAGCTCCGATGCGGACGCTTCTTCGGCAGGGACATAGGCCACACCGTGGTCGGAGAGGCGACAGCCCTGCGCGTGGAAATAAGCGTGGCGGTTATCGATGGCTTCCAACAGGGTGTCAAAGCTGGAGATTTGAGTGCCTACTGCGCTTTCGAGCGCGCGGATATAATCGGCGTAGGCTGACGGATTAGAAAGGTTGGCTGCTTTGTCGGGGCGGAAGGTGGGCAGGACTTTAATTTCAAAGTCGTCTTCGGCGAGCTTTTGATGATGCTCCAGCGAGTCGATCGGGTCGTCGGTGGTGCAGACGAGTTTGACGTTCATTTTACGCATCATGTTGCGTGCGGAAAACTCGGGCGTTCTCAGCTGAGCGGTACACGCTTCGTAGATTTCGTCGGCGGTGTCGGGGCTCAGCAGTTGGTCGATTCCGAAATAGCGCTGCAGTTCTAGATGTGTCCAGTGGTAGAGCGGGTTGCGCAGTGCGGCGGGCATTGTTTCCGCCCACTTCTGGAACTTTTCTCGCCAGTCGGCATCGCCCGTGCAGAAGCGTTCGGCTACGCCGTTGGTGCGCATGGCGCGCCATTTATAGTGGTCGCCGCCGAGCCATACTTCGCCAATGTTGTCGTAGCGCTTGTCGTCTGCAATCTCCTTTGTGGGTAGGTGGCAATGATAATCGTAGATCGGCATTTTAGCCGCATGCTGATGGAACAGCGTGCGTGCGGTTTCGGTCTGTAAGAGGAAGTTTTCATCCATAAATTTTTTCATATCACCACTCCTGTCTGTGTGAGCGCGTTCGTCCGTCGGCTCGGCGTCCGTGCGTTTATCAATTAAAGAGGGGCGGATGCTATTGATTTGCGCGCATCGCGTCGAATTCTTTCTGCACATGATGGGGACACACTAAAGTGTGAACTACGAACGGGGGACACACTAAAGTGTGAACTACGAACGCGCATGAAAAGTGAATGAGCGTGTTTGTAGTTCAGCCTTTAGCCTGTCGGTGTGTGTAGTTCAGCCTTTAGGCTGTCTGGTGTGTTTGTAGTTCAGCCTTTAGGCTGTCTGGATAAAGCACGCAGGGCTGGGTTTTTGGGTTGGATCTAATTTTTAAGTTAAAACAAGAACGGACTTGATTGATTATTTACATTTGTGTTAGGTATGTGTTGTTCGTGACGTGAGGACAGCCTGAAGGCTGGATGCAAGCAGGATGCGCTGAAGCGTGAACTGCGAACAGGGACGTCTAAAACTTCGAGTGGTGGAAGTGAAAGGGGTTGGGCCGTGTATAATTGGCGAAAGATGACCGAGCGGCAGCGGAAAGAAATGATTTCGTTGCGCCGGGCGTGTCAGGTTCCGCTGCATAGTCCGCCTCATTATGACGTTCCGGGGCGGTGTCGTTATCATTTGAGTGCCGCTAATTATTAACATGCACCCATAATCGGTGCATCTCCTGAGCGAATGTCGATGTTTTCGGCCGCGTTGTGCGACCTGTTTTCCGGCGAAACTGCTGATTTGTACGCATGGTGTGTACTTCCGAATCATTGGCATGCGCTGGTCGGCACAGAGACGCTTAGTGCATTAATCAAGAGTATTGGAAAACTGCATGGGAAAACTTCGTTTGAGTGGAACGGGCAGGATGGACAACGAGGACGTCGGTGCTGGTTTTGTTGTGCTGATCGGCGTATCAGATCGGAAGCCCATTTTTATGCGGTGAGAAATTATATTCATCATAATCCGGTGAAGCATGGATATGTTGACCGATGGGAAGAGAGGTCTTTTTCGAGTGCTGCTGGCTTTTTGGAAATGACCGGGAGGGATGAAGTGTTGCGACAGTGGCGCGAGTTTCCTGTACTGAATATGGGAGAGAAGTGGGATATTGATTAGGCTCGGTGTGGAGACACACTAAAGTGTGAACTACGAACTGGGGACAGGCTAAAGCCTGAACTACGAACGGGGGACACACTAAAGTGTGAACTACGAACGAACGAGAACAGGCGCGTTTGTAGTTCAGCCTTTAGGCTGTCTTGTGTGTTTGTAGTTCAGCCTTTAGGCTGTCTTGTGTGTTTGTAGTTCGGCCTTTAGGCTGTCTGGAAAAATCATCTGTTTCGGGTTTATGCGAATGGATGGATGGTATAGAGTCTGAGGGTTGTTTCTTATAGATGATGACAATGCCGCGGGCGGTGAAAGAGAGGTGTTTATGAAGGTGAAAACGGTGGTGCTGGGCTTGGTTTCGGTGGTTGTGCTTTCCGGGTGTCAGACGATGCAGAGTCAGCGTACAACGCAGGCGCAGAGCGCAAATATTTCGCGTTATGTCAGTGAGATGGAACGGCGGATGAATAGTAAATTGGAGGCGATGAGCGCTGAAAATGCCCGTTTGCAGCAGCAGGTGCAGCAACTGAGCACGGAACTACGATCGATCAATAGTCAGGTTGCACAGCTCAATAGCAATATGAGTGCGTTGGACGTCCGACAGAAAAAGGAAATTACGCAGTTGGTGAATGAGGTTAACGCCAAGCTGAGGCAGGTGGGAACTCAGTCTTCAAGCAGCGGCTCCAGAGCGACGGTGTCAGGACGTGTTCATACCGTGGAGAGCGGGCATACACTTTCAACGATCGCGCAGGCCTACGGCAGTACGGTGAAGGCCATCAAGGACGCCAACAACCTGAAGAGTGATGTAATTATTGTGGGGCAGAAGCTGGTCATACCGGATTAGTCTGCGCGGGATTGAGGCGGCGGCAGGAGTGCGCTATTTCCAGAAGATGATTTCCAAGGAGTCCATAGAAGAGATTCGTTCGCGCTGCGACATTGTCGAAGTGGTGGGGTCGTATCTGCCGCAGTTGCGCCGCCGTGGCTCAACGTATAAATGCAACTGTCCGTTCCATCAGGAAAAAACCCCTTCGTTCACTGTAAATGATGCGCGCCAGATTTTTCATTGCTTCGGCTGCGGCGCGGGCGGCGATGTATTTCGCTTTGTGATGGAGTATGAAAAGGTTGATTTTGTCACGGCGGTAAGCTTGCTGGCCGAGCGCGTTGGTGTTGAGGTTGTTTATGAGGGCGGCGGAGCACCGGAAAAGAGCGGAAATAAGGATGTGCTCTTTAAGCTGCATTCCGATGCAGCGCTCTTTTATCACCGCATACTGACCGACAGTCCGGATGCCGCCGAGGCGCGGCGTTATCTGCAGGAGCGCGATCTTCCGCCGGAAATGGTAAAGGAGTTTCAGATCGGCCATGCACCCAACGAATGGGACGGTCTGCTGAAGCGCGCACTGAAAAAGGGCTACGCTGCAGAGCAGCTCGAGGCGGCCGGATTGGTGGTGCCTTCGGAGCGCGACGGAAAAACGAGCTATTATGACCGCTTTCGCAACCGTATTATGTTTCCGATCTGCGACCATATGGGCCGGGTGATCGGCTTCAGCGGCCGGATTATGAATAAAGCCGAAAAGGGCGCAAAATATGTAAACAGCCCGGAGACTCTGCTGTTTAAGAAAAACCGCGTCCTCTTTGCTTTCGACAAGGCGCGCAAGGCGATTGTCGATACTCGGCAGGTCATTGTGGTGGAGGGACAGATTGATGCCATTCGCTGCCATCAGGCCGGGCTGTCGAACGTGGTGGCCTCGCAGGGAACGGCGCTGACCGAAAACCACGCGCGACTCATTAAGCGCTATGCCGATGAAGTGGTGCTGGTGCTTGATGCCGATGCGGCCGGAGTTAAGGCCGCGCTCGCCTCTTCAGAAATCTTTATTGCCGCCGAGCTGGCGGTCCGCGTGGCGACGCTGCCGCCGGGCGAAGATCCGGATTCGTTCATTCGAAGAGAGGGGGCGGACGCCCTCTTCAGCCGCGTGGCGGAAGCGCCTTCCGCGCTCGATTTTCTGATCGATGCTTATCAAAAGCAGGACGATGTCGGAACAGAGGCCGGGCAGATGCGCGTAGTGCAGGCGGTTCTAAACTTTATTGCGCAATGCAGTTCCGCCGCGCGTCGTGATCAAATGATCAATCATGCGGCCGATCGGCTGCATATTTCTCCAAAGGCGCTGGAGCATGACTTGAGGCGTACTCTTCGTGCGCAGCTGCAGCAACGCTCGGCGCATGCGGCGGTTTCTGAATCGGTTCAATCTCCCAAACCGCAGAAGACCTATCCTCGGGAGGAGACCGCATTGCTGGAGCTGCTGGTTCATCATTATCACGAGGTTCATCCGCTGGTGCAGGAGTTTTTGCCGCCTTATCTGCTGAGCGATCCAACCTGTAAAAAGCTGGTCGATATCCTGATGCTCGATCCGCCCGAAACACTGACCGACGGTTTTCATGAGCACGATGAGGAGACGCAGAAGGTGATCGCCCGTGTGCAGGTCGAGGAGTCGAGGTCGATCGATGCAGAGACGACTGCCGTGGAACTTGTGCAGCAGTATATTTTAATTTTCTGGAAACGGTACATTGAGTGCGAGCAGGCCGCCTTGGCGCAGCGCACTGAACTTTCAAATGAACAGCGTTTTAAAGAAACCACTCGCCTGCGACATGATCTTCATTCGTTGGCGAAAGGGTGGGACAATGCGCGGCCGATGCTTGAAATGCGTCTGCATTCCGACGTCGATTTTTAGGGACCGGTCCCTTTTCACGCATCGAATATCAGGGAGTTGAGGGTGTAGACTTTACGGTCGTGCGCGTGGGCATAGCCGATCAGTTCCTCGAGAAACCTGAATAAAACGATGGCGAAACTATTCGAGGATCTATACAATCTCCATAGATAGGTGGATCGTTGATGCGGGTCGAAAAACTCATTCAGAGGGATCCGTCCCGGAATTACGAAAGGGATTAATGAACCCGATGCATAGAGGTAAACAAATAGCTTTTACAACGCCTAGGATCAGCCACGGTGCTCATGGTCTGCATTCTCCTCGCCACCTTTGCCGCAGGGAGCATCCGGGCCCAAGTCGTTCGGGTGGGGATTTACGAGGCTCCACCCATAGTGTTTACCGCCATGGACGGAACGTTTGAAGGGCTTGTCCCTGAAGTCCTTGAAGCAATTGCCCGGGACGAAGGCTGGGTGTTGGAGTATGTGCACGGGACTAAAACCGAATGCGTCCAACGCCTCCATGAAGGAGAGATTGATCTTGCGGTCGACTTCGCGGAATCGGCCAACAACAACGACACCATCGCATCATCGACCTTCTTCATCGACTGGGACGTCGCGTATACGCGCGAAGGGTTCTCCATCCAATCCTACCACGACATGGCCGACCGCCGCATTGCAATCGCGGGCAGCGAGAACAGCGATTCCGAAATCCTCCAGATTCTCGACCGATTGGGCATTCCATATGAAACGGTCTGGGTCGAAAACGACAACGACGTCCTGATGCTGCTGTCCGACAGGCAGGTCGACGTCGGTATCGTGGACCAGTTGTTCGGAACCCTTTACTTCGACGATTACAACGTCGAGGCGTCGCCGATTATCTTCAATCCCCGTGCAATTTGCCTTACGGCACACCGGGGAGCCCAGAATGCCGAAGCATTGATCGATGCAATCAACGCATCGATCGAATCCAGGAAAGACGATCCGGATTCGACATATAACCGGGCACTTTCCTACTATCTCGGCGGCGGTCGGGGAACGTGGCATCCCGACCGTGCGGACAATCCTCCGCAGCTTGTGTTGTCTCCCCAGGAAGAGGCATGGATCAAGGCCCATCCCGTCATACGAATTGGAATCGATCCCGGCTTTGCGCCCTACGAAATGCTTTCTGCCGACGGAACCTACGAAGGCATCGCCGCCGACTGGCTGACGCTCGTTTCTAATCGAACCGGACTAAAGTTCGAACTTGTCGGCACAGGCGTCTGGACCGATACGGTCAAAGCCATTCAAAACAAGGAAATCGATCTGCTTCCCTGCATCGGGAAAAGCAAGGAGAGAAGCGAGTTCATGATCTATTCAGATCCATATCTGAGCTTTTCACGGGTGATCATCGCACGAAACGAAGATGAATATTACGACATGAGTGATCTCGCGGGGAAACGGATCGCCGTTCAAGAAGACAGCTCGCATCAGGAATTCCTGAAGGAATCAACCCCTGCCGGCCTCTTGCTCTACCCCGATTTCAATGAAGCACTTCTGGCGGTCTCGCGGGGTGAAGCGGATGCCGCCATCGGCAATCTCGCGGTTGCTTCGCATCGGCTGCGCTCTCTGATGCTGACGAATATCAAGATGGCCGCTTATGCCGAAAACGATTCCAACCATCTTTTCATAGGGATCCGAAACGACTGGCCGGAACTGGCCGGAATCCTGGACCGGGCCATTCAATCAATCAGTCTCCAAGAACAAAACTACATCTATGCAAAATGGATGCCGCTGCAAAAACCCGTCTCCCCCGCATTGGACCTGACCCGGGAGGAACGCGATTGGCTGCTCATGCACCCTCGTGTCACCGTGGCCTGGGATCCCAATTGGGCTCCGGTCGAATTCGCGGACAAAGAGGGAAATCCAAAGGGAATCTCGATGGACTACCTTGCCGCATTCGGCGATTTGCTGGGTATTGAATTCGATACGATCCCCGCCACCCCCTGGCAGGAATCGTATTCCAAACTGCTTTCCCACGAAATTGACATGGCCACCTGCATATCCCTGACGGAACAACGATTGGAATATTTCAATTTTACCGAAGCCTACATGACCACACCATCCGTCCTCTTTGGCCGGGATGACATGGCCTATATTCGAAACATGGACGAATTGGAAGGTCTTAAAACAGCGGTCATCGCCAACTATGCCACGGACGACTGGATCACAAAAAACCATCCGGACATTCACCCGCTGCGACTCGCCAGCGTCGACGAAGCATTCACCAAACTTCAGCGAGGGGAAATCGACGTCTATATCGAAGACGTGATTACGGGCAACTACTATTTGAGTAAGCAGCGTTCCCACAATATCAAGATCGTGGGGGAAACTCCCCATAGCTACAATCTGAGGTTTGCCATCCGGAAGGACTGGCCGGTCTTTATTGGTATTCTCCGCAAAGCCATGGACCTCCTGCCCGAGGAAGACAAAACCTCCTTCTACCGAAACTGGGTTTGGATCAAATACGAACATGGCTTCAACTATCCGTTGTTTTGGAAAATATTGATCGCAGGAGCCGTTTTCCTTCTCGCAATCCTGTTTTGGAATCGCAAGTTGAGCCGAGAAATCCGCTGCCGAAAAAAAGTGGAGCACGAATTGGACGAAAGCCGGTCCAAGTTGAGCGAAAGCTACGCCCATCTCAAGAAGACCGAGGAGATGAAGGAAAACCTCATGCATATGATCCTTCACGACATGCGATCTCCACTGCAAACGATCCGCGCATCTGTTGACCTTTTGCGTAACGACTCCGAGGCCCTATCGATTGCAACGCGGGAACGGGAACTGCTCGACTTTTCTGAAGATGCGTCCAACACCGTCAATGCAATGATTCAGGACCTGCTGGACATCGGTCGTCTAGAGACGGACCAAATGGCTCTTTGCAGGGAGAATTCAGACCTCAAGAAGATCGCCCAGCAGGCGATTGATTCGCTGCGCATCCAACTGCAGGGGTGCGATTGTAGCGCATCCATCAAAGGCACCGAATCTTGGGCAAGCATGGATTCAAAAGTAATTTCTAGGGTTTTTGTCAACCTGATAATCAATGCGATCAAGGCGTCGCCAAAGAACAGCTCGATCGAAATCCGCATCGTGGATACGCCCACGCACGCCATTGCGGAAGTCAGGGATTGGGGGCGAGGCATCCCCGGCGAAATTCAGCATCAGATCTTTGAGAAATTCGTCCATGGCGAAGGCGAAACCAGCTATGCGATTCCCTCCATTGGGCTTGGACTGACCTTCTGCAAGCTGGCCGTCGAATCACACCAAGGAACGATCGAGGTCCAAAGCAACGAAGGCAAAGGAACAACGTTCCGCTTCAGCATCCCCAAGGTGTGAGGCGGCACGTCAACCGACCTTCTGCAGCATGTGGGTGTGGTGCTTGTTCAGGAGGTGCACGAGGGAAGGTGTCAGAAAAAGTGAGAAAGACGTCAGTATCTTTGGCTCATTCTCTTAAACTGTGGGTGAGTCCTCTTTCGCTAGGCACTCCCCTTTGCCCGGTTTGGGTTCCATACTAATCGATGGAATCGGTCTTCTGGCAAAATATGAAACGTTCCAGTAGCGGTTGTGCATTGTTCGCCTGCATGATTCGACAGCGTGGCTGACATGTAAACCTTGGAACCCTCGTTCGATATGATTCTGCATGTTACACGTAGAATTCCGGCGCAAATATAGGTTGGCCGATGGAATTTCACTGAAAAATCAGAGGTCACCGACATTTGTTTTGAAAAAACATAGCAAGTCCACCCCATTATTTCATCAAGGAGACCCATCTGGATGGCCCCATGCAGAATATCCCCCTGTCCGACAAAATGTTCATCCGGATCATATTCCGTATATGTTTCTTCCTTTTCCTTGTCCCAGTAGAATTTCAGTTTCAACCCGATGGGATTATCGTATCCACAAAAAAAGCATCTGTTGTCAGGGTAGGGATTGGCTATCTCTTCTTTCATAATGCTAAACACCTCGAAACGTGATTCTCGTTTGCCTGAAAACCCGGCATAACTGCGCCGGCTGGTTGTCCGTTCACCATCAACCCGCACAGGATAGTCGAGGCGAAGTCCTCGGGCAACCCCGAATAGCAACGACATGCGATGTGCACTCAAGAGGAGGACAAAGGAGGCAGCGGAAAAACTTTCAGGGGCAGCGGAGCCTGACATCATCACGCAAAGGCGCGAAGAAGTTTGGTGGACTTGGGCGTGGCGCGGGTATCCGATCCGCGTATCCGACTTCCCCTTTCGGACAGGAAGCCGTGCAATCAAAAATTCATCGGCTGCCTGAATCTGTAATAGATGGATGTTTACGAGTCGCTGCCGACGCTTTTTTGCTGACGCCTTTCTCTGTAAGGTGCAAACACTTAAGGATGCTCTTAGCGCTTG
>JAAYDL010000189.1 GCA_012729265.1 Lentisphaerota bacterium | reverse complement strand
TGGCACAGGTTGGCTCAATTGCTAACAAAGCAAATGCAGCCGACGCAAAAAGCCGCGCGGCTGATTGCAGCGTTAGGCATGACCATCAATAAGGAGTAAATATGTTCTGTCCACAATGCGGGACCAAAAACACCCAAGAAGCACAGTTTTGCGTCAGTTGCGGAACTCAACTCAGCCTCGTCGCCGAACCAGCACTTAGACACCCTGCATCCTCAATAACAACGCCAAGGTTCGCCGGTTTTTGGTTCCGAACACTTGCGGTCGTTATTGATTTTGTGCTTTGTCAAGTAGCCTCTGTTTTTCTCGTGCTTCCACTTGGTTTTGCTCTCGGCGCATCAATGGCTGGCACATCTTCTGTATCTGAAATTGAGGCAACGGCAGAAGGCTTAGGTTTTGTGCTTGGCGTTTTGATTCAGTGGCTTTGGTTCACGATTCCTGAATCATCAAAATGGCAAGCCACAATCGGAAAGAAAATGGTTGGCCTCAAGGTCACAGATGAAAATGGCGAGCGCATTGGATTTGGAAAAGCCAATGGGCGGTACTGGTCGAAAATCTTGTCCGCAATACTTTTGTTTGTCGGCTTTTTGATGGTTGCATTCACGGCAAAGAAACAGGGGCTCCATGACAAAATTGCTGGAACGCTTGTTGTAAAAGAAAATGCCTAACACTGCGCTCCAAGGGACGCACCGCGAGCGGCGCGCCCTTGAGCTTAAACGTTATAGCTAAAGAGAGTTATGAATTACATATCACTATTTAGGATGCCAACCCCGATGAAAATCACGGGAAGGTCATCAAGCATCACAAACTCGTTTATAAACTCAATTATTCCAATAATTGTTCCAACAAATGAGCAAGTGAAAGAAGCATTGGATATTCTTGGCATGGATCACGATAGTTTTCAGTGCGCCTATTGTGGTGCTACTGCTTCGGAGTGGGATCACTTACGGCCTTTGGTGCTTAATAAAAAGCCGACTGGTTATATTTCCGAAATCCACAATTTGGTTCCCGCCTGCGGTAAGTGCAATCAGTCAAAGGGTAATAAGCCCTGGCATACCTGGATTACAAGCTCTGCAAAGCTTTCACCGAAATCGAGAGGTGTGTCAGACCTTAATCAACGCATCGAAAAGCTTCACAAATATGAGGCGTGGCTAGAGCCAACGAAAGTTGACTTTGAGTCTGTGGTTGGCAAAGAGAAGTGGGAGCAGCATTGGGCTAATTGGGAGTTGGTGCAAAACACTATGCGTCAGGCACAAACGTTGGCAACCGAAATTAATCAAACAATAGCAAAGGCATATGCAAAGCTATAACAAAGCAATTAACTACGCGCCTGCGGCGCCGGACGCTCGTACCTCGCGCCGGTTATTGCGGCCAGGCCTGAGTTCTTGGTCAAACCATTTTTCGTGCCTTCGAAAGAGAAGCATCTGCCAATTAAAGGAGTAGATAGCGGAAGTAAGTTTATCCTCTTGCTCGCCTTCATCGAACCCTTCCATTAATTGCCCAAGGTAGTCGTTAATTTCGTTTTCCAAATTATCCGCAGCGAGGTTCATTTGCGGATTCCAGAAATTCCACAAAGTCTCACTCCCGCCTTTGGAGTCAAGCACCTTGTCAAGAATTTCCCCTTCGGCGGCTTTCAACACCTCAAGATAATTTTCGATCGCCATGCGTTCACGCGGGTGCGAATTCCATACTCTTTTGCCCAATAAGTTCAGATGATTTTCAACCGCAGTAACGAGAACCTCTGTCGGAATCTGCTGGAAATCACCACTTTCCAATTCATGGTTCTTCCCCGAAAAATCAACAACCAGACAAAGTGGATCACCTTTTTGCAGGCCTTTCTGGACGAACTTCCTATAGGCAACCAGATTGTTTGATATGACTCCCTCGTTTTTGAACTCAATAACCAAGCGCAGCGTTGTTCGATCAACCCGAATATCTGCAGCAAAATCGATTCGCCCCTTATTTCGGGTGGAACGGGCTGTAAACGGAATCTCCGTGTAACCTTTCGCATCCGGAATTTTCGAAATATTGAACTCAACCGGGATTTTTCCCAAGCCCCCTTCAAAGCATTTTCTTATCGTGTTATGTAGCGCCACCCCCTCTTTATCGAGTTCACACAGAAGTGAGGCAACAAAATGCTTTGCCAGCGAGTATTTTTCGGGATTAAACATCCAGGCGAAAAATGCGGCGTGCCTGATTTCGTAGCGATCACAGCCGGTGGCGTAAAAGAAATTAAAATTCTTCTCGCCCGTGCTCCCGTAATCTTTCAATATTTTTTGGGCAGATTTTTTTACCTGATTTGACAAGCTCTCAAAAGATTTCGGGCGTGGAACAGTACAAATTGAATCGATCATAAAATCGCCTCCTGGAATATTTCTCAAAGAATAGTCCTTCAGCTCAACAATTCAACCTTTCTACTCACTGATCACATTTTTCAAGCAAGCGACAAGACCTGAAAAGAGCCCCGATGATGGTTGGGCCACCCATCGACCAGATCACGACCGCATCAAACAAAACAGATGCCGTTTAGCGCGTGTTGCCGCCACATGCAGCAAACAGCGCTCGGCTGTTTCATTTTCCTGGCTGACTCCGGCATCCTCGTCGTGGGAAAACTTGTCGGCGTAGGCGTTCACTCCCTCATAACCCGCCAGAATGACCACCTCAAATTCGAGCCCCTTGATCCGGTGCATCGTCGCCAATCTCACCCCCGGAACAGACGGATCATCCGGCGTATCACGCTGTAACATGAGACACCGTATGTTTTTTTGTTTAAGGGCGCTTTCGTAGCTTTGCAAATCCTTTTTCATCCGGGCAGTAATGCAGACACGCTCATTGCCAACCCCATCCGCAGTCAATTGGTCGAGAATCGAAAGAATCTGCTCCACATCGCTGGCGAGTGATTCCGACTTCAGAACATCGGGATAATCACCGTGTGTCAGGGACCGGTAACCTTTCAGTGAATCTTCGGCACCGTCCAGGTCGTCGATAATGCACCCTTCCAACTGGGCGCAAGCCCAGCGCCGGATTTCATCGGTGGTCAGTGTTCCTCATTAACCTCCTGGTTCTGCGTGATATATCATTGCTTGCCCTGGGGCAACACCAGTCTTGAGAGGCAAAATTCACGGACTTAATCCGTAAATTATGCTTGCGGGAGTACCGCTGCACCTGATCCAGCGGGGAAACAACTCGATCAGGATAACGACCGGATTGGAATGAGCCTCCGAGACTCGCGTAATCCAACTCAACTGGCATCACCGTATCGCAGGTGCTGGCCCGGCTACCCTCGAATCACCCCTCTGGCCAATTGAATATTGTCATTCCAACGCCTACCGTTCCCCCGCGAGTGATCAAGAACGGGATGGGGAACGATGGGGATTGCGGAACGCAAGGCCGGCGCTCCGGCTTGGGGCGAGCCGGAATATCGGCGCCACCGGCCGGAGGCGACGGTGCTGTACAAGCTGGTGGAGCGGCACTGGCCGGAGCTGGAGGCACTGCTGGAGAGTCGCGGTGAGTGGTTGCCGAAGTATGTCCGAGAGGAGTTCGCGGGTTACCTGAGATGCGGCCGGCTGGAACATGGGTTTCTGCGGGTGGCGTGCGAGGATTGCCGGGAGGAGAGGCTGGTCGCTTTCAGTTGCAAGGGGCGGGGCATCTGCCCGAGTTGCGGGGCAAGGCGGATGGTGGAAGGGGCTGCCCTGCTGGTGGACGAGATCCTGCCGGACGATCCGGTTCGGCAGTGGGTGATCAGCTTCCCGTTCCAGTTACGGATCCTCTTCGCCCGGCATCCGGAGTGGATGACCCAGGTGCTGGGGATCGTGTGGCGGGTGCTGTCGGGACACCTGATCCGCAAAGCGGGGCAGACCCGCAAAACAGCGAAGGCGGGGGCGGTGACACTGATCCAGCGCTTCGGATCGGCGCTCAACCTCAACATTCACTTTCATATGCTGCTGCCGGACGGCGTATATGCTGACAACGGCCACGGCAAGCTGCGATTTCAGCGGGTGCGTGGTCCAACGGGGAACGAGATCCGGGGATTGCTGGAAACCATCGCTTACCGGGTGGGCGCCCTGCTGGAGAAGCGGGGTGTACTGGCGCGCGATGCCGAAAACGCCTGGCTGACACTGGAGGAGAGCGACGACCCGTTGCTGCAGTGGGCGGGATCGTCGGTGCACTACCGGATCGCCGAAGGGCCAAACCGGGGGCGGAAGGTATTCACGCTGCAGACACTGCCGGCCCGGGAAGCGAAATCCGAGTGTGAGCAACTGGCGAAGCTCTCCGGCTTCTCCCTGCATGCCGGCGTGGTGGTCGAGGGGCACGAGCGCCAGAAGCGGGAACACCTGTGCCGATACATTACCCGTCCCGCCCTGTCGGAACAGCGGCTGTCGCTTGCGCCCAACGGCCAAGTCCGCTACCTGCTCAAGACCCCGTATCGGGATGGAACCACTCGGGTACTGTTCGACCCGCTGGATTTTCTGACCCGTCTGGCCGCGCTGATCCCCAAGCCTGGTATCCACCTGACCCGCTATCACGGCATCTTCGCCCCCAACAGCGCCGACCGTGGCGTGATCACCCCCGGAGGTCGGGGCAGGGGAGGGCTCAGAGGCCCGAGTCGGGGCGCACAGGTGGAAGGAGATGCCGACCCAAGCCCGGACGCACGGCGCCGGGGAATGACCTGGGCGCAGCGTCTCAAGCGGGTATTCCGGATTGATGTGGAACGCTGCGACCGCTGTGGCGGGAACGCACGGATCATCGCGGCGGTGGAAGATCCCGCCGTGATCCGGGCTATCCTCGCTCACCTTGATCGCAAGCAGGCGGCGCAGGAACACGCGCCACTGGGCCGAACCGGAGGCGGGGAGCTGGCATCGGGGCGCGCGCCCCCGGAGGAGTGGTTGCAGGTCAGCCTGATCGGTTGAGCTGAGTTATCCAGCGGAGAGATAGCGACACACAGAAGCAGGGGTCACACTGACCGGAAGCCGGGCGGTGGGGATGCGCTCGGCCCGAGGGGTGAAAACCGGAAAAAATGATCACAACCGAACAGTGAAACAGGACTGGGCAGCACCCAAACGGGGCGGGTTAGAAGGGATTTCAAGGCGCGATGGGGTGGATTTTCAGACGGGGCCGAAATTGCACCGGCAGGGAAATGTGGTTATTCTTCCTATACACGAAAAGAGGATGTGTCGATGACCGGGATGGTTTGCAGTTTTCATGTTTCAGCAGTTGATCATCTTCTTTCTGGCTTGTACCTGTTCCCTGTTCCCTGGTGCTGTGGTCTGTACCTGTTTGAGCCGCAGGCGGAGCGCTGTTTTACCTTTTTCTGCTGAGGGCGTTGTTGTGAAGTTAAGGAAATCAGTGGGTTATGGTTGGCTCAGGAAAATTAAAAGGTATACCCGCTAATAATTATTATGAGGTCTGCCACCATCATAAATGGGCTGTTAGCATCATGAGTATCACGGAGGACATATGATACGCGAATCGATTTCCGCAACCGCCTACTACCTAATCA
>JAAYDL010000188.1 GCA_012729265.1 Lentisphaerota bacterium | reverse complement strand
TCGATGCCTTGGAAGCGCTGGTTCCCGCCGACCTATGGCCGCTTCCGACTTACGCGGAAATGCTCTTCATCTAACCCGAAGAACAGCGTTCCAAGAAAAGGCCTCGCGTTGAGCGAGGCCTTTTTTAATTGCGTACTGCGTATTGCGTACTGCGTATTGCGTACAGCGTAATAGATACGTAACACGCAATACGTAACACGCAATACGTAATACGCAATACGTAGTACGATGCTTACGAATTACGTATCACTCGTCACGTATCACTCGTCACGCATCACCCAATTCCATACTGGTTCAGCTTTCGATGCAGGGTACGGCGGCTGATGCCGAGCTTTTCCGCAGCGCGGGTCCGGTTTCCTTTGGTTTTTTCGAGCGTCTGAATAATCATCCGCTTTTCCATTTCGTCGACCGTTAGGTCGGCATCTATCCGCACTTCTCCTCCTCCGCTGACCTGCTCGCGCACCGGTGCCGGAATATCCTGTACGTCCAAAATCGAGCCGCGCGCCAACACTACCATCCGCTCCACTAAATTACGAAGCTCACGAATGTTTCCGGGCCACCGATAACTCGAGAGAATTTCGTATGCAGCGGGTGTAAAGCCATTAATCTGCTTCTTATTTTCCTCGTTAAAGACGGCCAGATAATGATTGAGCAGCAGCAGGATATCGTCCTGTCGCTCCCGCAGCGGCGGAAGGGTGACAACGACCACATAGAGCCGATAAAACAGATCCTCGCGAAACTCGCCCTTTTCCACCATGCCTTTCAGATCGCGGTTGGTGGCGGCGATCAGGCGCGTATCCACATCGACCGGGGTATCGCCGCCGACGCGCTCAATCTGCCGCTCCTCCAGTGCACGCAGAATCTTTACCTGAACAGAAGGATCAATTTCGCTGATTTCATCGAGGAACAGCGAGCCGCCGTCGGCCTTTTCAAAGCGGCCGATGCGCCGTTCCATCGCGCCCGTAAACGCCCCTTTTTCGTGGCCGAACAGTTCGCTCTCCAAAATATTTTCCGAAAGCGCCGCGCAATGCACCGCCACAAAAGGTCCCTTGCTGCGCGGACTCAGCTGATGAATCGCCTTGGCCACCAGCTCCTTGCCGGTTCCGCTTTCACCTTGAATCAATACGGTTGCGCGCGATGCCGCCACCTGGCGAATCGTATCAAACACCTCCTGCATGGCGGGTGAGCGGCCAATAATGTTTTCGAGTCCATACTTATCGTCGAGCTGCACTCGCAGTTGCGCGTTTTCCAGCTCAATCCGCCGCGCCTTCAGCACACGGGCAAGCACCAACTCCAGCTTATCCAGATTGATCGGTTTAATCATGAAATCGGTGGCGCCCTGCTTCATCGCCTCCACCGCAAGATCGACATCACCATACGCCGTGAGAATAATGCAGGTCAGCTCCGGCTGATTCGCCAACGCCCGCTGCATCAGCGTGATGCCATCCATGCCCGGCATCCGCACATCGCTGAGCAGAACATCCACGGAACGCTCGGAAAGGATCGTCAGCGCCGTTGCGCCGCTCTCTGCCGCCAGCACGTTATAGTCGCGCCGCAGCGCCCGCACCAATCCATCGCGTGCGCTCTTTTCATCATCAACGATTAATACAGTTGGTCTATTCATGGTCGTAATCCGTAACAGGTAATGCGTATTTCGTAGTTAATATTGCGTATTGAATATTGCGTATTGCTTTAAAATGGGACCTCCTGATCGAAGGTAGCTGCAACAAGATACTCCGGCGAATCTTCATGAAGAAGAGATCCGCGCTCCGCAGGCACAATGGTCAGGAGCAGCTTTATAATTTCCGTCAAAATCCATGATCGATGGTCAAATACCGCGCTACCGAGGACGTGAAGACCCCGATAAAACCATCCGCGAGATTCCCTCGCAGACCCCAGTGCATATTCGTAGAATCTGGCTCGATCTTTTGCGCCTTGTTTTGAATATCCTTCTTCAATGTTTGCACAGATTGAACCAACCGATCGATAGAGCTGGTCTGAGAGCGACTTTGTACGAGCATCCTTCACCAGCTTTGAAACATCCTCCCAACAAATATCTGAGAGGAAGAGCGACAGTCGATAGACCTTCATCTTCCAGAGTGCATCCGCCCGAATCACTTCAGGAACATTCTCTTCCCACTCCAAATACTTCATATGCTTTCTCCGTGATAAACGATACGCAAAACTCACTACGCACTACTCAATACGCACTACGCAATACGCAATACGCACTACGCAATACTCAATCCCTAAGGTGCTTCGAGCAAATTAAGCCGAGCATCCTCGCGAGGGAACCGTAACGTCAAACGCGTGCCACGACCCGCCTCAGAATTGATTTCAATCTCTCCGCCATGATCGCGCATGATACGCTGGACGATCATCATACCCAGGCCGGAGCCTTCGGCTTTAGTCGTCTGATACGGCTCATAAATGGCTCCCAGCTTTTCGGGGTCAATTCCAGGGCCGTTGTCTTCAATATAAACCGCCACAAAGCGGTCGGTCAGTTGCGCGCCGATTTTTAGAATACCGCCGTCGTCCATCGCCTGCATCGCATTTTTAATCACATTGAAGAAAACCTGCTTCACCTGTGTTTCATCAACGGCAACCACCGGAATGTTTTTAGGAAAATCCGCCTCAACCAATATGCTCCGATCTTTGATTTCATGTTTCATGACCTCCAGCGTTTCGCCGATCAGATCAATCAACTGCATGGGGCGACGTTCCGGCATCGAGGGGCGCAGTGCTTTCAGAAACTGGCGAATAATGGTATCGAGGCGTGACACCTCTTTGCGGGCCACGTCGACCAGCTCGCGCAAATCGCTCTGATTCGCTTCATTCGTCAAATAGCCAATTTCGCGATCGAGCAACTGTAGATGAATATTGATCGAGTTGAGCGGATTGCCGATTTCATGCGCCACGCCGGCGGCCAACAGACTCAGCGCCTGAAGCCGCTCCGACTCAATCGACTCTGCAGTGGTTTCGCGCTCGCGAGTTACATCACGAAAAATGACGACCGCGCCTTCTTCACGCTCATCGACGGCGGCAAGCGGCACCACATAAAACTCCATAAAGCGGTGCTGCGGATAGGTGATTTCAATCTCGCGGCGAACCAGCTGACTCCATTCATACTCATCAAGATTGAGCACGAGATCCCAGTGAATCCCTTTGAGATAACGCTGGATGCGCTCGCCCTGAGCCCGTTCGAGCTTAAACCCCAGGAACGACTCCGCCGCACGGTTGGCGTAACTGATCTGTGCCTGCGGGTCGAGGAGAATAATTCCTTCCTCCAGCGCCTGAAAAATGGTCTCCATCAGCCCCTTTTCTTTCGCCAGCCGAAGAAAATAACCCTGAAGGCTCCCTTTGTCTAAATGATCGAGCCGATCTACCAACTTATCAAAAAAACCCGGTTTCATGCCTGCGACTGTGCCATTAAGTCTCATCTTGTACAAGCCTTTTTTTGCTCAGAAAAAATGTGACTTTATGTCGCCATCTGAAATCACACGGTTCAGGCATTGCCATAATTGGATTATCTGATAGATAGGGGAGCGAAGGAAGTTGAGGTGCCGCAAAGAACGCAGCGCGGCAAGGCCGCAACTCATATTGATTAACCGCGAAAGAACGCATAGAACTCAAAAATGGAATTCACAAGGCTATTTCTTGAACCACTTCGCTTTGCTCGTTATTTGCCTTTGGCAAATTATCTATTCGGGCGATCCTTGTGTTCCTTTGCGGTCAAAAAATCTCTGTGACTCGGCGTTCTTCTGTTGAGAAAAACGTGCACAGAAAACAAAAAAAACGGCGGATAGTAGTACAATACAAGGACGGAATCATGACCCCGGAAACCGAATGCACCACCGAGCCGCGTCCGCTGAAAATTCTTATCATGGACGATGAGGAGATGGTTCGTACTGTTCTTTACCACATGCTCATCCGCTTTGGCTACGAGGTGATTTTGTCCACCAACGGAGAAGAAGCGATCTCCATTCATCAGCAGCATCTTGATTCTGGGGAAACCATCGATCTTTTCATTATGGATTTGACCGTTCCCCGCGGTATGGGCGGTCAGGAAGCGATTGTCCCTCTGCGCAATCAAAACCCGAACATACGCGTGATCGCAACCTCCGGTGATCCAGCAACTCAATCCTGCACAACTATGCAGAACACGGATTTTCGGCGTTCCTTGCGAAACCCTTCGAGATGGCCTATATTCGAGACGCCATCGACAGAGCGATGGCGTTTTAGTCAGCAAGATGGCTCTAAAGGGTTTCCTGCTCAAGGACCACCTTGTTCCCGAATACGCCAACGATGCCGAGCCACGTCTTCCAGCCCTCTGCATCGGCAACGCTTGACAGCCCAAGCTCGGCTTGGCTGCGGTCTTCCGGCTTGGCTTGCGCAAAGAAACGGTATTCCGGCGATTGCAGCTCCAAGCGTGTCGGGTTTCTCTGGAACTGAACCAGTTTGAAGAGATCGAAGTCGGGGTTGGGGATCAAATCCAGCGAGGTTCCCAGCTGGAGGCCGAGCGAGATGGAGTTCCATTTCTGGTAGGTTTCCCGCCCGACCACCACGGGCAGTTCCAGTGTTTTGCCTTCGCGGTAGACCGAAAACAGCAGCTTCTCGCCGGGTGTGGCGGCATCGATGCGTTCCTGGAAATCGTCCAGGTCTTCCACGGTATTTCCATCAATGGCCCAGATCAGATCGCCCGACTGGATGCCCGCTTGGCTCAGCGGTGTGTTGTCGAAGACCCGGTGGACGAACAGGGCGCTTGATTGCCCTTGCCGGATTTCCGGCGGTAGGGCAGGGATGACGCCTTGGTTTGAGTGGAAATAGTTGTTCCCCGTCCACTTCCAAACCGAGCTGCTCGCGTCCCGGTATTCTCCGCCGACCCAGCCGCGTTCATGGGTGGGCTTGGTTGAGGAGCATCCCGCCGCAAGCATGATGGTTCCCGCCAGTACAATGTGCTTCACAATCGCTTCCATAGCTTTCCTATCCTATCGTTTATTCATTTTCTTTTCGGTATTCAAGAATGTCGCCGGGCTGGCAGTCGAGGAATTCGCAGATCGCCTCCAAGGTCGAAAGGCGCAGCCCTTTTACCTTCCCCGTCTTAATCAGGGAGAGGTTTTGTTCGGTGATGCCTACGTGTTCCGCCAACTGCTTGGAGCGCACCTTGCGCTTTGCCAGCATAACATCGAGGTTGATAACAATGGGCATGGCTCCTCCTATAGGATCAATTCAAGGTCGTCTTTAAGCTTGCGCGCCTCGTCCATGACCCAGGCAATGGTCAGGATGGTGAACCCAACAAACAGACCGACGAAGTCGCTCGATTGCAGGCTGAGCGCCAGCATTCGCTGGCCGGGCGGATTATGGAACGTCAGGGCGATGCTCATAAGAACCCGGCTCGTGAACCCGAGCGCAACCCAGAGCAGAAGGAACCGACCCAATCTGCGGTAGCAGGCGACGTTCCTTTCCGTAAAGATGAAGCCGCGCTCATAGAGCGAAAACAGCCGCATCAGGTTGGCGAGCCCAAGCAGGATCGCCGAGAGCGGCAGCATACTGACAACAAACGCCAGCAACCGCGAAAGCGCGGGTAGCGGACCGTTGACGGGGGCGGGCAGCGGAATGGGCATGGCGGCAATGACTTGATTGAAAAAGATCCAGAACGCCGCGTAGAGCACGGGGAGAACAATGATCAAGCATGTGCACACCAGCTTTAATCGATGGCTGGAAACTGGTTGACGATCGCTGGAATCCTTCGCGTAAACATAAACAACACCCGCTTCGCTCAAGTCACCAAGTCCACCAAGCTTCGTGCCCTTCGACGCTTCGTGGTGCAGACCCATATGGAGTGCACCGGCTCGACGGAGCTTTCAAAAATCGGCGAAAGGCAGGTGCTCTTCGTAAGGTGCTCCATTTCAAAGCGGTATTAAGCTACCGCACTCCAAGATGTCTTCGCGCCCATTGCGTCTTCGCGTGATCCAGTCTGGTTTCCCGCCCGCCACCATTGCATTAAAAAGAAACCCGAAGAAAAGTATGGTTAAACTATTCGGAGATCCGTACAATGTCCGTTGCAATTTGAGAGGTTCAATTTGATAAAGATGGCACAGGGGCACCTCATAGTTGTCCAGCTATTGAAGTTTTAGGGGGCTGAAGCTGGACGGATAAAATTTTAATCGTTGTGCACAGATGTGAAGGGGGATGGAGATGCCGGCTTACTACACAGTTGATACTGACCTTAAGGTCGTCTTCGTCATTCATTTGGGTAATGTGGATGATAAAGAAGCTCTCGCCGAAAACGAAAAATTAGGAAGCGACCCCTTAATAACGCCGGAGCTTAGCTATTTTGTTGACTTGAGAGAGGCTAAAAGTGAAATGCGCACCACTGCAATGCTGCATAGATTGGCAGAACAAGCAAAGCAATGGCGGGGAGATTCGTCATCAGGCTCACGCGTTGCGATCTTGGTAGCGCGAGATATTTCATTTGGCCTGGCCCGAATGTTTGAAGTCTATACTGATGTTGATGAAAATAACTTCCGCGTTTTTCGTGAAATCCATGAGGCGGCGGATTGGCTGGGCATACCTGTTTCCGCAGTAGAGAAGGTTCGCGCAAGCATCAACCAATAACCCCATCTACTGGCCGCAATCTTACTGATTGCGAAAATCCTAAGCCCAAATTCCTAAACCCGAAACAATCCACAAAAACTCAAACTCGAAACGGCTTCGTGTCATCCATTTGGGGAATTGAGTCGCATTGAAATTTAGTATTTGTTTCGGATTTCGAGTTTAGAAATTCGAATTTTCCCTGATCAGTAAGCAACGGTGTTAGCTTACAACACTGCGCATGGGAAGAGATCCGAGAATTAAAGTTGAGGGTCGGGTGGAGATGAGTTCGCATAAAAAATTCTCCGGCCTAATTTTGATTTTTTTGGCGCTAATGGAGAAGATGGAATGCTATTAGTAGCGTTCTTGGACAAAACGGCAGTGTTCGCCTTTTGAGAGCTACAGCCATTGCGTCGGAACCAAGACATCCATAACGATATGCGAAAGGGATAGGAAATGAAATCGATGATGAGAATGATGGTATTGTTGGCTGCTGCGTCTGTCGCCGTGGCATCCGCGCAGGAAAAGAAGGAATTCACGCTGGAAGGGAATCCGATGTTCAGGGATGCCTTCACGGCGGACCCGGCGCCGCTGGTGGTCGGTGATACGCTTTATGTTTATGTGGGACACGACGAAGCGGTGGACGGCGGCGATTATTACAACATTACAGAATGGCTCTGTTATTCAACCAAGGACATGAAAACCTGGGTTTCCCACGGTTCTGTGCTGAAGCCGACCGATTTTAAGTGGGCAATCGGTGAAGCATGGGCTTCGCAGGTGGTTGAGAAAGACGGTAAGTTTTACTATTACACGACGGCTCAACACGGCCAGTACAATGACAAGGCGATCGGTGTGGCCGTATCTGACAGTCCAACCGGCCCGTTCAAAGATCCGCTGGGCAAGGCGCTGGTCGTTGGCCCCGATACGCCCGGTCGCGGGATTGATATTGATCCGACGGTATGGATCGACGACGACGGTACGGCTTGGATGTATTGGGGGAACGGGTCTTGTTACTATGCAAAGCTTAAACCCAACATGATTGAGATCGACGGCGAGATTAAGCAGGTTCAAGGGCTCGAAGGATTCATTGAAGGTCCGTGGCTGCACAAGCGCGGTGATATTTATTATCTTACCTACGCCGGATTCAAAGGCGGGAATGAAAATCTCCGCTATGCGACGGCGGATAAAATTGATGGTCCGTGGACCAATCGCGGCGAGCTGACCGGCAACGCGAAAAACAGCTTCACCATCCATCCCGGCATCGTCGAGTTCAAGGACCAGTGGTATCTCTTCTACCACAACGCAACCCTCACGCTGAACGGACTGCGCGGGATTACCGGTCGCCGCAGCGTATGCGCCGAATATCTCTACTACAACGAGGACGGAACGATGCAGCCGGTCGTCCAGACCACGGAAGGGCTGACTGTTCCACCGAAAAACAATGCAAGGACGGATGCCGAAAAGCCCGCCGGAAGCAACACCCCGTACCGGGTCGAGTTGAGCGTGGACAAGCTGGGTATCCACATCAGTCCGACGCTGAACGGAATCTTTTATGAAGACATCAACCAAGCGAACGACGGCGGGATCAGCGCACAGTTGATCCAGAACAACTCGTTCCAGATGTACGACGTCCAGGCCGCGTCGGAAATCGGCCCCGAAGGCAACAGGTTTTCTGAGTTTTCAAAGTCGCCGACGGAGATCTATGGATGGACCGTGGTTCAAAAAGGGCAGGCCAAGGGCACAGCGACGACCGTGGATGAAAAGCCGCTGGTGACGTTCACGCAATACTACGACTTCGATGAAAACGACGCGTATGACGATACGTTGAAATACAGGCAATTCTGCATCCGGTTCGATATCGAAAATCCCGGCGATGGATTTGGCTTGGCGGCCAATGGATTTGGGATCAATCCCTCAGGGTCGGACCGTCAGGGGTTCTATTATTCCAACAACACGCAGAAGCCGTCGATCCCTGTCGTTGCGCAGGTGGGCTATGATCTGGGGCTTTATCTGCAGGGCCAAGGCTATACCGGACGGATCAGCGTCTATCTTGAAAACGCCGCCGGCCAGCGCAATTCGAACGTCTTGACCTTCGGCGACCTGACGGGCCAGTGGAAAAAGGTGGAGGGTCGGCTTACGGCCCTGCGCAGCGAAGACAGCCGGTTGGCCATTGTGGCTGATGCCGTCGGCACATTCTATCTCGACTTTGTGACGCTGGTGCCGGAGGCGTCGCAACTGTGGCGCAATGGGGAGGTCGGCGATTTCCGCAAGGATCTGCTGGAGGCATTGGAAGGCCTTAATCCGAGCTTTATGCGGTTTCCCGGCGGCTGTGCCTCGGAGGGGCCGAACTATTGGGGACAGGTGTTCTGGAAGACCACCATTGGGCCGCGCGAGGAGCGAATCGGCATCCGGAACCACTGGGGTACCTGGACGTCGCAGCATATCGGCTTCTACGAATATCTGCTCATGGCTGAGGCGCTCGGGGCCAAGGCGCTGCCGGTCCTAAACAACGGGGTGACCTGCCAGTTTGCCGGACGGTCGTATATTGCGCCGCTCGATACGGAGGAACAACGGCAGCGGTTCCACGATATCTACGTCAAGGACGCGCTGGACCTGATCGAGTTCTGCAATGGCGACGCCTCCACCGAATGGGGTGCCAAGCGCATTGCCATGGGTCATCCCAAGCCCTTCAACCTCGAATACCTCGCCATCGGCAATGAAAACAGCGGGGACGACTTCTGGGAGCGGTTCGACATTATCTGCCGCGCCGTGAAGGCCGAATATCCGGAGATCATCATGATCACCACCTCCGGCGCCAGCGCCTCCGGCCGGGAGTTCAACGCCAACTATGCGGTCATCGATGAAAAATATCCGGACAGCATTGTCGACGAGCACTACTATTCCCGCGACGACTGGTTCTACAACAACCGGCATCGCTACAACGCCGACCAGGTGCGCGGCAACCAGGGTCAAACCTACGACCGATCCAAACCGACCCGCGTGTTTGTAGGGGAGTTCGCCAACAACAGCACGGGCAACGCCTACGTCTCCACGTTGGCCGAGGCCGCCTATTTTACGGGCCTCGAGCGCAATTCGGACATGGTGGTCATGGCGGCCTACGCGCCGCTGCTGTGCAAGAAGGGATTTGGCAAGTGGGGATCGAATCTGATCTGGTTCGACAACCGGGGCCTCTGGCGTACCTCGAACTATTACTACATGTCCCTCTTTTCCAATCATACCGGAAACCGGGCGATTGAAATGTCGCCGTGGTACAAGACCAGCGATAGGTCGGAAGACGCAAAGGTCTACACGTCGCCCACGATCGACACGGAAACCGGCACGATCTACGTCAAGGCGGTCAACGCCGAAAATGTCGCCAAGGAAACGACGGTCGTGATCGGGGGCTCGAAGAGTGCCTACCAGGCCTCGCTGGTGTACATCGCCTCTGCCGACACCTCCGTGAAGAATCAGGGCGACATCAACCATTACAGCAGCGCTGCTGGCGTGGAAGTATTCGAATATGTCGAACCGATCACCCCGCAAACCCAGGATCTGGGAAAGGTTTCCGGTTCTTTTGTCGTCAGCCTTCCCGGTAATTCCGTGAACGTGCTCCAGCTCGTTCCGGTGCTCTGATCGATCGCGGCGGCATCTAATCGAGTACGAAAGCAATGCAGCGTTGGCGCACTGAACGGGAGACTTTAAAGGGTACATGATGCCATCGATCCATGGTCAAGCTCTTGGGAATCGCGGGGGATCGGAACCTTGCGGTGGTCGATGGAGGAGTTGGTATGAACAATGGAAAAGGAAATGAGGAGCTGAAATGAAAGCAAAAAGCAGTCTTGTGGCAGTCCTAGCGCTTGCGCTCGCACTGCCGGTTGCCACCATGATGTTGGCAAAGGGTGCCCGTGTGGGACGGAACAGTCCTGCCAGACCCGAAGGACCGTGCGATATCTACGCCGATGGCGGCACCCCCTGTGTTGCCGCACACAGCACGACACGGGCCTTGTACGCCTCCTACAATGGGCCGCTCTACCAGGTAATGCGCCAGTCCGACGGGAAAACGTTGGATATCGGAGTGGTCGCGTCATCCGACGGAGAACCTGGTGGATATGCAGATGCGGCCGCGCAGGACAAATTCTGCGCGGGCACCTATTGCTGGATCACCACCATCTACGACCAATCCGGCAAGAAAAACCATCTCATCCAGCCGCCGCGCGGCGGATTCAGCGGGCCGGCTCTGGGCGGCTACAACAACCTCCCGATTGCGGACATGGCGCCCGTGACGATCATGGGACACAAGGTGTACGGCGTTTTCATTGCGCCCGGCATGGGGCTTCGGCAGAACGATGCAAACGGCACTGCGGTCGACGACCAGGCCGAAGGCCAGTACTGGGTGATCAATGGCCATCACTACAACGGCGGTTGCTGCTTTGATTACGGCAATGGAGAGACCGACAGCCGCGATGATGGCGATGGAACCATGGAAACCACCTACTACGGCAACGCCACCGCTTGGTATCGCGGACAGCCTCCGGGACCATGGATCATGAGCGACCAGGAAAACAATCTGGTTGGCTGTGTCAACGAATCCCCCAACGACAAATTTTGCGAGGATCTCACGAATATTACCTGGCGTTTCGTGACCGCCACAATGGACGGCGAACCCCACCATTGGAGGACGATGGGGGGCGATGCGCAGCAAGGCGCGCTGGAGATCATGTTTGATGGGCAGCGTATCCAGAATCCGAACAACACCTACGATCCCATGCGCAAGCAGGGTGCGGTTCTGCTTGGAAACGGCGGCGACAATAGCCGCGGCTCGCAGGGCACGTTCTATGAAGGTGCCATGACCGCCCCGAACACCTTCCCGTCGGAAGAAACCCAGCAGAAGGTTCAGGCCAACATTGTGGCGGCCAAGTACGATGTGCAGCGGTTGCGCATCGCACCGGCGGACGTGGATGCCCCTCCGGGCCTCCAGACATTCTCGCCCGGCGGCTCGCAGAAAACGACCGTTACGTTTGAGAACACATCGGCATCGCCTGCCGAGGGCGTCGAATTGAGTATCGCTCTGCCCTCCGGCTGGAAAGCGGTCGTTGCCGGATCCTCTGCAACAAAGAAGACGTTCGCAGAACCGGTTAAGCCGGGGCAAAGCGTGAGTGCAACCTTCACGGTGACTGCAGGGCCGACAGCCTTCAATGGCGATATCGTTGGCCAAGCCGCCTGGACCGCAAACGGGATGAAGCAGGCCGAATCCGTCTCCGAAAAAGTACGCAGCACCAGTGCAATCAAGATCAATGAGTTCGCCCTTCGTGCCGGATCCCAAGGCAATGCCACGGATTCGTTCATTGAGTTGTACAATGCGGGTGATGCAGCTGTGGACCTGTCGGGATGGACCCTCACGCATCATGCCTCCATGCTGCCGATCTTTTCCTCGATCAAGGTTCCTGCTGGAACGACGGTTCCGGCCAAGGGATTCTATGTGTTCGGGCTCTCGACGTCGGGTTTGTCTGTTCCCGCAGCGAAAGGGGACTCCACGCTCTACGTTCGCAGTGTCGCCGGTCTGAAAGTTGGGGACACGATCGAAATCGGAACGGGATCCAACAAGGAAGTGCGTCGGATCGCGACTCTCGGAACGGCTTCGGGCAATACCACAACGCTGTGGCAGCCTCTGCCGGACGGCCCCTCGATCACGATCCCGGTCGGATCCTCCAATGTTCCGTACACCGGCGGTCGGGGCGGAGGTTCCGCCTTCGAAGTCGGACAGAAAATCGCCATCGGCTACGGTTCGACATTCCCGGACGTGGCAAACACGATCGGAAAATATGAAGTGGTAACGGTCACCGCCGTGGGCAAACCCGGTACGCAAGGTTGGACGGCTGTGGATATGAATCCGGGCGATACCAACATCAAGATATCTACCGTCGAGAACATTTCCGTTGGGGAAAAAATCAGACTCGGTTACAACACCGTTGGACACGGCGTCGAAACCGTGACGGTAACGAAAATCGGTACACAATCGGCATTCAACCCCAATTATCCCGAACGATCCAACAACAAAGATCCGGGCACCGGATTGGATATTGCCGAACCCCTTCGGTTTCACCATTCGGCAAACATGCCGTTCAGTGCACGGGGATCCGGAATCAGCTTCGAGCCGACGACCAGGCAGCCGCATATAAGCAACGAACCGATTCTTCCGCTGGGTACGGGCATCACCCTCGACCGCCCATTGGACAACGACCATGCAATCAACGACGTTGTCCTGAATGCGGAAGTGGAAACAGCAGGTTTCCAGGGCACCCCCAACCAATGGTTTGGCGGTCCCGAACTGGGAGGCAATGGTGCCATTGTCCTGCGAAGCGCCGATGGGTTGGTGGCGGACAGCCTCAACTACGGCGAATTGGCCGATCCATGGGCGGCTGAAGGATACCAGGCCACATCGCCCGGCGGCGGTTGCTTCGCAGTATCGCCGGGTGGCGGTGGCGGTGGTTTCGGCGGTCGGCGCGGCGGCCAGGGGGCTGCCGTCGGACAAAGCTCGGGCCGTTTCCCCGACGGTGCAGACTCGGATAGCAACTGCAGCGATTTCCAGGTGCAGTCCACTGGTTCCAGTCTTGCGATCGCAGCGGCTGGAGGCTCCCAAAACATCAAGGTGCCCAGTGTTTCAGGGTTTGAAGTTGGACAGACCATCACAATCGATGCGGGTGAAAACCGCGAAAAGGCTGTCATTGCCGCAGTGGGTACGGCGGGCGGAACTACGCTTGGATCGGCGATCGAAGCAGGTGCAACGGTAATCCCCGTCGCCAACGCGGCAGGATTCAGTCCCGGCCAAACCATCACCATCGGTACGGGGCCGGACGGTGAAACCGCGACCATCGCCTCGGTATCTGGAGGAGGCGGACGTGGCGGGCGCGGCGCACCGGGAGGTGCCCCGGGGGCGCGGCCAATGGCATCGATCACGGTTGCCTCCCCCTTGAAATCGGCACACGCAGCAGGGGAATCGGTTGCGGGAACCGGCATCACATTCGTGTCCGGATTGGCCAAGGCCCATGATCCGGGAGCGCAGGTTGTTGGATACATACCTACTCCGGGCACTCCCAACCAGTATACCAGACGATCCCGTTAATGGTGGTCGGATGGACGGTTCAAAACCGTTCCATCCGCAACAGAAAGCCCCGCAGCCATGAACACTGCGGGGCTTCCGTCATAAGGAAAGCAGAAGGATGACAAACCAAGGTAGAGCCGGTCGAATTCATAGAGCGTGGCCATGGTGGCGATGGATGATCTCCGGCCTAAGCGTGGTGGCGTTGCTGCTGAGCATGTACCTCGGCTGGCATTACCTGTCGGGAACAGCCGTGATCGGCTGCGACGGTGGCAGCCCGTGCGATGCCGTACTCAGCAGCCGCTGGTCCATGATCGGCGGAATGATCCCGGTAAGCGGTCTCGCCGCCGGAGTCTACCTAGCCATGCTGACCGCCAGCCTCTTTATCGGTCCGAATTCCGAGGCGTCGGTTCGACAATTGTCATGGAAGGCGATGCTGGTCATTGCCGGGATGGTGACGGGAAGCGCCGCATGGTTCACTATTTTGCAAAAATGGGTCCTGCATGCCTTTTGCCCGTATTGCATGGCGACGCACGCCATCGGACTGCTGCTCGCCATCATGGTGGTTCTTCAGGCATCCAGAACGATGGAGCATGCCGCGCCAAACCGCTTTGCGGTACTAGGACCGGTCGCAATCGGGATGGCCATGTCGGGAGTCATGGCGTTGGTGCAGGTTGCCATCAAGCCACCCGCCGTATATGTCGACGGCGTCTCGCAAAGCCGCCTGCCGGCCATTGATCCGCATCAGGCACCATTGGTTGGTTCGCCGGACGCCCGGAACATCGTCTATCTGCTGTTCGATTACAAATGCCCCCATTGCCAGCAAATCCACCTCATGCTCAATGAGGTGGTTCGCCGGTTTGACG
>JAAYDL010000187.1 GCA_012729265.1 Lentisphaerota bacterium | reverse complement strand
TATGATCGCCTGCTCGACGAACTGGAACAGCTCGAAAAGCAGCATCCGGAATTCCAGAGCCCGACCTCGCCTACGCAGCGCGTCGGCGGCGCTCCGCTGGAGCACTTCGAAAGCGTGCGACACGCCGTCCCGATGATGAGCCTGTCAAATACCTACTCGAAGGAGGAGCTGGCGGAATTTGATCAGCGCATCCGCAAACTGATTCCCGAGGAAACCTTCAGTTATATTCTCGAACCGAAGATCGATGGCGTGGCGATTTCGCTCCGCTACGAAAACGGCGAGCTTGTCCAAGCGCTGACGCGCGGCGACGGCACAACGGGCGACGACGTGACCGCCAACATCCGGACGATCAAATCGATCCCGCTGCGCCTCGACGATCTAATGCCGCCAACCGTTTTTGAAATCCGCGGCGAGGTGTATATGGACACGCAGGGCTTTGCGCTTCTCAACGATCAGCGCCAGAATGCGGGCCTCGAACCCTTTGCCAATCCGCGCAACGCGTGCGCTGGATCGCTGAAGCTGCTGGATTCGCGCGAAGTGGCCAAACGTCCGCTCGACGCCATCTTTTATGCCGTCGGCGAACTCGACGGTATCGCCTTTGAAACGCACGAGCAGATGCTCCAGACGTTGCGTAATTACGGATTACGCACGGCACCCAACTATTGGCGCGCTTCGACGATTGAAGAAGTTCTCGATCAACTCGATGTGCTCGAAGCCATGCGTCATGAATTTCCGTTCGAGATGGACGGCGGCGTAATCAAGGTCAACGAGCGCCGTCTCTACGAACCGCTGGGAACCACCGCCAAAAGCCCGCGCTGGGCGGTTGCCTATAAATATGAGCCGGAGCAGGCCGAAACCACGTTGCGCTCCATCTCCATTCAAGTGGGGCGCACCGGCGTTCTCACGCCGGTTGCGGAACTGGATCCGGTGCAGCTCGCCGGCACCACCGTTAAACGCGCCACGCTCCACAACGAGGACGAAATTCGGCGCAAGGATATTCACATCGGCGACCGCGTGGTGGTTGAAAAAGCCGGTGAAATTATTCCCGCTGTCGTACGGGTGGTCACCGAAAAACGGACGGGCGCGGAGCAGGTATTCTCCATGCCCACGGCCTGTCCCATCTGCGGCGGAGAGGTGGAAAAACGCGAGGGCGAGGTGGCCCTGCGCTGCATTAATCTGCAATGCCCCGCTCAGGTTAAAAACTGGCTGACCCATTTTGCATCGCGCGGAGCCATGGATATCAACGGCCTCGGGGAATCGCTGGTGGAACAGCTGGTGGACAGCGGGCTGGTTAAAACGCCGGCGGAGCTGTATGCCCTGAAAAAAGTCGAGGTGCTCGGCCTTGAGCGCATGGGCGAAAAGTCGGCGGACAATCTGATTAAAGGCATTGAGGAGAGCAAAAAGCGCCCGTTCGAGCGGGTTTTGTTCGGTCTGGGCATCCGCCATGTCGGCAAGGGCGCAGCGATCCTGCTGGCTAATGAATTTAAAACCATTGATGCGCTGATGGCCGCGCGCAGCGAAGAGATTGAGCAGATTCGCGATCTGGGGCCGATTGTCGGTCGGTCGGTGGTGGACTATTTTCGGTCGCCGGATACGCGGGCGATTGTGGAACAGCTTCGTGAAGCCGGGGTTACTCTCCAGCAAGAGGAAACCGGCGGCAGCAACGAACTGGAAGGACTCACCTTTGTGCTGACCGGCTCCATGGAGCAGATGACCCGCGAGGAAGCGGGCGAAAAAATTCGCGCGCGCGGCGGCAAGGTGAGCTCCAGCGTCTCAAAAAGCACCAGCTATCTGGTGGCGGGCGAAAGCGCCGGATCCAAGCTGACCAAAGCCGAAGAGCTGGGCGTAACCATTCTCAACGAGGAGCAGTTTATTGCCCTGCTTGGCTCCGATGAAAAATTGAAGGACCAACAGACCGGACAGATGGGATTCGGGTTTTAACGCCTCTGTCCTGAAGAGTGAATTTAACAAAATAATTCTCGTAATCATTTTGTCCACAATTATTTTGTCGAATAAAAAAAGGAAGCAGAGATGATACTCGATACACTGAAAAACGCAGCACACTACGCTGGATTCCGCGCCGGATGTTCTGAAGCCTTCGGATTTCTGGATCAGCCGGGCATCGAGACGCTGGCTGACGGTAAATATGAAATTAACGGCGACCGCGTTTATGCCATCGTCTCCCGAACACAGGGGCGCGCAGTTACTGACGGGCAGCTTGAAGGCCATCGCAAATATATCGATATTCAATATGTCATCAGCGGCGAAGAGTCGATGGGGTGGGGCACGGTGGAGGGCCTGGAGAGCGCCGTTGCGTATGATGAGGAGAAGGATCTTGAATTTTTTAAAGGCGAGCCGGAGAGTATCGTCCGTGTTCCGCCCGGCGCATTTGCTATCTTTCTGCCCACCGATGCTCACCTCCCGCTTATCGGCAGCGGCCCGATCCATAAGGTGGTCGTTAAGGTGGCGCTCAACGACCAGTAATCGTGACGTACAATTCCTTCAGAATGCCGTTGTATGAGCGGGGGGTAGCGCCTATTGTTCCGCCCTTCCCAAACAAAGCAGATTTATGAAAAGACAATCGTTCCAGGTTAAACAGAAGCAGGAGGGCATGCGCCTTTTCGCTGTTATTGCAGAGGAACTCGGCATTTCGAAAAAACAGGCGCAGGCGGCCATTGATGAAAAACGCGTGCTGGTGAACGGTAAGCGCATCTGGATCCGCACCCACAACGTGCTCGAACAAGACCGCGTCGAAATCCTGATCAACGAACGCGCTCCTTCAACCCCCAAGCACATCCAGATTCTCTGGCAGGACGACGATTTCCTGATTGTCAACAAACCGGCCTATCTCCTGACCAACGCTGCGGACGACAGTCTGGAGGTCATGCTCCGCAAGCAGGAGAATAATTCGAAGATTGTCGCCGTTCACCGTCTGGATAAAGAGACTTCCGGCTGCCTTATTTTTGCCAAAAGCGCGCAGGCCAAGGAGCTCATGATCCCTATGTTCCGCGGCAAAGACATCTTGAAAATTTACCGCGCGGTCGCTATCGGAAAATTTTCCGAAAAGTGGAAAGAGATGCACTCCGACATCGACGGCTATATGTCGACCACGCATGTCAAACTGCTCGATGCCAACAAACACGCGAGCTATCTCGAACTCCGCATTGAGACGGGGCGAACCCATCAGATCCGCCGCCATTTGGCCGACAAACGCCACCCGGTTCTGGGCGATAAAAAATATGCCGGCACGGGTTCTGACCTCTCGATGGAACAGCCGCGCCAAATGCTTCACGCGTATCGATTGGTATTCAGGCACCCCAAATCCGAACAAACCATTCGTGCCACGGCTCCTTTACCCAGCGACTTTACCCGCTGCCTCGCCCTGCTCAAACTGCGTTGAGCGCTTCGTTTGAACTGAAATGTAGGGGAGGCATCCCTGCCTGTCTTGCCGTACCGCGGGCATCCCTGCCTGCCTTGTGCCGTACCGCAGGCATCCCTGCCTGCCCAACGCAGGCTGAAAGCCTGCGCCACAGCAACACCTCTTCTGCTACGCATTTTATTGCGAAGCTGTTGGTTCAATACCCCGCAGCTTGCTGCGAAAAATGTAGACGAAATCTTGCTTCTTCGGGCGCAACCACTTGCTCCGTTGTGCTGAATCGGCAGGAAGATTCGGGGCGCACAACGAAGCAGGGATGCTTCGTCTACGGTTGCTTCTGCTTGCGGTTTACGTCCAGAGCTGGCGGTCGAGTGAACGGTACTGAACGGCCTCGGAGACATGCGGCGGAAGAATGGTTTCGGCGCCGGCGAGATCGGCGATGGTGCGGGCAACCTTGAGCACGCGGTCGTATGCTCGGGCGCTGAAGTTGAGATCGGCCATGGAGGCGCGCAGAATCGCTTCCGCATCCGGATCAAGTCGGCAGATGCGGTGGAGCATTTTACTGCGCATGCCCGCGTTGCAGTGAACGCCCGCCACGTCGCGATAGCGCTGCTGCTGAATTTCGCGGGCGCGGACGACGCGCGGACGCATCACGGAGGAGGATTCGCCCTTTTCGAGTTGGGCCAGCTGTTCGTAGGAAATGGCAGGGACTTCAACGTGAATGTCAATCCGGTCGAGCAACGGCCCGGAGATGCGGCTGCGGTAGCGCGCAATCTGAAGGGGTGAACAGCGGCACTCGCGCCGAGGGTCGGTCTGATAGCCGCACGGACAGGGATTCATGGCCGCCACAAGCATGAAGCGGCAGGGGAAGGTGACACTGGCGGCGGCGCGCGCAATGGTGACCTCGCCGTCCTCCAGCGGCTGTCGCATCACCTCCAGCACGCTGCGCTGAAACTCGGGCAGCTCGTCGAGAAAGAGCACGCCGTTATGCGCTAAACTGACGGAGCCGGGCATGGGATTGGTTCCGCCGCCGAGCAGCCCGGCATCAGAAATCGTGTGATGCGGCGAATGAAACGGGCGCCGCGCAACCAGCGCCTGATGCGAATTGAGCGAGCCCGAAATGCTGTGAATCTTGGTGGTTTCCAACGCTTCATCGAGCGACATCGGCGGAAGGATGGAGGGAATGCGCTTAGCCAGCATACTCTTTCCGGTTCCCGGCGGTCCGATCATCAACAAATTATGGCCTCCCGCCACGGCTACTTCCAGCGCGCGCTTGGCCGACTCCTGCCCCTTCACATCCGAAAAATCGTCTTCATACACACTGTTGGCCTCAAACACGGAACGGATATCGAGATGATAGGGATCGATCTTAATCTGCTGGTCGAGAAAGTCGGCGGCCTCGCGCAGATTACGGACGGGAAAAACCTTCATCCCGTCCACCACCGCCGCCTCTTCCGCATTTTCTATTGGCACCATGATCGCCTTATAGCCCGCGTTACGCGCCATCAGCGTAATCGGCAGCACCCCGCGCACCTTGCGTACCGCGCCGCTGAGCGCCAACTCGCCGACGATACAGATGCGCGGAAGAAGATCTGGATTCATATCGTCGAGCGCGGAAATGATTCCAAGCGCAATCGGCAGGTCAAAGCTGGGCCCCTCCTTACGCATGTCGGCAGGCGCGAGATTAATCGTCGTGCGCCCCATCGGCGGGCGAAAACCGGAATTGATCAGCGCGGTCCAGACACGGTCGGAGCTCTCCTTCACGGCGGCATCGGGCAGGCCGACAATGACGACCTTCGGATCGCCGTGTCCGGCGTTCACCTCGATCTCAATGGGAAAGGCTTCGATTCCCACCACCGCACCGGAATTGATTTGTGAAAGCATACTCTCCCCTTATCGACGCCCGCCGCGCTCGATCTAAAGAATAGTATCAAACAGAGAGTTAAACCAAATTGCAAGCAAGTAAAATATATATGCATCACGAAAAGGAAAGGTGTCGCTCCCCTTCGACGAAAAATGGGAGCGGGTTGGCTTTTGATAATATGATCAACGGCGGCTCAAAGCGCAGATAAGCGCCGGGATAAAGTTTGTAGTTCAGCCTTTAGGCTGCTTTTCCGCCCGCAGCAAAACACCGAATCAAATCGAGTCCAGCTCTTACCTCCGTAAATCGTTCTGCCCCAAAATCATCCTGCCTAAATTCATGCCCTTGCGCGCTTCGCGTCTTCTCTTCTTAGCGGTCAAAATTATTCACCACCCGCTGCGCTCGAGGACTCGGAGGCTCGGCGGTTCAGAGTTTAAATCACGCAAAGACGCCAAGGTGGAAGAGAGGATAGAGATATCTGGGCAAAATGATTTGATGACACAATGATTCCACATTCGCTGCTTTTCATTCATTCGTTGCAATCTGATCCCCAGACAAGCGAAGCAGTACAGCCTGCGCTACGCGCTGGCTCATGCACCTTCGGCCCATTCCCAATAACGCCACCGACGTAGCGGAGGCGCTAACCCCTACCGCAGCCGTCTCGGCTGCCCTGCTCCCCGTACCGCAGCCATCTTGGCGGCCACGTCGTTGAGCAGGCACCCTCAGAAAAACAGTCTACAGATCCGGCAATAAAGCAGTGCATTCATTCTTTGAAATACCTGCGCGCCTTGCGGTTAATTTCAAGATCCTATTACCGGGATAAAAAGGCGGAACATGCGCCAAATTCCGCCCTTTTCACTATTGAAGAGCATGATTATCTGACAGTCAGATATTGTCGAAATCTGGATATTCAAGCGCAAAACTTCGGATTAAAAGGGTTGCAATAAGCCGGCCTCATCTGCAAAATGTGTTTTTGTAAAATTTAACCGAAAATTACGATAGCCCACTCATTAAACGTTCGAATAAATAAAATGAATAATACCAAATCTATTAATCCAGAGAAAAAGGGGGAATCAATTTTCACTCTATTATCTTGGGTTGTTCCAATTGTCATCGTGTTACTGAGCCTTCTTCTGATGCCAATATTATCACGAGATAGTGGTGATTTTATAGGAATTCTAGTCATCGCCTATATCGGATTTGGAATTATTGTTGGCTCATTTGCGGGTCTTGGACTCGGGTTAGTAGCACTCTTTAGAAGAGAGCCAGATTGGAGAACTGCACTCACCCCAGTAATTCTCTCAACACTCTTTTTAATAAGATTCTATTTCTCATGATTTGCGTGAATAAAGCTAATTCGAACCACCATTAACCCCGAACGTTGGCAAGCGGCCGAAGCGAAGCGCAGATTGTTTTAGAAGAAAACAGGGGCAGAGCCTTGGTCCAAAAGGGTTGAATCCGGAGCTTTAGATGACCCTGATCTCCCGTCCTCCACGTGATCAAAAGTCCTCTTGGTTCGACATTCTTCTTTTCATCGGCCATTGATCTATGCAACCTTCTCATCCTGTGGAAGTAACCGATTAAGAAAATAACCAGGAAGATGCCGTTGCTGCCTAATGAACTATTGGGGAGATAAAGAAAAAATGAACGACATTCTGTTGAAAATACAAACATTCTTCTTTAAGGAAAACATCTCTAAAGCCAAAAAGAGATGCCTTTTTCTTGTAGCGTTTGTGGTGATGGCAATCGTTGAGTACATCTCCCTAATCGCCGCAAATCTTCCACCAGAATATATAAAGACAATCATCCCACTTACCGTGGCAACAGCGCTGTTCGCCGGAGTCATGACTGTGTTCATTCCTCGGTTAATAGGATTGTTTGGATTAAAAAACCTATATTCATCAGCTGTAATAATGGCTGCCATATCATCCATCTTAGCTAATCCAGCAAATCCTGATGGATTCACTACAATGGAAGTTATAACCGGATTCACAGCCACTGTACTTCCTCTAATGTTGGTCATGTGGTTAGCAATCTTATTGAGTAAAAAACAAAAATAACCCCAACCAACCAATGGAGAGGTACGTGAAAAGGCGTTCAGAATGAAATGGATGAGGCAAAGGCACTCCCCGCCTCTTATCGCAGACGTTCGGGCATGACAAAGATGAAATCCTTTGAAACACACAGGAAGCAGAGAGGCATTGTCTACGGGGTAATCTCCCTTCTCATTTTCTCTCTCGCGGTTGTCCTTCCTTCGCTCGCCGTAGCCAAGGCGGCACGGGAGCTTAATGTTACGTATGTCATTGCATATCTGGCCGGAATCTCGGCAGTGACTGTGTACGCCTATTGGTCCGACAAGAAAAAGGCGGAGACGGCTTCATGGCGAACGCCAGAAAAGACGCTGCATTTGCTGGAACTTCTCGGCGGCTGGACGGCGGCTTTTTTATCTCAGCGACTGTTCAGACACAAGATTACGAAGGGGAAATACCAGTTGACCTTCTGGCTTATCGGCGCTCTCCATCAATACCTGTCGCTCGACTATCTTCACAAATGGCGCTACACAATCCGGTTCTATCAGATCATCGAGTCCCTGCTGAAATAGGGAACAAAGTGAACGGTTCAATCGGAGGATAGTAGTATGAAATTGCTGGGCCTTCGGCCAGTAGCGTCGCCGCGCTACGTCGGTGGCGTTTGGAATCCTGCCGCAGGTGCATGAGCCAGCGCGTAGTGCAGGTGTACTTTGAGTAGCGCATGCGTCCCGCTTGCTTCTCGACCTTCTGCCGATTTGCCCGATTCATTGGTCGAATTGCTGAGCTCTCCAGAAGTCACCATTCAGTCCTGCGGTGTGTTCGATATGGATGTTGGTGCAACGGCTGTATTCACCAGCTCATTTGAATACAAACAGAGCAGCTTCATCATGAAACTCATCAAGGCAGAATCGAATATCGCAACGATCGAGGTGACATGTAGCCATCAATATCCAAAGGAAACAGAAAACATAAGTATAAACAATGATCGATCAGTTGCCGCAAACAACTATATCGTCGAGTCCCGGGAACCAGCTACAATAACACTGTCCTACGGTGGTTGGGCCACGTTAGGCGGCGATCCTTTAAGTAACACAGAAATAATGATATTGCGGATTGTCAAATAATCCCAACCCGCATGGACCTGACACGGACCAACTCACAATCTTTCGTGTCTTAGAGCGTTTCGTAGAATAAAATTGACACTCCAGATGGATGAGCGTACGTTATCGCGTACCAAGGAGGCAATATGACAACCTTAACTGCAACTGAGGCTCGAAAGCAGCTTTACTCGTTACTAGACCATGTTTCTGAATCTCATAGGCCGATTCAAATAACAGGAAAACGGAACTCCGCCGTGTTGATTTCTGAATCTGACTGGATGGCCGTACAGGAAACACTTTACCTCTCGTCGATCCCGGGAATGAGCCAATCAATCAAGGCGGGACTTGCCGAATCAGTAGCAAACTGTGATTCGGAGCTGGATTGGTGAGTTGGGACCTTGTTTATACAAATCAAGCAAAACGTGATGCGGAGAAACTTTCGCGTTCTGGTTTGAAACCTCAGGCTCAAAAGCTCTTAGAGATTCTGAAAGAAAATCCACATCAAAACCCACCTTCCTATGAAAAATTAGTTGGTGATTTGGCTGGAGCATATTCAAGACGGATAAACATTCAACACCGTCTCGTTTACCAGGTTCTTGAAGATATCCACACCGTAAAAGTGATTCGGATGTGGAGTCACTACGAATAAAGCACCGGGAGGGCGCTTTCGTTATCGGTGCACCTTATATACAGGGCAATGGCTCGAGCGCGACGTTGAAACGGTGATCGTCGACCTTGCCCAATGAGGGATTTCAGCGCATCAATAAAACCCGCGCTCGTTGCGGACCAGTTCTTCGGGAATTTCTCTGAGGAAGCGGGAGGGATCGAGGAAGATCGTCCCGCCGTCGCGTTGCCGCCGTACCATGGCGGAACAGAGATAGAGCTCGTCTTCGGCGCGGGTGACAGCGACATAGAAGAGGCGCCGCTCTTCGGCATCGCCGCTCTCCTCTGTCGATTTTTTGCTGGGGAACATATCTTCGTTCATGAAGAGGACAAAGACCGCTTTCCACTCCAGCCCTTTAGCTTGATGCACCGTGCTCAGGCGCAGGCCGTCGTTCTCGGCCGAGTCTGAAGGGGCGTTTGCACTTTCCGCATCCATGTTGGTGAGCAGCGCAATTTCGGAGAGGAAGGCCTCGGTGGAATCAAATTTGACGGTAAAGTCGACGAGGCCGTCGAAGTCCTCGGCGCGGAATTTATGGTTATCGAAGTTTTCGACCATGTATTCGCCGTAAAACGCTTTTTTGAAGCGGAAGAGCACCTCGCCGGGATCGTTTTCCAGCTGCTCTTCGCGGTAGGCGAGGAAGACCGGGCGGATCTCCTCCCAGCCGGGCCGGGCTGCGGCGGGCAGTGTCGCCAGCAGTTGATCATGCACCTCGGGGCGCTGGAGGTTTATTCGGCCGTTAAACTTCCTGAAAATTTTCTGAGCGGTTTTTTCGCCGACTTTGGGAAGGAGCTGAATGAGGCGTGTGAAGGCCAGCTCGTCGGATGGATTCACCAGCAGACGAAGCACGCAGATGACGTCTTTGATGTGCGCCTGCTCGAAGAAGCGGACGCCGGAGGTCACGACATACGGCAACTGCGCGCGCGCGAGCTCCATCTGGAGTTCGAGTGCGTGGAAGTGGGAGCGATAGAGCACGCAGATTTCGGAATAGGCAATGCCGTGCTGATGCAGCCGCTTTGACTGTTCGATCACATAGCGCGCCTGGGCCGAGCCGTCGTGTACCGTAACCATTGCGGGCAGGGATCCGGGGTCGCGCACCGCGCTCAGCTGCTTTTGGAACTGCTCCGGATTTCCGGCAATCACCGCGTTGGCGACCTCGAGGATTTCCGGCGTGCTGCGATAGTTGATCTGGAGCTTGAAGGTTTTCGTGCCTGGATAGGTCTTTTCGAACTCGAGGAAGTTGCGGAAGTCGGCGCCGCGCCAGGAATAGATGCTCTGAAAATCGTCGCCCACCACCATCAGATTGCCGTGTGGCTGCACCAGCATGTGGACCAGCTCGGCTTGGATGGCGTTGGTGTCCTGATATTCGTCGACCAACACATACTTAAACTCTTCCTGATAAAACGTGCGGATGCGCTCCTGTTGGGTCAGCAGCTTGTGGGCATAGATGAGCAAATCATCGAAATCCATCGAATTGAGTGCTCGCTTGCGCTCCTGATAGCGCGCGTGGACCTTCAGAACCAAGTCGGCGTCCACCTCGCTGTATTCAAACTGCGCGTCCACGGCCGCCGTAAGATCGCCCATACGACCGCTCACCACGCCGAAAAGGCTCAGCAGCACCTCGGGCTTCGGGAACTTTTTCTTCTCCACATCGAGTTCTTCCGCACAAGTGCGAAGCAGCTTTTTGGCATCGTCGGCATCCAGAATCGTATAATCGCGCCCAAAGCCTACTTGATCAGCGTGCGACCGCAGCAGGCGGTTGGCGAACGAATGAAAGGTGCCGCTGTAGCCGCTGTTAAAACGCCGCTGCACCAGCGACTCTGCGCGAGTGAGCATCTCCTTCGCCGCCTTGTTCGTAAAGGTCAGCAGCAGCACTTCCCACGGCTGAACGTTGCGTTGCGTCACCAAATAAGCCAGCCGATAAATCAGCGTCCGCGTTTTCCCGGTCCCTGCCGCCGCAATCACCAGCGTCGGGCCGTCCGGTGCCGTGACGGCGGCATACTGCTCTTCGTTGAGTTCTTCCCTAAAATTCATAACCGTTGACTGTAGACCAAACCATACAGCGCTTCCAGCTCTTGCCGCCGGAAAAGAAAAAAGCGGGCAGAAACCGCTGTTTCTACCCGCCAAAAATGGGGTGAACGAGGGGACTCGAACCCCCGACCTCCTGGGCCACAACCAGGCGCTCTAACCAACTGAGCTACAATCACCAACCGAAAGAGAGGAAGAAGATATCGATAAACGCGGGAGAATCAACCGTTTTTTAGCTAAAAAAAAGGCGGACCGAAAATTCGATCCGCCTTCGCATATCCATATGCCTGAATGCTCGCTGTTTACTTCAGCAACGGAAGAATTTTTTCCGCATAACGCTTTCCGAGTTCTCTATACCCTTCCGGCGAAAAGTGCAGATGATCCGGCTGGGCCGTACACCCTTCCGCCGAAACCACGTGCGCCGTCGGGATGGTTTCCGGCAGCGTTTGAATAATCTCATTCATACTCGCACATTGGCCGCGCTGGTCGGCGGCCACTACTTCACCGGCAATCAACGGAACGTCTTCGGCCTTCAGACCCAGGTCGGCCAGCAGGTTTTCATAAACGCCTTTAACCTTGTTCGGCCACTCCTGATCGCCCGTGTTCGATTCGCCCTGATGAAGCAGGATGCCCTTGATCACGCCGTCTTTCTGCGCGAGCTTGGCCATGTCGACCAGATGCTGATAGGGATTTCCGCCGTACCCATTGATCTGACCGGCCATCCAGTTCGGAGCCGTTGCGGCATATTCCTGATACGAGTCCTTCTCAAACAGCTCAATCTTACAGCCCGCGACAGAAACGTTGACAATTCCCACCTTGACGTCATGAGGCAGTTTTTCAACCAAGGTGCGACCAAAATAGTCGCCCGGACCTATGCCGGCGGACGGGCGGCTCAGCGGCGGAAACGCAGGATACCATTCGCCCTGTTTTCTGCCCTGTGCGGGAAAGTCAATGGAGGCCAACAGCTTGAACCGGTCATTAATGGGTCCTTCGTCTTCCTCCCGAATTCCCGGATATCCTTCCATATTGGACTGCCCGAGGCTGAGGAAAATGTAGAAATTGGGATCCGCAGTGCCGCTCACTGCCGCCGCAGGAGCAGGAGCGGGAGAAGCTGCTTTAGTCGCTTCTTCCGCCACTTTAATCACCGTATCATAGGCCGGCTGCTTGCGCTGATCCTGCGCATCAAACAGGAGCGGGCTTCCATTTCTCCGCCAGGAAACATCGTCGTTAATGCCCCAGAAGGTGACCATTTTAACCGAGTCTTTATGCTTCAGAATGGCCCGGAACAGATTTTCGTAGCCCTCCGCCAGCCGCTTGTCCGCTTCGGAAATCAAGCCGCCCCCCGTCAACGCGGCATTATCCTCGATATTCGCACTGGTGCTGCGGCGACCGCCCATCGCGACGTTGACGTCCAGTTCGGTGATGTGGATCGGCAGCCCGAGGGTCTCCAGATCGGTAAAGGTCTCGTCCATGGCTTCGAACGAGATATCGGAATTGATATGGGTCTGGGTGCCGATCGCGTGAATCGGAATGCCTTTTTCCTGCAGCGACTTCACCAGCTTCTTAAGCCTTTCGCGCTTGGCCGGGTTTTCCAAACTGTAATCGTTGTAGCGCAGAATTGCATCCGGATCCGCTTCATGCGCATATTCGAATGCCTTTTCGATAAAGTCATCGCCAATGATACGGGTCCAATTAGATTGGCGAAGCACAGCATCACCGCCGTCGGCCAGAGCTTCGTTCACTACGTCCCAAACCTTGATCTTGCCCTTGTAGCGACCAACCACGGCGTGGATATGTTCGCGCATCCGCTCAAGCAGCTGCTCGCGGGTGGCTTGGGGGCCGGAAGGGGCACCGAAACCGCGGCGGGCACCCGCCTCAGGCACTGCATAGGGATCCGCTTGGAAGAGCCAGTTCGGAACCTGGCTGTGCCAAACCAGCGTGTGTCCGCAAATGTACATATCGTTATCTAAACCAAACTGCACAAAGGCATCCGCCGGTTCCCAGTTATATCCTTCCAGACCAGGGTTGGGCTGAACCAGCACCCATTTCAGGTCGTTTTCATTCACGATCTGGTTGAATTCCTTCTTCGCCAGCGCCGTATCCATGAGGACTTCTTCCATGGTACGGTCGGTGTTGTCGGCTTCGACATTCGGATCCTGCATGGTAATCGTACGGTTAAGCGCCACGCCGATCATGATGCCATGCTTCTCATACGCATCCTTTAACGTAACCTCTTTGGCATCCTCCGCTGCGGCGGAGCAAACCATTGTAAGTAGCGCCGCCGAACATGCAACAGCGGCCGACAGTTTGTGTATTCTCTGGTTCTTTTTCATCTTTATGACCTTTTCTGAGCCGAGGACTTCATGGCGCCGTCGAACAACGCCGTCCTTGCGGTTGTTTTTCAGACGATGGGAGGCTCCCCCCGGAGAATCGTTCTGAAACTAATTTGAGTAAGACGGTATATGACGGGAATAATTGTTGTCAAGGTATCCATATCATCGGCGACGCTCCCCCTCGGTTTCAGGTCCTTCTGCTGAAGGTTCAACCGTTGGATTAAGGTGCAGAAAGGGAAAAGAGCGGGGCCTGCTCAATTATTGACAAAACCCTTGCACAACCCGCGACATGCAAATATATATTCGGGCTGTTAATGCAAAGGGGGGCGGTAGCTCAATTGGGAGAGCGTCGCGTTCGCAATGCGAAGGTCGTGGGTTCGATCCCCATTCGCTCCACCATTTTTGCACCCGGCATCGAAATATTCGATGTTTCGGAACCTATTCCTCCCGTTCGACTTGTTGTGTTTTCTGCCCGACAGAATCGTCAACGAAGTCAGCCATAGAAGCAGGTCTTTTTTTCACGAAAGGGGCCTTTTTGCGCTCAACCATGGCACGTTTTTTGCTTCCCCTTTGGGTTTAAATTTTTAGGATGCATATGTTTGGTATGACGAGATACGGGCGGGCGAAAAGCGGAACTTCAGATTTCCTGATCCGGCGGGAAAATGATTTGGCACTTTTCACGTCAGTTCATAAACCATTTCCAACCCGGTTTCAGGGTGATGAAAGTTCAACTCCGTGAGTTCGGTGAGCAGGGCCGCGATGG
>JAAYDL010000186.1 GCA_012729265.1 Lentisphaerota bacterium | reverse complement strand
CCGCACTTTGCTCGCGCAGAAACATGCGGTAACGATAGACGAGTTTGCGCATGACAGGAATCCCATTCGTGACGGGATCGACCCGCTTTTCTGGAACCCACTCGGCGCGCTTTTGTTTGAGGAATAAGCGGTCGCCCAATCCCGTGCGGCGATGCCGGAATCCGCCGCCTTGCGACATCAATGCTTCTTCGGCGGTCAGGACATCCAACTGGAGCGCTCCTTGCGCGAGCCCATCGTTAATGATCTGCTGCATCTCCCGGCTGCGCACCACCACGACACTGTTTCCTTTTGAATCGGCGGTATATTGCTTCAACCAAGCGTCGCCGACCGCGATATCCGCTGTTTCGGAAAAAATATCGTCGCAATAATCGCAGGCCTCATACTTGAAGAAGCCCAGTCCCCAGTTGGTTCCGGACGTTTCCCGTGCCACCAGCACCTTGCTGTTGCCCTCCACATCCTCGACGCGAATACCATATTGATCCGACGGTCGATCCGGCAGCTTCCATCTGAAATCTACTTGGGCCAGCCTTTTGGGATCGATGCCCGCCCGCCATGCCAGCATTTCGGCATACGCCTTGGACTTGAGGTGTCCGCACACCAACCCGACAAAAAAGACAATCCGTTCGTTCAACACCGGATCGTGCAGGCAAAGGTTGCGCACCGCCTTGTTGAAACAGGGAAGCCCAACAAATACATACCGTCCTTCTGTTTCGTGGACAAAATCCATGACCTTGGATATTTCAACCGGGTAATAACGCGATTTGGCACCAGCCAGCACCTCGTCCGCCGTGCGCGAAACACCGTACTCGAACAAGGTTCCCGGTCTGGAACATCGTTTAACATGGATCACGCCATCGACCAAACCCCGCTCAAGCAGTTGTGTCAGCGTCCACGTGATGATTCCCCCCGAAGTGACCTTATCCCGCCAGCCATCGTTCGTCACATGCCCGGCATAGAGCGATCGATAATACCCAATCACATCACCGACGTGCCCATTTTCCTGATCAAACACCTTTTCACTAATCTCATCCTCATTAAGCCCCGAATTTGAAAAGGGACATGCAGACAAAGCGGAGGCCAAATCGTCCGACTCAATTGCAGCAGGAAGTTTAGCCTGATATTGAAGAAACTCGTCCTCAACAATCTCAATCCGGCCATGCGTCGCAGCGGCACATGCACCGCATCCGATGCAATATCCTCCGTTAATAATTTTATCTAATTCATTCATATATAAAGGTTTAAGTTAAATGTATTAGTCCTGATATTTAAACATTTCTTACATGCTAAGCGGCGAGGGGCGAGAAGAAGATGATTGAAACGTGAAACTTGAAACCTGAAATGTGAAAGGACAGAAGCATGAGCAGAAAGAGGACGGAGGGCGGAGGACGGAGGACAGAGGCGGTGTTTAGTTGTTCGTTGGTCGTTGCTGGTTGTTGAGGGAGGAGAGAGGATGAAGAACGGAGGTTTGAGGTTTGAGGTTTGAGGTTTGGAGTTTGGGAATAATCTCACAGAGGCACTGAGGACGGAAGGGAGAGAATTAACCACGCCGAGCGAAGCGAAGATAATTTCAGGGACTGAAATAATGACCGCGGGAATGGTTCACGCACGAAGCACAGGAAAATGATAAGGGTTAGAACCGCGAATAGACGCAAATAAACGCGGAATAAAGTTGAGAATTTAGGACAAAATGATTGGTTTAAGAAGATAAAATAGAAGACGCGCAAAGTCTATCGGACTTTGTAACTCAGCACGTTTATATCGGGAACGTTCAGCAGTTTCTTATCGGCCGTCAGCAAAATGCACTCGTTCACCGATGCGGTGGCTACAATTACAGCATCGGGCAGCTTCAGTTTTTTCGCTGAACGCAGCCGATAGATTTGCTCCTTAGTATCGGTGTCTACCGAGCGCAGATCGATGATTTCGACCTTCCGAGTAAATTTTTCGAAAAGAACTCGATCCTCTTCAGTCAGATCTGTGAAAGAAAAGAATTCAATTTCGCATATAATGGAAGTGGCGATGTATTCCGCATCGGAAAGCAACTCCAGAATGGATGGATTTCCAGACAGCAGCTGGACGATGGCGTTGGTGTCCAAAAAATAGCGTCTACCACTCATCACGCAGGTTCCGCTGTTCCATTACCGCATCTCCAGTCCACTTCAATTTTCCAGCGACCTCGGAAAAATCGTATTTGATGCTCTGCGCCTCATCGGGTTTACGTAGGAACGTGATCAACACATGAGCGCGGACGGGGAGTTTATTGGCCTCCGGCCCTTTAACTTGTCCGTTTTCAATATCTGCTTCAATAGTCGTGTACATATCTTTTCCTCTGCTGATTCCGTCTATAACACCGACATTCGGAGATGTTAAGTGCAAAAAAATGAGAACGCGGAACGGGGATTAGGCAAAATGATTTCAGGGCAGAATGATTAAATGAGAGGATGATTTAGAGAATTACTGATTAACACCAATGAACACTGATTAGGGTCGAGAATTTAGACAAAATAATTTGGGACAAGATGATTTAGGGGGAGAAACTTGAAACTTGAAACCTGAAATTTGAAAAGACAGAAGCGTGAGCAGAAAGAGGACAGAGGACGGAGAACAACAAGCTAATGCCTCATTCTTGACCCGCTGAAAGGCAACTACACGTTTTTACTTTTTCTGGACATGCTCCATCGCCCGGCGGCTGATTTCCTCACCGCTCAAGCCGGGAAAAAGATTTTGACGCCACTTGGTGTAATCCAACCGGTCGCGCTGGAGTAAAAAAACAAAACGCTCCGCATCAACCAGCCCGAGACTGGTCGTCAGCGCATCCAATCCGCGCATTTTAAGCTCTGTATCAACGGTCATATTAAACTTCCCGTTCCATCAAAAAATCTATAGGGCTCATAACCCTAATCCCCTCCACCATCAAGCCCTTTCGCAATATACCCTTATCCACTGTCAGAAAAACCTCACAATCAAGCGTCACAGCACAAGCAACATGCAGTGCATCAAGAGGTTTCAACCCGGTCTGAACGAACTTTTTCATCAGGCTGATAATCTCAGGCGTTTCCACAGTGCGGCAATCTGCAAGATCCTCCCATCGCTGAATCTCCGCGCATCTCTCTTCGCAAGGATTTGCGGCATTTTCGTAATCAAGAATATACGACCATCCCAGAGACAACACCCCGCTCTTAATTTGATCCTGAACATACAGCTTGGCTTCTGTTTCCAACCGGATGTGCAGAGGGCTTTGATCATCAAACGGCCTGTTAAAACAACAATTATCTAAATACACCCTCATTGGATTGCCCCCTCTCCCATATATTCTCTCACAGAGGCCACAGAGTTCACTAAGCAAATTTTATTCTTCGTTTTCTATGTTACCTCTATGTTAAATTCTATCTCTACACAGAGGAAACGAAGGTAACGAAGTTAAGAGAGGTGACGATCAAGGCGGGAGGCGGGAGAAAGCATGAAGGATGAAGGATGAATGATGAATATCGTGAGAAGTGAGCAGAAAGAGGACGGAGGACGGAGGACGGAAGTCAGAGGACGGAGGTCAGAGGTCAGAAGTCAGAGGTCGGAGGACGGAAGTCAGAGGTCGGAAGTCAGAGGTCAGAGGTCGGAGGGCGGAGGACAGAGCAGGATCGTCACAGCGGCCAATAGCCCCCGGTTTTTTTACTTCCGCGGTGCTCGATCTTCTTCGCTTCCGCAAGTTTCGATATGGCTCGCCCAATCGTCTTTTCAGTCACATCCAGTTTCTCGGCAAGATCCTTGCGCTGAATTCCCGGCGTTTCTTTAACCAGCGCGAATATCTTTTCATTTAAAGGGACATTTAAAGGGACATTTAACGGGACATTTAACGGGACATTTAACGGGACATTTGATGACTCTACAGCTTTTTCTGCTTGAACGAATTTGATCCGAAATCCTCCGGAAAAGTTCTCAAAAACAGGCTGAGAAAGGTTCGCGTCCCGGCACGCTTCCAAGATTCTATGAATTCCGCTACCGTAGCGTTCAATCAGCCCAATGTCATAGAAAATCTGGGCAATCAGCTTATTGCGGGGCTTGGACGTATGCTGCGGGTCAAGCAGATCCTTGACCGTCATATTGTATGGAAGAAATCCCGGACTCCAAACCTGTAAAGCATCTTCAGAAATCTTGATCTGTATGTCTGCGGTATCCCCGTAATCGCGATGCACAATGGCATTGATAACCGCTTCTCTCAAGGCGGGTAAAGGGTAATCCCAAATCTCTCTGCGTTGCGGCTCTCCGGTAATCTCAAAACGGACATGGAGGTTCTTTTTGATGAACTCAACGGTTTCTTCAACCTGATTAATAATGGACCCCTCCACGATTCGGTTGTCCATGATGTGAACGTTCTCACGCAGACGCCCCGCATGAACCACCGCCTGAGTCAGCGGTGATTGCGGATTTTTCCCGAACAGCAGAATGGCCGCCCGGGTAATTTCCTGTTCAGACCGAATCAGCTCCAGTTTTTTCAACACCTGAAGAGGATCATCTTTTTCAGAAAAACTGCGTCGCCCCTCTTCCGTTGCGCGATGCATATACCGGCGCACTGCGCCCAGATCGATATCGGCATCCGTCTTATCGTGCACAATGACGGCATCCATGCTCTGCCCTGTACTGTGCAAATGCATTTCGGCGATTTCGGAGGGGGTCATCTGACGGGTAATACTGCCGGACCGGCGATAACAACGCCCCTTCGTTGCAACAGGTTTCAAAGGAAACTCAGAGACGGACATTACAAGCACTTCGCCATTCGGCATTGGAACCCGTTCCACGTCCGGGATAACGGACGGCTCCGTGGCCATAGCAACACGATTCACATAATCGCGCAAAGCCTCTTTTCCAAATGATTGACCGACAACATCCCCGTCATTAGAAATGCCGATTAGGATCGTGCCGCCCCGGGTGTTCGCAAACGCAACAGAGGTTTCGATTACATCCTTACCAAAGGACGACTTAAACTCAACCGTCTCCGACTCACCACATTGTATGATATCAGCAACTTGCTTCATAAAGGTGTCCGCCCTGACACTTAAACATTTCTTACACACGAAGTCCGAGGGGCGAGAGAAGATGGTTGAAACGTGAAACGTGAAGCGTGATACTTGAAACGTGAGACGTGAAACCTGAGACTTGAAACCTGAGACTTGAAACTTGAGGAGTGAGAATTTAACCGCGGATGGACACGGATGGACGCGGATACTGACAGAGGATTTTAGGCAAAATGATTTTGGGACAGAATGATTGAAACGTGAGACGGAGGGAAAAAGAATGGAGGTCGGTCGATTTTACACGCCTCAACGTGTTCCGAGCATTTGCAATACCCTTTGAGGATCTCTGGAGGAGTGGAATACACCGTAAACCGTGATCGTGTCCGGGGCATAATGGTAGTAGATGCTGTATGGAAAGCGTCTCAGTAATGCTCGACGAAACGGAGCGTAGACCACTTCATATTTTTCGGGGTATTCCTGAAGCTCATCAAATGCCGCATAGGCCATGCGGATGAATTCTTCACCCAGTCCATCGGAACGGCTTTCATACCAGTCGCGGGCATCCGCCAACTCCCGGGCGATTTCGGGAACATAGAGCATCCGCATGCTTATCCCCGTGACCCCAAGGCTTGCTTGAGTTGCTGATCGTCGAGCAACGCGGATGGATCATGCCGGTATTTTTCGAGCCGTCGATCCAACTCCTGCTTATGGCTTTCCGGCACTGGAATTCGTTTGGATTGGGGGCGGATGGAGTCCCATACATCTTCCACCAGCAGAATGCGCTGCTCAACCGGCAAATTCAGCAGGCTGTTTATTTCGATTGTAGTCATGAAAAGCTCCTATTTCGATATTCGTTCTTCTATCCAATCCCTCCTCTTTTGTCAGGCTCTAAATCCCGAAGAGAAAAACCGCGGATGGACGCGGATACTGACAGAGGATTTTAGACAAAATGATTTGGTGACAGGGGGAGAAAGTATGAATGATGAAGTATGAATGATGAATATCGTGAGAAGTGAGCAGAAAGAGAGCGGAAGTCAGAGGTCAGAAGTCAGGAATTATATTGCTTCTATATCTTCAATAATTTTAAGGAGAACAGACTTCATTTCCGGAAGCTTGGCTGCACACACATTGTAAACTGCTTCCGCATCTAAATCGAAGTAATGGTGCGTGATGATGTCACGCATTCCTTTGGCCCCTTTCCAGTCCACTTGCGGGTATCGTTCCAACAGCTTTGTTCCCGCAACCTTGTCTAGATTTTTGAGGCTCTCGCCGATGGCGATCAGCTGCATGCAGATGGCATCCAGTTTTTCCAAACCCTCTTCCGTATCCAAAAACCAGTCAACACCGTCAACCGGCTCAAAGCGACACAGAATACGGTTCACCGAATCAACGATCTGCGAGAGGATTTGACGGGTTAGTTCCAGATCAGACATAGCACGCATCCTGTTCGATCCGCTCTTTTAAAAAAGGGTTCATACGGTCCCGGTAGCTGACAAGATCCACATGATGGTGCAGTTCCTCCTCTAAATCCTGCCGTATCCGGGACAACGTAAACAGGTTCGGCGTTGAAAGTGATACGACGACATCCACATCACTGTCCTGCCCGGCTTCATTTCGAGCCACGGAACCAAATACGCCCATGGCAAGAATTCCCATTTCGACTCGATGAGTCTCCATATATTTCTTAAGAATTTTTAATACAGCTTGGATATCCATGAATTGATCTCCTGCCAGTTAATATAGCTCTTCTGATGAAAATGAATTAGGTGTTAGGATTTAGGCAAAATGATTTTGTACAAGATTATTAAATAAGAGGGTGATTTAGAGAACCACTGATTAGCACAAAATGACATCGATTCCATAGTCCTTGAAAAAATAATCCGCCGTGCATACCGTCAGCTGGTCCGACTTCGCCTGAGCAATCAGAAGCCGGTCAAAGGGATCGTCATCTTAGGTTCATAATTCAACAAATATCAGATCTCGGGTCAAAATGTTGTATTCAAAAGGTTGCTCTATTGCTTTTCCAAATTGTCAATTTCATCTCTGAATGCGCGAAAATCACCCATACGACGGGTGGCAAGCTCAAAAAGAATTTCGGGAGCGACTTCCTCATACTGATGAACAATCAGATTTCGAAACCGAACCATATCAACATACGGACTTGCAGAAGCTAAAATTTTCAGTTGCACCAGACATTCAATTGCTTCAGCAGCTGTAGCGACCGGGCCCGCTTTTTCTATCGCAATAATGCGCTCAGCAACATCAATCACAATTTCAACAGCAACCTGCAGGGCACGCTCTGTCAATGTCCGTTTTTCCCAACTGGCTTTGAATTCTTCAAAGTCCATCCCTGCCAAACTTGACTCCAAGCGCACCAGCTGGTTATCCAGCAATGCAAGCTTTCGCTGGACAACCCCATTATATCGCACGACGAGCCTCCAGTCGATATTTCCGTTGTCGCTCATAGTCAAACATCTGCGATTCATATTCCCGACAACTCAGAGAAAAAAAACGGGCATACTGCTCTTCATTCCTTACGAAAAGCAACTGTCCCTTCAGCGCCTCGAAGCGAAATACCGGCTCCGTGCGATTCAAAATCCCTGTATCGCAGCGAACTCCGGGAGCCAGCTCATCAACGACCTTCGATACCCGACTGTAAAAATTGAGCGTAGGAGCGCCTTCCAGATAAAACGCTAAATCCAGATCCGACCCCTCTTTTACAATCCCACCAACCGCTGACCCCATTAACAGGCAAAAGATCGCCTCAGGACAGGCTCTTTCAAGCTTTTCCCCTAGTTCCTTCGGATCAAAACAGGTTGAACCTTGATGTGAATTAAGCTGTTTTTTGCTCAAACCTCCACCGCCGATTTCTTGATGCGTTCCCGGAGAACGGGACTCAGTTCATCGCTGGTAACCACATCCGCCTTTCTGTGCAAGAGTTCTTCCAGCTCCCGAGACAATGCAACCATATCGAACAGGTCGTGATCGGGTGCCATGTCCACCAGCAGGTCAATATCACTATCCGCCTGTTCCTGCCCCCGAAGGACCGACCCGAAGAGCCGCACATTCCCTGCGCCATGCTTCGCGGCCACAGCCAGGATTTGCCGCCTGTTTTCCTTTACGATTTCCAACGCATTCATGGTTCGTATCTTATGTAATTCACCTTATCGTTCAAGTCCTAATAATCGATTGTATCCTTCAATTCCATATCGAATGGCTACAAGTAAAGGTGAGGAGGACGGAGGGGGGAGAAAGTATGAATGATGAATATCGTGAGAAGTGAGCAGAAAGAGATCGGAAGTCAGAGGGCGGAGGACAGAGGACGGAGGACGGTGGACGGAGGACAGAGGACGGAGGGCAGAGGACGGAGGACAGAGGACGGAGGGCAGAGGACGGAGGGCAGCAGTTATAGGTTATCTGAGCAATCCTGAACACTTCTCATACACTTCTTTGGCAAACTGCTGAAACAGTCCGGCTTCTTTCAGGGTCGGCTTCCCATCTGGCAGAAGCCCGAATTCATTCGGATAACGAGAGTCCGTATAGAGCTGATCCAGTAAATTCAATAGGGTTGTATCCATTCCAGAAAGCTGCCCATAAGCTTCCAACACTATGCCAAACAATTGAACCAAGCTATGCGTCTTGCGAACCGGAATCAAACCACGCTTGCGTAATCTTTCTCATAAAGCACGCGGCCTTTCTCCTTGATTTCTCTGGAAAACATGCTGTCCATCTCCTGAAACTTTTCATACATCGGATGAGTATGAACGATTAAATCAACGGGAATGCGACGGCGAATATCCTCTAGTTTCCGGGCAATGCGCAGGTAAATTTTTGCCTTGTCGGAGAAGCTCTTCGGCATCTCTTGATCCGCCGTCACCACCAACAGATCAATATCACTGTCTTCTGAGGGTATCCCGGATGCATAGCTGCCGAATAAGACCAGCTTTTCAATCCCGTCCGGAATGAGCCGGTTTTTAATCTCGTTCAGTACGCTGTCAATGTTCTGTTTCATAATCTCGTATTACCTCTACATAAAGCTTCTCGAGTAGAAGCATTTTTATCGCCATTCATGCGGCTTTAACAATCAAAAGGTGCGTAAAGGTTTCAGTCCTAACATTTAAACATTTCTTACACGCGAAGTCCGAGGAGCGAGGAGAAGGTGATTGAAACGTGAGACTTGAGACTTGAAACTTGAAACTTGAAACGTGAGACTTGAAACTTGAAACTTGAAACTTGAAACTTGAAACTTGAAACGTGAGACTTGAGATGTGAACAGAAAGAGGGCGGATCCAGTCGCTTTTCTACAACAGCACAAACTATAATTCCCGTTCGGTCATTCTTACGCTTTTACTCCAGCATTCCACTGCTTCCCCGAAGAGGAATATCTCCACTGGAAGCACCCCGGTCATCAAGGCCTCTAAACTTATCGTTTATCGGCTTTTTTGATCGTGTGCTTAAATTTTAACACCGCAAAATTGATTTCGACAGATGTCTCTGTATCCGTTGTCCGAAGATCATTATCCAGAACCTCAGCAATCAGCTCTCCGCTGCGCTGCATCAAGTTTTGCTTCTCGTTTTCATTTTTGACCATAGAAAGACGGTCAATGGTCCGGGTCAGCTCCCGGATTTTCGCGAACGTTTCGATAATTCCAAAGGTTGCCTCCAAAGCCCGCTTGCTTTTAAGAATCGTCGCGATCATGTACAAGCCCTTCTCTGTGAAGGCCTTTGGATTTACCCGTGTCTTAGAAAATTTTGTGGTCGAAAATTTCGACCGCAAAACCTCAAGTTCCTGATCTGAGACTTCAAACATGTAATCCATCGGAAACTTATCAGGATTATTTTTTACCGCTTCATTAACCCTTTTGGTCTCTACGCCGTAAATATCTGCGATATCACAATCGAGTATGATTGTCATGTCTCTCAAGGTAACGATTACATTACGAACATCTTCCATTTTTATCACATTTGCCATTTTTACCTCCCAGTCCTAGTGTGTCGTCCTGTTAATTCATCAAAAGGTGTCGGTCCCGAATGGCACTTAGTTAAGAGTTGTAGGGCTGGAATGGTTGAGTCTTCGAAACGTTGCCACTCACTTCGTTCGTTGCTTTCGTGCCTCAAGCCTCGCTTCGCGTCCAGCCTCAATCGCTCGGCTCGGCATGTGTCCTTCAATTGCAATGACTTGGCGACGATTTCAGCCCGTTGGGCTGCGGCGGGAAGGTTTTCAACCATTACCGCCCTACAATAGCAAAAAGGCCTTAACTAAGTGTCATTCGTGTCGGTCCTATGAAATGATGTTCTGACTGAAGTCTGTCGTCTACAAAAGGTGTTGGGCGGAGGGCGGAGGACGGAGGGCGGAAGTCAGAGGACGGGGGACGGAGGGCTGAGGACGGAGGGCGGAGGTCGGAAGTCAGAGGACGGAGCTCGGAGGTCGGAGGTCGGAGGTTGGAGAATTTAACCACGAAGGGAACGAAGCACACGAAAATGAGAAGGGTTAGAACCGCGGATGGAGACGGATACTGATAGAGGTATAAGGCAGAATGAGCCGTTAGCTAAAGGCTGGAAGCTTAGGGGTTTGGAGTTTGGGGATTAGGATTTAAGCCTTTTCTGAAAGGGTGTCTGCCAGCTGTCTTAACGCGTGCTCATATGCTGGAAGTTTTTCGAAGCATGCTGAAACTGCCCTAACGCTTTTTTCAGATTCGCCAATAATTCATCGTTATCCATAGAGCACCACCGCATTTTCCAATGCATTTTTTCTAAGCTTTTCCAAGGAACGATTTAAATCGACCCAATCAATCCGGTAGAGAGTAGGTAGCGATTCCAAAAAATCACTGATCCGATAATACGTTTTTAGCGACAGCGGTTCATCGCCCACTACACCAATGTCAAAATCGGATCGCTCTCTGTGGGTTCGCCGCGCACGTGATCCAAACAGGACGACCTTATATCCAGACAATTCATCCCTGTATTGGCCAAGTCCCTGTCGAATCCATGTTAAAATCTGATCTTCGCGGCTCATTTGTGCGCCCTGTATCAAACGTCCAGCAAGCTTACAAGGAAACAGTCCCCTCTCCCGATATTCGTATTTCCAGGCAAAAGGGATCACCCAATGATTTTTAGAATGGAAGGCGATCCCTTTGGTCAGGAAATCGAAACACAGATGATCATCTTCATTCAGCGACTTTCATAACAGCTTCAGCGTCTGCAGAAAGTTCATCTTCCGATTGCTGGAAAACCGATACACCATATTGACCGCACGTCATCAAGAACTCTACGCGCGGCATGCTGGCGAGCCAGGCCGCCAATCCGCTGGAGATGCGCCCAAGCTCAAAAAGTTTCAGTGCAGAGGCCAGACGGAGCTCTCCTTCTAATTCGGACTGGCGACGCCCAAGCGCGACGGCCAGCTCGGGTCCGCATTCTAATGTCATTGTGCTCATAACTTATCTCCTATCGGTTATTCGGAGTTATACTGCCCCGGACCGAGCCCTGTCGAGCCAAAGGCGTGAGGGTCAGAGTTCAGAGCAATTGTTGAAGTTCTTTGCGCGACAGATCGCAATCACGGAGGATTTGAGCAAGCAGGCCGCAGCCTATCGATTCTCCTCGATGAACGGGCACCACCGTACAACGACCATCGGCATGCTGTAGGAAATGGTGACTTCCACGTGTTCGAATATCCTCGAAGCCCGCTTTTTTCAAGGCCCGTATCAGTTTAGCTCCAGAGATTGAAGGAAATGTACTCATACCCCGACAGCTATGCGCTGCACGCCCACAAACTCATTACGACTCTCATCTTCAACTTCCCGACAGAGCAGAATGGCTTCCTGAATACGTTTCATAAGGGTGTCCAATGATTTTGCCTGGGTATGACATCCTCGCAAAGAAGGCACGGAGGCGACGTACACGCCATCTTCACCTTTCTCGATGACAACATTATATTCTCTCATTCATTTATCCTTTCGATTATCGCTGCACCTTTTATAGCGTATCTACTGCGTGTGGGCAAGACCACTTAAGGAAAAGGTGTATGTTCCGACATTTAGTGATACGCATGAGGTGTGAGAGGACGGAGGTCGGAGGACAGAAGACGGAGGTCGGAGGTCAGAGGACGGAGGTCGGAAGACGGAGGACGGGGGGCGGAGGATTTTAGACAAAATGATTTGGGACAGAATGATGATTGATGACCGAGCTTTAATCTGTATTTAGCAGCCTAAGTAGTTTCTGATCAAAGGTGACAATTTGATCACCGTGCACCTTTTTATGGGCATATAACAATGCATCAACAAAATCGACTTTCATGTCAGCATACACCTGAAGTGCAAGGGCAAATATTCGATCATCGTTTACTACAACTGTATTCAGGGCAATAAATTCGGTCAGCTTTTCTCAAATTACAGCCCTGTCCACTGAATAAACCCCGCTCAGGACATATACGACTTCGCAAAGTACTTCGCCGGATACGAATACAGAGAACCGATCGATGATTTCAGCGGCCTGTTCAGAATGTTCTGGGTGATCTCCGAGGAGATATCGCAGGATCACATTGGCATCAACTCGGATCATACTTGTTCCCTGATGCCTCACACCATGCGCCGGACTCTTCCGCAATCTTTCCTTGATCAGCAAATCTTCTTAATGAACCAAACAATGATTTTGCCGAACCTTTTTCCCCATGAACATCCTCTATCTTTTGGTGCGGGGCGATCAACGTAATTAGCACATGCGCTGAAACCGGAAGTTTTTGGCTTTCAGGGCCTATAACCCGTCCATTCTCAATATCTGCTTCGATGGTTGTATACATATTTTTTTTCCTCTGCTGATTCCGTCTATAACACCGGCATTCGGAGATGTTAAGTTCAAAAAATGAGGAGGATTTTAGGCAAAATGATGAACCGCAGATTACACGGATTTATACGGATACTGACAGAGGTTTTAGGCAGAATGGTCGGTTGCAGAAGATAAAATAGGTGAAGTGCAAAGTTTATTGGAGTTTGTAAAAAAGGGTCAGCCAATGATTTTTAAAATCTGTCGTGCGAAATCCCGAAAATCATCCAGATGCTCTGTGATAATCCGATAAACAATCGTCCAATCGATCTGCTGATATGCATGTACTGCGATATTCCTGAACCCCACCGATTTGGCCATTCGCTCCGCCACGGCTTTATCTAAAGATCCGGCTCGCTCCAGAACCATGAACGTTTCGGCCATTGTTTGGGGAACCGGGACTTCCAGATCACTGATGACATGCAGTCCGATGTCAACGCAGGTTTGTATGGCCCGCTCCAAGTTTACAGAAATTATATCCTGCAGGTCGTAATCTTTAACCAGCAGCTCAGGCGATGTCGGTGTTTTCGCCTCGATCCGCTGAATGCAGTGCCGGAGGTTCTCCAGTTTATTTAAAACAACATCCCTATCCATGAACAAACCTCTGCTGTCTCTCGATCAACGTTCGCGTAACGTAAGGCATCATGTCCGCCTGATTGTAAATCATTCGCTGCACGAGCCCGGCCAATACTCCAGGCTTTACCTGAATCAACACTTGGCCTTTGCTCAGGATCTGTTTAAGAATCGTTCCGTTCAAAAAAAACAAATCAACTAAATCAATATCTCTCCCCAACTCCTGTTCCAGCCTGGTAAGAAGCTCTATTTTTTTATTGTCACTCAGCGGACGGTCAAAAAGAAGCGCGATATCTATATCACTGTCAGCCCGCATCTTTCCTGCTGCTGCAGATCCATATAGAATGGCCAGTTTCAAACCCGGTTCTTGACACAGAATTGTTTTTATCAGGGCTTCATTTCCCGAAACCGCTTGTCTCTCTATTGAGTTCATAGGCTTAAAGTTACTGCTCACTGATGCGGAGTGCAACCATCAAAAAAGATGTCGGTTCCGCAATTCAGCAATCTGTATGAAACGTGAGACGTAACGAGTGAGACGTGAGACGTAACGAGTGAGACGTGAGACGTAATGAGTGAGACGTGAAACGTAACGAGTGAGACGTAAAGCGTAATGAGTGAGGAGTGAGAATTTAGACAAAATGATGAACCGCGCCTGCGGCGCTATTTTCTTTCAGAAAATTATCTGCGCTACGCTTCGGGAGGGGGAGAAAGAGGACGGAGAACGGAAGTCAGAGGTCGGAGGACAGAGGACAGAGGACGAACGACGGGGGTGAGGTCGTTATTTTTCAACAATCAGCGCGGTGTCAAACATAGCATTGTTAAACTTTCTCTCACACAGAGAAAACGAAGATAACAAAGTTAATGCTTCCTTGTTACGACGATGCAACTTTACTCCCATGTCACTCTCAATTGGAGAATTCAGAGATCTCGGTGCCCGAAACCCCAATGATTTCAGATTAAACTTCTGCGAAACAGCTTTTATACCAATCGACAAAAGAGCCCAATCCAACTTTTAAACTGGTATTCGGATGGTAGCCCAGCCTCTCCTTTGCCTTTTCAATATCGGCATAGGTGACGGGTACATCGCCGGGTTGCATGGGCAGCATCTCCATTTTTGGTTCTATGCCCAAGGCATCCCCGAGAACCTTGATCATGTCCATTAATAGCTCGGGCTGATTATTCCCCAAGTTGAAAACTTCGTATGGTGCCAATTCATCCACAAACAGTGCGGAGAGAACGCCTTGGACGATGTCGTCGATATAGGTAAAATCGCGTTTCATGTCGCCATGATTGAACACCTTGATGGGATTCCCCTTTACCATGGCGTCTGTAAAAAGCCAGTAGGCCATGTCGGGCCGCCCCCATGGGCCATAGACCGTAAAAAACCGCAGGCCGATCGTTTGGATTCCATACAAGTGGGAGTAGGCGTGTGCCATAAGCTCATTCGCCTTTTTGGTGGCGGCGTAGAGGCTGACCGGATGATCGACCGGATCGCTCTCTGAAAAGGGAATCTTTTTATTTCCACCATACACGCTGGAACTGGAGGCATAGACCAATCGGGAAATGTTGAAGTGGCGACAACATTCGAGCACATTGAGATTCCCAGCCAAATTGGATTGTTCATAGGCAAATGGATTTTGCAGCGAATAGCGCACTCCGGCTTGGGCGGCCAGATGACAAACCCGGTCGGGTTTGTGCTGCTGAAAGGTTGACGTTAAAAGTTGGTAGTCGGTGAGGTCACCACGAATGAGAGTGAAACCGTCGCGAATCTCCAAACGAGCATTTCGTGCCTCTTTTAATGCAGGATCATAGTAGTCGTTAAAGTTGTCAAAACCGACGACGGTATGTCCCTGATCAAGCAGGGCATGAGCGACGTATGAACCGATAAATCCTGCGGAACCTGTAACGACTATTTTCATGGGAATAGTTTTAAGAGTTAGGTTTTAGGCGGAATGATTCCCTGATTTTACTGATCAGGGAAAATTCGAATTTCTAAACTCGAAATCCGAAACAAATTATAAATTTCAATGCGGCTCAATTCCCCAAATGGGTGACACGAAGCCGTTTCGAGTTTGAGTTTTGTGGATTGTTTAGGGTTTAGGAATTTGGGCTTAGGATTTTCGCAATCAGTAAGATTGCGGAATGATTGGGGAGAGGAAGATAATACATGTTTTGTAACGTAAACACAGTTATCATTAAAACGCTCTGCCCTGAAGGCTTCAGGCGGCAGATGTCTGACCCTCAGGCATCCGCGGCGTTGTCCCATCGTTTTTATTGTTCTTTGGTGTTGTAATCTTCTTTCTGGATTTAACTGCCACCACGATCAGCGCCACGGTCAGAGCGATCATCAGAACATCGACGGTCAGCAGCAACCAGTTACTATCGCAGAAATATTTCTTAAGCAGAAAACCCAGAGAGAACAGTGTAGTAACAATCATGAAGAATGCCGGAATCAGGATAAAGCCGTTTTTCTTGCGGTTGGTGGCAAGCCATACGGCAAGCGTAACCAGTGTCAGAGCAGCCAGAAGCTGATTAGCCGTACCAAAAATAGGCCATATAACTGTAAAGGCATTAGTAAATGCAAATATAAGCATAAGAACAACAGATAATAGTGAATTAAAGATATAGGATTTTATCCATTTTGGAGGATTCTTGAAAATGATAGACCAGAGTTCCTCGAAAAGATAACGGTTGATTCTTACCGCTGTATCCAGTGTCGTTGCAACGAAACCCTCCACCATCAAAATACCAAATACGGTTCCGTAAACCATCGGTATGTGAAGTCCCTTGTAAAGAAGCCCACTGAATGCAAGGCTGAAAGCAAGTATTGGATTGGAATTACCCTGAGCCGGGAAAACGATGTCTTTGTAATCGCTGAATGGAATCCCTGAGCTCAAAGCGATAATCACTCCCACCGCCAGAAGCGATTCCAGAAGCATGCCACCAAAGCCTATCGAACGGGCTGACTTTTCATTTTTCACCTGTTTGGATACTGTGCCTCCTGCCACCAGAGCATGGAAACCTGAAATTGCTCCACAGGCCACGGTTATAAATAAGAAAGGCCATATCAAACCTAACTTTAAGGTCCCGTCAGCGATATTCATTACAGGTGCAATTACCTGAACACCCGACAAACCGGCACCAATCGATCCAGCGATTAAAAGCAGTATCCCTCCATAGAGAATAAACACGTTTATAAAATCTCTTGGTTGAAGTATCAGCCATACAGGAACGCCGGAGGCAAAGAGCGTATAGATCCCCAGTACAATCATCCAGACCTTTACATCGAAGCTTACCGGCATTTTTAATCCCACCAAAATTGACAGCAAACATATAGCTATGGCCAAAGGATAGATGATTTTCATGGAAGTGTTTTTCTTGTAACAGAGAAAACCCATCAGCGGAGCAAGCAGGGTGATAAAAATCACAGAAGTCGAAGCGATCCCGCCGATCTGTCCATTGATTACTCCACCCTTTGCAACGGTATGAAGGATTTTCTGGTCAGAAGGAAGACGAAGCTGCTCAAGGGGAACAAGCGAAGTAAGCGATGTGGCCGATGCCACAAGAAATGAGGAGGTCACCAGCACGACCATCAGAATCGTGAAAGCAATCATCAGGGCAAACCCGCTGTCACCCAGAGATTTTCGGGCAATCTCGGCAATTGATCGTCCCTTTTCTCTCATCGAAACAAAAAGGGATGTATAATCATGTACCGCGCCAAAAAATATCCCGCCGATAATAACCCAGACCCATACCGGAGCCACCCCGTACATTATCGCCAGAGTGGGTCCAAGAATCGGTCCCGCCCCTGCGATTGAAGCAAAATGGTGGGCAAAGACGATTCCGCCTCTTGTTGGCACATAATCGAGTCCGTCATTGTACTGCACAGAAGGAGTTACTCTACCGGGATCTTCTCCCAGGATTCTGGATATATAACGGGAATAGAACCGATATCCCAGAAACAGTACTACGGAACTAATGATCAAAATCCATAGGACATTCATGAAAAAACCTTCGGTTAATTTTTAGACAATTGAAAGGCGCGAAAGATTAATAAATCAGGCAAAACAACCACGCCGCGCATCAAGACAAGCTGCCGCCCTTGGTCGCTCATCTCTTTTTCCGATGAAACCGTCGCGCTGAATGTGCTTTATGGGCAGCATTTTCATTATCTACTATGTGCACCTCCCCTATCGGGAATGTACGGAGACATGTAAGCATAGGTTGTCTGGAAAGCCAATCGGTTTGTTCAAAAAAACATGAACGTAGAAACCAGATGCGGAGGAAGTGGAATGTGGGATTAGGCAGGATGATTTTGAGACGTTTAACCAAGGAACCGCGGATGAATGCCGATGGAGACGGATAGCGGATTGCCGATTGTCGATTGCCGATTGTCGATTGCGGACGGCGGATTGCTGGCTGCTGGTTGCTGGTTGCTGATTCTTCAAGGAGGCAACGAATGTAGGGAAACAACGAATGGGCAGCTAAACCTCCGCGAACTTGAACCGCATCTACGACACTATTTGCAACCGCAAATAGCTTCCGAAGGAAGCGGTTCCCCGGGTGGTGAAGATTTTGATCGGATTTTACGGCCTACTTCGATACCAGTTCGCGAATTGCTTTTGCGGTTAGTCGGCCAATGCCATCCACCTCAGCCAGTTCTTCTTCGTCGGCAAGAATGACACGTTCTATAGTACTGAAATGATCCAGCAAAATCCTCGCTCTCTTTTTCCCAACGTGGGGAAGTCCCTGAAGAGCATATAAGCGCCGCGCCTTTAATCCTTTCGGGCGATACCCCCCGCGAAAGATTCCTTCTCCCGGGAGATAGGCTCCTTGATTCACCGTATATTTGACCAAGCGCACGGTTTCTTCCGGATTCAGCGCACGCAGCACCGGAAGCCCAAAAAAAACGCTCAACGTAATAATGGCTCCCTGCACCGCCTCGCGGGAAACGCCCTTGTTTGACGTTGCCTTGGAATGTCCCTCCAAAACCACCACCGGATAACCCTCGGTCTTCAACAGGGCCTTTGCCTGCGTGAAAAGCCTTCCATCCACAATTGAAATAGACAGATCACTAATCGTTTTCCGCTCGAATACCCATCGATCATTGACTCGGAAGTCGCCGACCGAAAGCTGTTCCACCCTGACATGGCCACAATCTCTGAACAGCTCCCTAAACTGAGGTGGCTCCCGATGATCAATAATGATCTCCATTTCCATCATAAACCTCCGACGGACTTCTGATTGCTGACTGCTTTGCTGGTTGCTGGTTGCTGGTTGCTGGTTGCTGGTTGCTGGTTGCTGGTTGCGTACAACCTCCCCACACAAACCTTTATTGCAACGGATGTATGAAAAGCAACGAATAAGGACATAGTGCCTCCGTAAAATCTTCGTTCACGAGCACAGCAGCCGGTGAATCTATTTCCACACAAATCATTCCATCACGCATCATTAACTCCTGCACGGATATCCATTTAAAATGCAACTTTTGTAATTTTTAGCTTTACCATATTGTACAATATACATAAACACAAATAACGAGCTAATAAAAAATAATACACTAACCAATTAGGATGGGTACAGGTTATGACATATCAATACATCGAAGTCACCGACGAGGTTCATGAAGCGCTTGAGCATATGGCCGTGGGACGAGGTTGCAGCATTAATAATGCATTGTGGTTTTCGCTCTATCAGCTGTTGCGGAATCCCAGCCAACTCGACGAGATTGAACGCAGGGCCCTCGAGAGGGAAGGTGATGATGAGTGGGCTCTGTTCGAGAATGATGACGAATCAGAGGTGTGAGAACGGATAAGACGTTGGGCGGTGGGGACAGGATATAATCTCACAGAGACACAGAGCGGGGAGAACGTATGAGGGATGAAGTATGAATGCAAGTCTGCGACGCAAATAAACGCGGATTTTCAAGAAAGAGCATGTTGGGGAACCACGAAAAAAACGAAGCACACGAAAATGCGGCGCAACGGACATTTTTTCATGGAAAAACTCCTGTTTTTTGGAGATTGTATTTGCACAACAACGACACCGCAATGCCTTTCTGCACAGAAAGAAATTAACAAAAAAACCGCAACCCAAAGGAGCTGCGGTTAAAAAAATGGTGCTCGGGATGAGACTCGAACTCATATGGCCTTAACGGCCACAAGGCCCTCAACCTTGCGTGTCTACCAATTTCACCACCCGAGCGGTTTGTGAAAAGAAGTGAGGAAGATACCCACGCCCTCATGGGCGTTCAAGTGGGAAATTAAAAAAGTTTCACCCTCGCCAATGTTCCGTTTGTCCCTTCCCCTGCGACGATGATGAACGGGCTCCTTCTCTTCTTCACGCGACAGGGACGTCGCGCCGAGGATGCAAATTTTGATGGGCAGGCAAAGGCAGAATTTGAGCGTACAATTAGATCATATTTTTTGCGGATTTTCTGAGGAGTTTGCCTATAGTAGCCTGCTTTGAGGAGAATCCATGGGAATACCACGTCTAGTTAGAGTCAATGAACTGCTGAAACGCGAAATTGCAGAAGACCTGTATCGCAACTTTTCCATGTCGGATTTTGATGCAGCGGCCCTTACCGTCACCCGCGTCGAGTGCGCCCCCGACTTGCGCGATGCCAAGGTCTTTGTCTCGATCTTCGGGCATGAAGAGGAGCGCAACCGAATGATCAGCCATCTGAACCGCCATCGGCAGGAAATTGTCCGCCTCATGATTAAACGGGTTAAGCTGAGATATACCCCCCGCCTCCACTTTATCCTCGATGAATCGATCGAAGGCGGCGACCGCATTCTCTCGCTCCTCGCCGAAATGGAACGCGAAAATCCCGAAGTTTTTAAGGACGATAAGACCGATGAGAGCGCGTAACCGCCGAGGCCCCGATCCGTACGACGGCCTCCTGCTGGTCGATAAACCAACCGACTGGACCTCCAACGATGTGGTCGTCAAGGTCCGCAACTTTTTTAAATTCAGCAAAGTGGGCCACGGCGGGACGCTTGATCCGCTGGCCACGGGTCTGCTGGTGCTGCTGATTGGGAAAGGTACTAAACTTTCCGACCGCATTATGGGCGGAGACAAAACCTACGAAGGCATACTGCACCTCGGGGTGACCACCAACACGCAGGACGCCGACGGCGAAGTGCTGGAAGAAAAGGACACTTCGCACATCACCCTCGAACAGATCGAGGCGGTTATCCGCGAAAACTATCTCGGCGACATCGAGCAGATTCCGCCCATGGTTTCCGCCATCAAAAAAGACGGCGTTCCGCTTTATAAAATGGCGCGCAAAGGTCAGGAAATTGAGCGGGAACCGCGAAAGATTCATGTCTCGTCTTTTGAGATACTGGGGTTTGATAATCCGCTCGTCACCTTCCGTGTAACCAGCACCAAAGGCACCTATGTCCGTACACTGGCACACGACATTGGAAACGACCTAGGTGTTGGCGGCTCGCTCGATGCGCTCCGCCGTACCGCCTCGGGCCCATTATCCATTGATCAGGCGCACTCGCTGGAGAGCATTTTGACCTGCGACCGCGGAACCATCAGCGAAAAGATCATTCATCTGACCGACTTGATTCAGCCGCAGACGGTCCCCTGACCGATCCGGTCACTAATTACTCATTTACGAGTTACGCATCACCCATGAAAATCATTCACTCACTCGAAGCATTCAACAGCACCGCGCCGATCTTTCTTGCGGCCGGATGTTTCGACGGACTGCACATTGGCCACACAGCGGTCATTCAGGTGGCAATCGACCGCGCGAAAGCGTCCGGTGGGGAAGCTTGGGTTTTCACCTTTGAGCCCCACCCCGCAAAAGTACTCATTCCCGAAAAAGCGCCGCCGCTTATTTTCACGACCGAACAGCAGGTACAGCAGCTGCAGAAAATGGGCGTGGATGGCTGTATTCTCCAGCCCTTCACCATCGATTTTATAAAGCTGGAACCTGTCGATTTCTTTGACACCCTGTGCCGTTGCATTCCTCATCTGGCGGGCATCTCTGTGGGTGAAGACTGGTCCTTCGGACGCAACCGCTCCGGCAATGCGGAGCTGCTCACCGAGCTATGCGGGCAACTCAACCTCTTTTTTTCCGCGCACCCGGCGGTCTGCTGGAGCGGAGAACGCGTTTCAAGTACGCGCATTCGCGAAGCCATTAAAAATGGACGAATAAGCGACGCCGCAGCCATGCTGGGCCGCCCGGTCAGCACCATCGGCACGGTCGTTCACGGGAAAAAGATTGGGCGCAAGCTGGGCTATCCGACCGCCAACATTGATCCCGACAACGACATGCTTCCGCCGCGCGGTATTTATGCGGCCAAGCTCCTCGTCGGAACTCACGAGCATCGCGCCGCCGCCTATATCGGCCACCGCGAAACCTTTCACCAGAATGAGCCGCAGGTGCTCGAAGTCTACCTGCTGGATGAACACCATATTGATCTCTACGAGAAAAGGGTCGAAGTCCGCTACATGGAATATATCCGCGGCGATGAAATCTTTGAGGACGCAGAACAGCTGAAAGCACAAATCGAAACCGACCTCCAAGCTGTTCGAACTATCCTTGCATAAAAAAGAGGCCGGCAAATCAAGCCGACCTCTTTTTTCTTAACTCCGGGGTCTAGAACCGATATCCACCAGCCCGGATGGCGCTGGTTTAGAGCTCTTCAATCTTCGCCTTGTCCAGCAGGCCCGAAACATACTCTCCCAAAACGCGGTTTTTCCTTTTCACAACGAATTCTTCAAGCTCCTCTTCCGTCATCTCTTCGAAGCTTTTTTCTGCCGGCGTGCGGCTGCTCACCTTGATGATATGGTAGCCGAATGAGGTTTCAACGATTTCGCCAACTTCATCGATTTTCTGAGAAAAAATGGCAGCATCAAACTCGGGCACCATGTCGTCCTTGGAAATATCCTTATATTCTCCACCTTCCTCTTTCGAACCCGGATCTTCGGAATACTGTTTCGCTGCATCCGCAAACGTAATCTTCTCGGCAATAATATCGGTTCGAATTTTTTCAAGCTCCGCCTTTTTCGCGGCCTTCTCTTCATCCGAAGCGTCCTCTTCGAATCCAATCAGAATATGACTGGCGGTTACGGTACCCGGTTTCACCAACATTTCATAGGCCTTCTGAGGCGTAACCCCTTCCGTCTTCTTGTCAAACAGCTTCAGAATGGCCATCTGGAGGTTGATCTCCTTTTTGAGATCCTCCATCGTCATCCCCTGCATCTCAAGAATACTTTCCAGCGTCTCCCCTTCAGGAAGATCCGCTTTCACAGCCTCGAGTTCCTTGTCCACCTCGGAAGATTCAACCTGAATGCCTTCATCTTCTACGGCCTTCGTCAACAGGATTTTCTGAATCATCTCATTGATAATCTCATTTCTCGCCTGACTGACAATGGCACTCGCCTGCTCTTCCGAAACTATTCCGCTGGTTAGGGCCTGTTGGAGCTGAACAAGAAGCGGAGTAAGTTCCTGCATGACTTCGGTTTTAGTAATTTCCTTCCCGTTTACACGAAGGAAAACATCGCTTTCGGCCTTCGTTGCAGAAAACAGATCGATTTCAGCAGCACTTTCTGCCGGCGTTCCCGCTTCCTTCTCCGGAACCGAATTGGTTTCCTGAGCCAGCCCGAAACCACTCAGTGCAAAAACAGACGACAGAACAATTGTCTTGGTAATACGCATATAACCCTCTCTCATTTTTTTAGTCAACCCACCCACCTTAACTCTGAGGCGGAATTAGATCAACCCACTCAAAATCAACATCTTCCAGAAGCGACTCTATGTACTCATCCAGAATCATCTCTTTATTCCGCTCGACAACAGCAGCCAGCTCGTCATCACTCATTTCTTCAAAAAACGTTGGGGCATGACGCTTGTTCACGACCAGAATATGATACCCATATGAGGTTTCAATAATCTCGCCAACTTCTCCGATTTTTTGAGAAAACAGGGCCGCATCGAGCTCCGGAGGCATCTGCCCTTTGAGTACTTTCTCATATTCGCCGCCGTTATCTTTAGATTCCGAATCTTCGGAATACATCTTGGCCGCATCGGCAAAAGTGATTTTTTCTTCGATAATATCCGCACGGATACGTTCAAGCTCTGCTTTTTTCTCTGCCTTTGCCTCTTCATCCAGCGAAATCGTCTGAAGGAAAATATGACTGGTCGTCACCGAACCCGGACGGACAAGCTCATCATAGGCACTCTGGGGCGTTACGTCAGCTATTTTACTTTCAAGCAGATGAACAATCGCCAGTTTCGATTCAACCTCCTTGCGCGCATCCGCCATCGTCAACCCCTGAGCTGCAAGAATTTCTTCAAGGGTTTGTCCTTCGGGAAGCTGTGCAATTTGCTCATCAATAAAGCTATCCACCTCAGCAGCATCTACCGTCACGCCTTCTTCCTCTGCATCAGCTATCAGCAATGTCTGTTGAATCAAATCGTTGATAATCTTGTTTTTCGCCTGAGTTTCCAACGATTGAAGCTGTTCCAGCGTAGCCGTCCCTGCCTCCTCGAGCTGTCGCAACTGCAAATAATACGGAATAAGGAGCCGATCCGCATCGGCGCTCATAACCTCCCGCCCATTAACCTTAAAGATTACTCTGTTTTCAGGGATCCTTTTCTCAAAAAGATTTGCTCCCGCTTGTTGAAGATCGATACTGCCCTTTTCAGGAACGGTTGCCGTATCCCGTTTACATCCGGCCACCGCGAACGCCGCTGCAGCGGACAGAATCAGCATGATCCGCTTGTTCTCAAATTTATCGAACATCGTTCTTGATCCTTTCTAACTGGTTCATCTAATACACCGCACCTGCTCTCAAAATGCGTACAAAGGCGGGCATGTTGTTCCAGAGCAGGCGAAATGTCAACGCAATCAGAGACGGGATTAGAGAAAGGATGTTCAATGAACAAGCTGAAAATTTTGGATCGCTTCGTATGTTCAGGCTGCGGCACCTGCTGTCGATGGACCGGTTCGGTACTGCTGGAAGAACACGATCTCGCCCGCATCGCCCAACATCTAAATATGTCCGAAGCCCAATTTATCGCACGACACACCCAATTGGCACCCTCACGTCGGCAACTCGCTCTAATGGATCAGGAAGACGGAAGCTGCGAATTTCTCAAAGGAAACCGATGCTCCATCTATGACGCTCGACCGGAGCAGTGCCGCACGTTCCCCTTTGCATGGAGCGTCGCAGAGGGATGCCCGGAACTGGACCGCTTGCGCACCGAAGAGAAAAACATTGATCGCACCTGATGAAAACCGTAGCTTCCCGCTTTATTTTAATACGAACGAGGAGAGTCCTATGACAACGGTCATGAATGTGAATGATATTCTGAACATTTTACCCCACCGCTATCCGTTTATGCTGGTAGACCGCATCATTGAAATGGATGTGGAAGAACAACGGATTGTCGGCTACAAAAACCTGACCTTTAACGAACCCTTCTTCCAGGGCCATTTTCCCAATGAGCCGATCATGCCCGGCGTCATGCAGCTCGAAGCCATGGCACAGGTTGCCGGTATCCTGCTCAACAAAGTCGGAGGCAAGGAAGGCCAGATCGCTTATTTTATGTCGATCGACAAAGCCAAGTTCCGCCGCAAAGTGGTTCCGGGCGATACGCTCCGCATGGTAATTCAGGTCACCCGTATGCGTTCGCGCATGGCAACCGTTGCCGGCAGGGCCTACGTGGGCGACGAACTGGCCAGCGAGGCCGAACTGATGTTTGGCTACGGAGCGGCATAGTTATGGCCAATATACACCCAACAGCCATTGTGGCCGACGGGGCGCAGATTGCTGACGACGTCGTCATCGGCCCCTACTGCACGGTCAGCGCCCAAGCCGTTATCGG
>JAAYDL010000185.1 GCA_012729265.1 Lentisphaerota bacterium | reverse complement strand
TGGCCCTCGAGTATCACCGCAGTTTTCTGGGCCAAAATATCAACGTCCTCGTCGAGCAGGTTAAAAACGGAATCGCAGCGGGCTATTCCGAACACTACGTCCCTGTTCAATTCAGCACCACCGACCCACTGAGAAAACAAATCGTCTCCCTCCGCGCCCGACACGCCACGGCTGAAGGCCTTAAATGCTAGCGTTTTTAATAAAGCAACACGCTTTCTGTAATTTTAATCAGCTGATCGGGTGATAGTTCATCGAGCACCAATCCTCTATGCTCAATTTCCCTCTCAATCTTTTCGATCAACTGAACCATGAATTCATGACTTTCGTGGGAGCCCATCAGCACATTGTATTTTTCAGCCTGAGTGATGCGGATGTGTCCGTCTTCGGCATCAAAACCAACGCCGAGGAGTTGAACTTTTTTCTTTGGAGCGGAGGATGACATTTTTTTTATGAAAGCTTCTTGATTGGTCCAAAGGAACGAGCTACCTTCCGTCACTCATCTGCCGAATGGTGTAATGGCAGCACAAGCGGCTCTGACCCGCTTAGTCTAGGTTCGAGTCCTAGTTCGGCAACCATTTTTCTCCTTTTAAACGATCTTCGTTTAAGGAGTCATATTTTTAAAAAACTACTCTTTTCACTCTTCTAAACGACTCTTTTTCAACTAGCCTACGCGGATCGGCATGATGACATAGAGGAACGGAATATTAGCCTTAATTACGCCCGGACTCAATTCATCAGACAGCTCCAGAAAGATTTCGTCGCTTTCAAGATGCTTTAGCGGAGCACTGAAGAAGGTGGGATTAAAAGCAATAGTCATATCCTTACCGGAATATTTAACCGGCACGTTTTCATGCGATTCCCCGATCTCCTGAGAAGAGGTTATCAGTTCCATACAGTTTTCTGTAATTTTCACCAACACCGAGGCGGCTTGATCATCGAGCATGAGCGATACACGACGAATGGCGCTTTGAAGAACTTCACGATCAATAGCAATCCGTTCCTCACACTGGGAGGGAATCACTTGTCGATAGTTAGGGTAGGTTCCATCGATCAGTTTTGAAATGATAAGGCTGTTATCAAATTCCACTGCCATCTGCGACGAGGAGGTACGAACCACCGCCTCTCCCTCATCATTCAATGTTTTAATGAGCTCATTCACCGTTTTAATCGGCACGACAACATCGGTTTCGATTGAGCCGCACAGATCCATTTCCTGCTCAACCAGCGCAAGACGCCGACCATCCGTACACACCACGGTCAGCTTGTTGTCTCTGAAAGACATTAAGGTACCCGTCAGAATAGCCCGGGATTGATCGGTAGAAGCTGCGTAAGAAGTTTTCTGAAGGGCATCCTTGAGTACCCCCTGTTTGATCTTATAGGAGGAATTTTCTTCGAATGAAGCGATGGGCGGAAAATCATCGTGCGCCAATCCTTCGAGCTTACAGCTGTAGGAACCGGAAACAATCTCAGCCACATCTCTGCTGTTTACGTCGATTTCAACCAAATGACTGGGCAGATCCCGGCAGATACTGAAAAAGCGACGCGCCGGCAGCGTGGTACAACCTTCTCTTACAATGTCAGCATCAATACTGGTCCGCACACTGACTTCGGTATCTGTGGTTGTGAGAACTAACTTTCCGTTTTCCGCCTCGAGCAAAACATTGGAAAGAATGGGCAGGGCGGCACGTTGTCCAACAATGGACTGTACTTTTTGCAGTGACTCCAGAATTTGATCCTTCTCGATGCTGAACTTCATTAACAAGCCTCCTGTTATATAGATATATCCTATTTATAAATCCACTATTATTATATGTCTGTCGATAACCGCAATGAAAGCTACCTTTTATTTGTAACCCAGTCATCCATAAAAATTTAAAAACAGGAGCTATCTATGAATAACCAGTTAATAACCTGACCTCTCTGTTTATAAAGTAGAGTTATTAAATCTATCCACTGACTGCTCACAGGTTTTACCGAAATTATCAACAGGCCGCCAGTGATTATGTAAAAGCAGTCGGCGGTGTCAAACCATCGGTGGAAATATCTAAACTTAAAAACCGCCTGAGGGCGGTTTTTAACGAAAGTGAAAGGATTTTATTGAGCGGCCTTCGCACAGTTTTTAGTGACCTTGTCTTTTAGAATAGAAATGGTCTGCTGCAGCCCTCGATCCTCTTTTGCACGATTGGACACTTGATCGTGTGCGTATAGGATCGTCGCGTGATTACGATTAAATGCTTCGCCTATAGCAGGGAAAGAGTACGAAGTCATCGTACGTGAAAGGTGCATTGCGATCTGGCGCGGCCAAGCAATGTTCTTTGACCGTTTATTTCCGGTTAAATCTGACATGCGCAGATCAAAATGCTCTGCAACCGTGCGTTGGATAGCTTCAACATTAATAATGGCCTTCGATTCCTTGTCCAGTAGATCATGAAGAAGTTCATCGATTTTCTGCACATTAACCTGCTGATTGGTGAGCGACATAAACGTTGCAACGCGGATTAGAGCACCTTCCAAACTTCTGATGTTTGAGGAAACACGCTCTGCGAGATAGTCGAGAAGCGTGTATTCTATATTCATGTTGAGCTGTTCCGCCTTTTTTCGCAGAATAGCAGAGCGGGTTTCCGCATCAGGTTTACCCAATTCCGTAACCAAACCCCATTCGAAGCGAGAAACAAGCCGAGGTGCCAGACCAGCCATTTCACTGGGTGTACGATCGGATGTCAAAATAACCTGCTTATGATTTTCGAAAAGCGCATTGAATGTATGAAAAAATTCTTCCTGCAAGCCTGCTTTCCCATCCAAGAACTGAATATCATCAATCAAAAGCATATCAATTTTACGATATTTTTTTCTGAACGCGGATACATTGTTATTCTGAATGGCATCAATATATTCGTTCGTGAAGGCTTCGCAGGTGGTATAGCAAATCCTTGCCTTCTGTTTTTTTGACGCAACATAATTTCCTATGGACTGCATGAGATGAGTCTTTCCCAGTCCAACGCCACCGTAAATAAAAAGCGGATTATAGGTACGTGAAGGAGAATTCGCTGCTGCGAGAGCGGCTGCATGCGCAAATTGATTCGATGCGCCCACCACAAAGGAATCAAAGGTGTAGTTCGGATTAAGGTTATGGGAAAATGATTTACGTGGAATGGAGGAAATGGAAAGAACAGACTTCTTTTCCTCCTCCAGTTCCTGTTCTACACTTTCAAAACAACTGGAATCCACGCTGAGAGAAATATTCATTTCTCTTCCGCTCACCACAAGAACGGCCTTACGAATTATAGGAAGATAATTTTCTTCTAACCAAATTTTATAAAAATCATTTGCAACAGCAAGGGTTAGACGGTCTTCGGACTCGCCAACGCATTGGATAACAGCGATCCATCGTTCATAGATATCGCCCGAAAGAATACCTTTGAGCTGACTACAGGCATCTTTCCAGATTATAGAGTTTAACCCACCCATTTATTCCCCGAAACGTTCCCCTAACAGAAATTTTCCACTTATCGACAACTTATTAACAGGCAGATAATTCCCTGTTTGAATCGATGAAACAGAGAGTAGAAAAAGGAGCTCCTCAGCTCAAGGGATAAGTGAAATTTACCTCGTAAAAAAACCAACACCACAAACTGTAGTTGTTCGAATGATGAACACCACAATATGAGGTTGATTAAACTTCACTTTCGTCAGCACTCAAAAAAGGGGATTGGCTGGGATCAATTCATAACATATAAATTGATAATGAGTTGTGCTTGGACTCAACCCGTTAACAGGCACTCAATATGCCAGTTTTATAGTTTCATCCGCAGAAATTGGTGGGTTGATACGGGCTCCGGAAGCGCTTCCATTGTGTGAAACAGGTCTGTAGCTTCGAAATACGAAGGATTTTCTCTGCAGCCCTCTTTCTTGAGTCGCTTTACCTCGTCCATCCGCATTTGGCAATCTCGGCCAAGCATGCCATTTTGAGAAGAGTTGTCCATAAGACCGACGACGCCAAACCGCCGGATCTGTTGGTAAACTCAACTTTTTTGTTCATCAATTTGGTGGAAAACCTAAAAAGAAGGGAGAGATTTTGATAGAGAAAAGAAGGGGTTTTATTAAGCAATAGAGGAGCGGAGGATTCGTTATACACTCGGCGGGCAAGTTAAGGAGGGAAGAAAATGAAAAAGCACATTATAGCCTTGGCTATTATCGCTCTGGCCATTCCGCTCATGGCACAGGATAAAAGTAGTAATAATACGAGAGAGCCTAAACCACCGGCAGCTGACAACAAGAATGCGGAGGCTGCGCGTTTGGAATCAGGACCGGATCAAGGACGCAGATTTAATCAAAGAAATGTAAGACTTTTTGAATGGACGCTTAACAAAATAGGCATCACAGAGGAGCAGTTTGGAGAAGTGGCAAAATTGCAGGTTTCGTACATGCAGAAAATGAACGAAAATGCAACACGTCTAAATATTGCTCGTAACAAATTTCAAAAATTATTGGAAGAAGGCGCGACAGAAGGCGAGCTGGAAAAAGGTGGCGAATTGGAAAAGGTGATCTGTGAAATAGCGGAAGCACAGGCCGAACAGCTGAGAATATTGGCTCAGAATCGACGAGCGGTAGAAAAAATACTTGGAAGAGAAAAATACGATCGCTTCATGGAAGAAGCGGTGACTCTTTTTCAGCAACATAATCAAGGGGGAATGGGAATGCCTTTCAGGCCCGATATGCCCCTTCCGTCACTTCCCAATGATGAGCCAAGAAATAGAGAGGGCCGGTCTCAGCAGCCATCAGGCATGGGAATGCCTTTCAGGCCCGATATGCCTGCGCCCCCTTCCAATGAGCCGAGAAATAGAGAGGGTTGGCCTCGGTAACCAAAAGTAAATCGGCACTCGGCATTCGGAGATCCGAAACAGTGGCGCTGCCTATGGACGGAACCGTTGCCGTGCGCGGGATTGCGCATCCTTGAAGGGATTCTCCGTTGTGGCCGCCGGTGGTTTCGGTTTGTCGACGGCGACCTTTTTTCCCCGAATCTTACCGGGCGATTTTACCTTTGGCGCCGGGGCTTGGGCGGTTTTTTGAAGCTGGGGAATCCTGTTCCGGAAGCCGATGCCGACCCGCCGCTCGACGATCTCGACCAGTAAAAGCAGGACCGCCAGCAGCAGCAGGGCCGCCCGAAGTGGAATTCGCTGCCAGTCCCGAGGCAGTTCGTTCCATATTTTACCCACGTCGATCTGTTCCCTTCCGCCGCTGACCGAGGCGATGCGTTTGAGTTCTTCGAGGCCCGAGGCCGGATTCCTTGGAACGAATTCCGGCGAGTAGGGGAGGCAGACCGGTGGCAAGGAAACCGGTTGAAAACCGTCCAGCGCGATGGAGGCCAGGATGGTTTCCTCGCCTTCGAGCGGTAGTTCGAGTTCCAGCAGATCGGCCGAGGCCCAGCGCATACCGTAGGTTTCGGTCGCCGGGCTTTTTCCGGGTTGGCTGCGCAGGACCTTGATGGCTGGTTCGCCGGTAAAGAGTTCGCCCTGACGATCGGGATCGAGGTGGAGCGAAATACGGCAAACGCCGTCGCGCACCTCCTGGACCGGAAGAATGCCTTCCGGCAACGAGGAATCGCTCCCCGCGGCCCAGCGCGCCATGCCGGCAATGAACGCGCCATAATCCGTCCACTGGCCGATGCTGCCCGTAAAGATTCCGTCCACCTCGCCCGCATAGCAGAGGACCCGTCCGCTTCCCGCCTGCCAGGCGGCGACCAGCGGCGCGGCATATTCGTCCGCCGAAACCGCCAGCAACTGGGCGCCTTCGCGCAGGTAGCTCAGGTTGTATCCCCCCAGCGCCGGCGCCGGATCAAAAACCTTTCCCCCGGAAACGAGCGACATCAGCGGCGTCCATTCCATGCCCGTCGGATCCTCTAGGAAGGTGCTGCGGGCCACGGCGAACGTATCCTGCGCAAAGATGCGCGGCACTTCCGTCGCATCCTGCGTGAAATAGATTTCGCCTTCGCCGCGCGCCGCAATGTCCCGCAGCAGGTCGGCGTCCGAATCGGTCGGATTGCCGAGCGCGACGACGCTGACGGTAATGTTGGCCAGGCGGTTTTGTTCGAGGAGCGCCTTGTAGTTGCCCGGCTGCTCCGAATCCGCCGCGTCGGAAAAGAGGATGATATGCCGCGTGCCGGCCTTGGAACCCAGCAGCATCTTGGAGGCTTCGAGCAGCCCTTCATAGACGTAGATTCCACCACCCATCGATTCGATTTTCAGGATATCGTTCCGGCGCGGTCGGCATTGGTCGACGGGTTTGAGGTCGAGAATCGTGTGCGGGGCGCTATCGACGGCCAGGACGCCCAATTCGTCCATGTCGCTGAGGAGGTCCAGCACCTGGACGGTTCCAATATTGGCGAGGTCCATCTTGGTTTTCCCTCCCGAAACCGGCGCGCTCATGCTCCCCGAACGGTCCAGCACCACGGCGATGGCCAGGGCCAGCTTGCGATGCTCCCGCCGGAGTTCCATGGAGACGGGCATGATCCGCTCCAGCGGCGACTGGAAGAAGCCGCCAGCGCCGTAGGAACGCTTGCCCCCGGTCATGAAAAGGCCATGCCCGGTGGCTTCCACCCACGAAGCGAGCAGCTCCATCCCCCGTGTCCCGAGATCGCCTGCCGAGACGTTTTCGATCACGACGCCGGAATAGCGCGACAGGCTTTCCAGCGACCAGTCGAAGCCGGCCGGGTCGCGCGTATCGACCTGCATGCCGGTCTCTTCAAGCAGTCGGTCCAGCGCCCCGTTGGCGGTGGTCGAGAGGAGAAGCACGGGAAGCTTTCCATCGCTGCCGACAATGAACCGGGCGCGGTTGTTTTCCGGAACGGGATCGGTTGCTTCGCCGTTGATCGCGAGGCGATAGGCCGCCGGTCCGGACGCAGCCAGCCGGTCGCGGAACACGAGATGGTTCAAGCCCTGTTCCAGCGTCCGCGTACCCGACGCGATCCGCTGGCCGTTTCTTTCCAGCGCATACGTTCCCTCCAGCGTATCCGGAGCGTCGATCCATGCATGGATCAAGAAAGACTGGCCTTGCGCCACGGACTGCGGGGCGTCGATGGAATGGATGCTCAGGTCCCGTCCCGTATCCCGGTTCAGCACGCGGTAGTCGACGGCAATATCGCGCAGCGCCGCCTGCCGTGCCGCGTTCAAGGGATCGCGTCCTGTCCACTGTCCGTCGCCCAGCACGAGAAACCGGGCTGGTACGCCGTCGGGAACGAGGCTCGTGCCCAGCTCCAACGCATCAGCCAGCCGGGTCTGGTCGCGGCCCAGATCCAGCGTAAACCCGTTGAAGGCCCCGCTGTGCGGCTGTTGCTCAACCGCCGCCCGTCCGCCAAACGAGACCACCGCGAGCTGTTGCCGCGGCGCCATTTCCTGCTGCAGCCGCCGGATCGCTTCCATCTGGAGATCGGTGGCGTTTTCGGGAAGCGATGCACTGCGGTCGGCCAGTACCACGACCATGCCGCCCGGTCGCGGCAGGCGCATGTATAGCCCGGCAAAGGCCAGCACCACCAGGATCAGGATGGCGGCGCGCCAGCGGTTGAGCACCTTGCGGCGATGGTGGAATAGATGCCAGAGCAGGCCGACCGGAATCGCGAACAGCAGCCAGGATGGATGGTCAAATCCCATGCGCCCTCCCTGCAATCGCTGCGTCTTCGCGCCGGACCAGCCATTGGTGGAGCGCCAGCAGCGCGAGCCCGACTAGGATAATCAGCGGCGCCAGATCTACATAGTGCCGCTCCAAGGTTTCCGGGTCGTTCCAATCGCCGTCGTCCCCGCTACCGCAAACCCGCAGATCGCTCTCGCCGGCATCGAGGAAATTGAAGGCGGCCTGGTAGGTTTGGCCGTTCTCCACCATTTCAATCAGGCCCGGCTGGAGGATACCGCTCCATTCGGCGGTGCCGACAAATTCCGGGATCATGCCCGAGCGCAAATTAACCTCGCGGAATCCGGGCTTTTCTGCCGCCCGCATCTCCATGAGGTTCCAGACCAGCGACGGCCAGGCCGGGGAGTCGGGCAGGGTGGAAAGGGACGGATCGATCTGCAAATGGAAATGGGGCCGGCCCGCGAGATCCTCCGTGCGGGTGAGCAACGGAATATTGCCCGCCGCCACGACCGGCATACCGGGCATCGGCGCATTTTCATCGGCGCTCCAAACCAGGCCCTCGAACGAAATCCCGTCCAGCAGCGGCGAGCGGCGGTCCATCACGAACGGACCCGTGAACGGCGTTCCATCCTTGATCCGATGGAGATGGAGGAACCATGTTGCAGCGTTTTCGGCGGCATCCGTTCCGGCCGTATCCGTGATCAGCAAGTCGCAGTCGGCCGTGCCGGGGTCGTCCAATCCCGAGGCCGAGACCGTGCGCGCCAGCAGCGTGTGGAGGTCGGGGTCGGCGATCGACAGCCGCGTACCCACCCGGCGCGGCGGCTTGGGCAGTAGAATGACGTGGTTGTCGATGGACAATGGATCGTCGGGGAGCCACGCCTCGAAGCGGGCATCCGGATCGGCCAATGCATAGATCCGCCGCTGCGGAATCCCCGATTCAAGTTGGATGGTTTCCGTGCGGGTCTGGCCGCCGAGATCGAGGGAAAGCTCGACGGCTCCATTGCCTTGCAGCTCCACCAGACAGCGATCCCCGCTGCGCGCCGCATGGATGAACCCGGCGTTGGACAACGGCAGGCCAGCCGAGATCCAGCGCAACTCGCCGCCGGTTGGCGTGGTGGATGGACGGGTGTCGCCAAGGAATAGAATCTTTTTGCCGGGGGCGCTTTCCGACCGAGCGAGCAGCAATGCCTGGTCGAGGTCGCAGGAAGCGGCGCGCGTGGTCCAATCCTGCGGAAGTCGGCCCTGACGCAGCTGCTGTTCGGCTTCCGGTCCCAGCCAGCGCGGCTCCGTTCCAGCCAGCATGAAGCGGACGGGACCAAACCGCCCCTTGCGCAGCAGGCCGGGCAATTGCTGCAAGGCGCGCTCGGCGGTGCTCTTTCCATCCGGGCCGACCGCCGACATCGAGGCGGAATCGTCGAGGATGACGGTCAGGGGAAGGGTGCCATGCGACGAAAGGATTCGCGGGGCCGCTGCCGCCAGTACCAGCAGAAGCAGGATCAGCAGTTCCAGGAAAAACAGCAGAGGCAGGCGGTTGCGCTGTAGGCGACCGCCGCCCTGGACCATGCGGGTTCGCTCGGTCCAGAGCATCAGGCTCGAAACCGACAACCGCTTGACCCGGTTGCGCAGGAGATAGACCGCGAGCAGCGCGGGTACCGCCGCCAGCCCAATCAACGCCAGCAGGTTCGTCAGCATGCCGGACCTCCCGAGCGGTGTTCAATAATGCCCGTGCGTAGGAGGGGATCGAGCCGCCAGTCGGCCAAAAGATCTTCCGCGACCAGACGGCAGAAGGCGGTTCCGGTTTGGCGGCAGGCATCGTTCCAGTGCTGCGTATGCTGCTCCAGCCGTTCGACATACTGCTTCTGCGTGTCGGCATCGACAAACACCTCGATCGACTCCCCGGTCTCGGCGTCGTCCAGCCGGTATTTTCCCGGCTCAGGCGGAACAACATCGGCTCGGGCCAGCAATTGTACCACCACCACGCTGGAGGCGCCTTCGGCAAACCGGCGCAGAACGCCCAGCGGCTCCGTGCTCCAAAGCAGGTCGCTGACCAGGATACGAACGCCTTGCCGCTTGAGCACGCCGGCGCTTTCGCGCAAGGGCGCCCCGGGATTTTTCAGCGGCTCGTATTCGAGTTCCGGCCAATGCGAAGGGATTTCGCGGCCCCGTTCAAGCCGCGCCAGCCGGGCGCCGAGCCGGAAGGCGTTCCAGGAATAGTTTCCGCCCGCCGCGGCGGTCGCCAGCAGGGCGCCGATACCGAGCAGGGCCTGCGGCTTGCTCTCCACGAGGCCCATCGAGCGGCTGGCATCGAGGACAATATCCACGTGGGGCGCAACCTCTTCGTGGTAGAGCTTGATGGTCAGGCGATCCGTCCGGCCAAACACGTTCCAGTCCAGCGAGCGGATATCGTCGCCCGGGTGGTATTCCCGGTAGTCGCTGAAATCGAGCGACACGCCGTTTTGCGATCCGGCATGGAAACCGGCCGCCCCCTTGAGGGAACGGCGCGGCGAGGCGAGGCGATAGCTTTGTCCCGCCAGCTCCCCCTGTTGCAGCCATGTCCGGAAATCCTGCATCGCTATTCAGCCCCCTCCGCATCCTGCACCGCTTGGGGAGGCCGGAAAGACCGGAGTTGGCCCACAAGCCAGCGCCCGTTCAACAGGACTAGCAGTAAGCAAAGGAGGGTGGCAAACACCTGATGCTCTTCAGGATCGTCCCAAACAGCAAACGGATTGCCCAGTTCCCACAGCAGGTCGGGGCCCGAGGTCGGGTCTATGATAAAGTTTGCGATGAACGGGAGGATGCAGCCCAGGGCGATCAGAAAACCGCCAAGCAGCCAGGTCATCGATTCAGGGCAAAAGCGGCGAATAAAGGTAACCCGCCTGAGAAAGGCGGCCATCAGGCTGTAGGCGAGGAAATAGAGCATGAAAGGGACGAACTCCGTAAAAAAATTGATTGAATAGATACTTGACGCAGTACTGTGACAGGCCAGAAACGTTACAAAACCAATCAGGAGACACCAAGTCCAACCGGAAAGAGGGCCGGAAAAAAACGGGAAGGCCGGCAGGCGCAGTAATGGATTCCGGGGAATGGAGCGGCGGACGCGTTGGCTGGGAACGGAGGGTTCGCTAGCGCTGACCAGCATGGCGATTGATGCGCCGATCATGGATAAAACCAACCAAGCTTCCGAGGCATCATTCTTCAAAATGAGGCAGACGATTCCCGAAACAAGCCAGCAGACGGTGATCGTCACGCGGGGGCCTAGGGCCCGATTTGAAACTGCCGGGGAAACCAGCGCAATCGCCAGCGAGGTCAAAATCGGCAGCGATATGGCAACCAGACTCGCCATGGTGATATAATATTCGGTCGGAACGCCACCTCTTCTGCCCAAAAGCAAAATGCTGCTGAGGACAGTCGGAAATATGAAAAGCTGCATGATGTAGCCAACGCTCATCAGCCATAGCATCACCCGGCTGAAGGGGAGGTTGACCAGAACGAGGAACCCGGCCGTGGCCACCATGACAAACGCGACCGTGGTGGCCATGGAAGCAAGCACCTCGAACAGACCAATGCCGCGCAGAAGAACCGTGAAGAGCATGAAGGGCATCGATACGCTGAGCAGCAGGATCGTCATCCAGAAGGCGGCGGCCATCTTGCCCCAGATGATCGCACGGGGCCGGATGGTGCTGATGAGCAGCAGGTCCATGCCGCTGGTATTCCTTTGCAGCAGCAGGGGCAGCGCGGTATGGGCGGGAACAAACAGGATCATGGCCAAGCTCATGACGGCGGACAAGATCTGGAAGAGTTCCTGTCCGTGGGTAAAGGATCGGCTCGCGTGCTGGTTCATCGACACGACATATAATCCCGACACCACCACCATGATCGCCAGGAAAAGCATCATGACGCCGACCGCAAACCGGCTGCGCACCAGTTGCCGCGATTCGCGCAGCACGACCGGATTGATCCGATCAAAAAACCATTCAAGCCGCATCATTGAACACCTCCCTTGGTGATCGACATGAAAATATCCTCCAGATCCATCGATTCCTGCCGAAACTCCGCCAGACGGAAGCCCTGCTGCACCAGATACGTCAGAATATCCGCGCCCGCCTGTTCATCGCCGTCCACGCTCACCACCAGCTCGCCCGCCTCCTCGTGGAGACCCTCGACCTTGGGGAGCTGCCGAAGCGCCCGCCCGACCTCTTCCTTCCTATCGAGGGGCCGGATCGCCAGCTTGAGTGTCGCCTGCAGGCGCTTCTTGATTTCCGCCACGGTGCCGGTTTCCAGGATGCGCCCCTGCTCGATGATGATAACGCCATGGCAGATTTCCGTGAGTTCGGACAGGATGTGCGAACTCATGAGAATCGCCTTCTTTTGTTCCGCCAGGACGTTGAGCAGTTCGCGCAGCTCGATGCGCGCACGCGGATCGAGACCCGCCGCTGGCTCGTCCATCAGGATGACCGCCGGATCGTTGAGCAGGGCGCGGCCAACGCTGACCCGCTGCTTCATCCCCTTGGAAAGCGCCGCCAATGTTTTGTCGAGCATGTTTCCAACGCCGGTAAATTCGACGATGTTGTCGAGCGCCTGGCGACGGCGCATGCCGCGCATACCGTAGGCGCGGGCAAAAAAGTCCAGATATTCCGATACGGTGATGTCCTTGTGTTCCGGCAACGCATCGGGCACAAAGCCGACGTGGCGGCGCACCTGCTCCGGATCCTGCACCACCGAAACGCCGTCGATGAAGGCATCGCCGCCGTCCGGCTCCATCATGGTGGAGAGGATGCGCATGGTCGTGGTCT
>JAAYDL010000184.1 GCA_012729265.1 Lentisphaerota bacterium | reverse complement strand
TGTTGTGGATAGACCCTCGTAAGCCTGGCAGGATAAGGCATAGTGCAACGGCGCGTAGCTTGGATTCAGCGAGCGTTTACTGACCAGCAGTAAATTCGCTTGCATATTCTTCCGAAATCCGCTTGCTTGATCGATAAAATGCGGCTATAATGAATAGTAAGTGTTGAAATCACGTTACGATCGGAGTGCCTTAATGATTACTGGTGAAATCAAAAACAAAGTCGATAAAATCTGGACCGACATCTGGGCAGGCGGCATGACAAACCCACTGACGGTCATCGAACAGCTTACCTACCTAATGTTCATCCGTTCGCTGGACGAAAAGGAGCTTGAAAACGAGCAGTTAGAGGCGCTGACCGGGAAATCTGTACAGAGCATTTTCCCGCAGGACGATATAGGTCAGTCCATGCGCTGGTCGAAATTCAAGCACCTCGACGCGCGGGCGATCTATGACATTGTCGCCAACCGCGTGTTCCCCTTTATCAAGAACATGAACGGCGGCGCGAAGGGCGACACCGCCTTCTCGCGCTACATGCAGACCGCCATGTTCCTGTTCCCCGAGGAAAACAAGCAGATTCTGCAAAAGGTCATCACCGGCCTCGATGAGTTGTACGAACACGACCTCGCGGGGTTGGACATGCAGGGCGACCTGTACGAGTATATGCTCGGAAACCTCCAGACCGCGGGCGTCAATGGGCAGTTTCGCACGCCCAAACACATCCGGGAGATGATGGTCAAGCTGGTCTCCCCCACGCCGGACGATTTGATCTGCGACCCGGCGTGCGGCACGGCGGGCTTCCTTGTCAGCAGCGCCGAATACATCCGGGAGACACACGAGTCCGAGATGACGGCGGAGCAATGGCAGAGATTCGCGGGCGAGATGTTCACCGGCTTTGACACCGACAACACAATGCTCCGCATCTCCGCGATGAACCTGATGCTTCACTCCATCACCACGCCGAAGGTCGAATACCGCGACAGCGTGTCCAAGCAGAACGACATCGCGGCGCGGTTTGACGTAATCCTCGCCAATCCCCCGTTTAAAGGAACTGTAGACGCAGAGAGCATCCACGACAATTTGAAGGCCGTGTGCGACACGCGCAAGACGGAGCTTCTGTTCGTGGCGCTGTTTGTACGCATGCTCAAAAAGGGCGGCCGCTGCGCGTGCATCGTGCCGGACGGCGTGCTGTTCGGCTCCTCCCGCGCGCACAGGGCGCTGCGCCGGGAACTGGTGGAGAACCACGCGCTCCGCGCGGTCATCAGCATGCCCAGCGGCGTGTTCAAGCCCTATGCGGGCGTCTCGACGGCGGTATTGGTGTTTACCAAGACCGGCGCGGGCGGCACCGATCGGGTCTGGTTCTATGACATGCAGGCCGACGGCTATTCGCTGGACGACAAGCGCACGCAGATCGCCGACAACGACATTCCGGACATCGTCAGCCGCTTCCATACCATTGACGGAGAGAAGAACCGCGCCCGCACCGAGCGCAGCTTTTTCATACCCAAGGCGGAGATCGTGGAGAAGGAATATGACCTGTCCATCAACCGCTACAAGGAAACCGTCTATGAGAAGGTTCAGCATGAGCCTCCGCAAATGATCCTGGATCGGCTCGCCGCAATGGAGGAGACAATTCAGGAGAAGATGGAAGAGTTGCGGGGGATGCTGGGATGAGTAAGTGGAATAATATTAAACTTGGCGATCTCAATGAATTCCGAAGCGAGACGATCAATCCGGTGAGGTACGAATCTCAGACATTTGAGCTCTATAGTGTACCAGCTTATGAAGCAGGTTTGCCAGAGATTGTGCGTGGTTGTGAAATCGGTTCGTCCAAACAAAGGGTTCAAGAGGGCGACGTCCTTCTATGTAAAATAAATCCAAGAATAAACCGTGTGTGGCATGTTATTAGGCATACGGATCATTCATTAATTGCTTCATCAGAATGGATAGTAATCCGAAGTAATAAGGCATATCCTCAATACTTGCTATGGTGCTTGCGGTCAAAGTCTTTTCGCGAAAAGATTGTTCTAAATGTTACAGGCATTGGCGGCTCTCTTACCCGTGCGCAGCCCAAGACAGTGGCGCAATATGAAATCCCTTTACCCCCAGTATCAAAGCAGTGGGAAATTGCAGCCACGCTAGATACCGTATCGGAGATCCTGCGTCTGCGCAAAGCCCAGCTTGCCGAACTTGACAACCTCGTCAAATCGCAATTTATCGAGATGTTTGGAG
>JAAYDL010000183.1 GCA_012729265.1 Lentisphaerota bacterium | reverse complement strand
TACGATGACGGACCTTGGTCTGAATGATCACGACAGTTCTCTGCTGAAGAAAATGATCACGCGTCCACATGGTATTCTTTTGGTGACCGGGCCAACAGGGTCGGGTAAGTCTACCTCACTGTATGCTTGGCTGCATACGATTAACTCGATCGACAAACGGATCATGTCGGCGGAAGACCCGATCGAATATGAAATGGCTGGCGTAAACCAAGTGCAGATGCGTCCGGAAATTGGCCTGACCTTTGCCAATACGCTCCGTACTTTTCTTCGTCAGGACCCGGACGTGATCATGGTGGGGGAAATTCGTGACCGCGAGACCGCCGAAATTTCCATTCGTGCGGCACTGACCGGTCACTTGGTGTTTAGTACCATTCATACCAACGACTCCGCCAGCACGATTACTCGTCTGTTGGATATGGGCATTGAGCCGTTCCTTGTGGCCTCATCGGTGGAGGGGATTGTTGCTCAGCGCTTGGTCCGCGGTTTGTGTACCGCCTGCCGTCGTCCTGTGGAGGTTGATGAAGAGTTTCTGCGCGAACATAACTTCCCGGTCGAGCGCCTTGCCACGGAAGGGCCGATCTATGAGGCCGTCGGGTGTGATGCCTGCCGGGGTAACGGCTACAAAGGCCGTACCGGTATTTTTGAAATTATGCCGGTGAACGATGACCTGCGCCCGCTGATTATTTCCCATGCCTCCGCTAATGTGATCAAAGCCTGTGCCCTTCAGCACGGAATGAAAACGCTGCGTGAAGACGGTTGGGAAAAAGTTCTCGCCGGAAAAACAACCATCGACGAAATTCTCCGCGTCACTGAAGACGACGAAATTGACGAAGAAGTGTAAGCTGTTGGAGCCACGGGTGAGGGTGTTATAAACACTCTCTGTCTGTTTTACGGGAAGCATTTCGGTGCTTCCCTTTTTTTTTGGGTTTCACAGGGGGCGGTGCAAAGAAATAACCGTTGCTGCGGAACTTTCTTGACGATTCCGATCGGGGAAATCCGGTATGTCGCCGAATTTGGGATGATCGATTCACGCTTCCATAACTCACTACCAAAGCGCTTGGGCCCAGCAAGAAAATGTTGTCTGTCTGGGAGAAAAAAGGGCTGTCTGAAAGAGCAGCCCTGAATTGACTTAGTCAATATTTTTCTTCTCGACGACCCAGCCGTCCATCTGCGCAACGCCGCAGTTTTCACCTTCAAACATTTTTGCCGCTTCCTTGTCGCCCTTTAATTGCCACTGGAACCATGCGGTGGCAACGATGGAGAAGTCGCCGCCGTGGGGCTGGCTGTAGGTGCCGCCGTGGCCGATTCCATTCAGATTGGCTGCAAATGCAGGAACATGATTGATTCGTTCAAAGTCGTCCATGCCGTTTGCATAGGCGATATCATCGGGGCCGCCCAGGATGTAGATGATCGGTGTGTGGATTTTGGCTAGATGATCTTTTTTTAGTGCCGGCATTCCGCTCATGCCCCCGCCATCGCCCAAGATTCCACTGTTACAAACCATGGCCGTTTTGATGCGCGGATCCGGGGCGTTTTCAAGAGTCTGAAGACCGCCGCAGGACATGCCGCTCACAGCAATGCTTTCCACATCAAGTTTATTGTAATACGGGCTGCTTTTGTCGCTGTTCTGCGCAATGGCCCACTCGATGGCATCAATCATTTGAGAAGATTCCGATCTTCCGCCTCCCCGTTCGCCTTGTTTAGGCATAGGTCCAATGGCAACTACGAGGAAGCCGTGCGATGCGACTTCAGAGAGAAAATTCACATGTTCCCACGGGGAGTTCGCGCAGGCACCGTTGCCCCAAGCGATGATGGGGAGCTTATTCTTTTTTCCAAAAGCGCTGAGATCCTCCGGACGGAAAACCGTGTGTGTTTGCAGTGTGCTATCTGTTGCCATGATGGCGGAGTACGGTCCAGTTCCTCCGTCTTCCACAATGCGGGATGCCGTTCCGGTGGAAACAACTTCCGTGGTGGTTGTGGTCTGACATCCACACATAATCGCCATCAAGCCTGATGCCGCCAACACTATCCAATTTTTCTTAACCATGGATTCTCCTCTGATATTTAAGTTTGTGGTTTAAGCCGAAATCTGAAGATCAGACACGGCAACAGCTTCAGGATACTCAAAAAAAAGACCTCTTCAACCGCCAAAGCGTTTGAGAGGCCGGAAAATTGAATCTGAATTCAGTATCCTAAAGGATCATTTTGTTTCCGCGACATGCAAGACTGGATTTTTAAAGATCACCTCGCTGAATCTATTCCTCGGGAACAGCGTCCACATAGGTCATAAGAAAGTTGAAGGCCAGATCCTCATTAGATAATCCGCTGTACATCACATCAATCACCTGATCTGCAGGTTCAAGAAACTGGGTATCGTTTACGACGAGAACCATTCCATTGGATGCTGCGGGGATAACCGTTTCGGTGTTGTTCCCTCCATATTGAGAGAAAACAGCGAGGCCGATCATGATGGCAACGGTGAACCCCAGTGCCGGTTTCAGCATAAGAAGAGGTACGCTTCTGCTCGCCGCAGGAGCCCGCTGACGTGCAGCACGCAGTACATTCTGCACGGCTCTAAGCGACGGTTCCTCGTTAATGTTCACACCGCGCATCGATTCGGTCATTAATTTCGCGAATTCTCTGCAAGAAGAACATGTATTCAAATGTTCTTCAAGTGCGGCAGCTCTCCGGGAACCGAGCTCGTCGGCATCCCTTAATAGTATTAATTTTTCAGCTCTTTGGCATTTCATGATAACGCCTCCTGCAACTCCGTGTATTCGTCTTTCAGTATAGAACGCAACTTGCCCAATGCATATTGCATACGAGCTAAACATGTATTGATGGAACAATTCTGGATTTTAGCAATTTCTTTGAATGAAACATTCCCATACATTCGAAGTAGAAACACTTCCTTCTGCTCGGGGGAGAGTGTCTGTACGGCACCGTCGATTTTGCTTCCCAGCGAATTTCCGCCAGCTTCTTCCGAAGGCGAAATGCCGGGTGCAGCAAGATGGTCTTCAAGCGTATTGTCTTCCTCTCCCGAAAAACTACTTTGCATCGAGACGCTTTTGCTGTTACGACGTGCGCGGTCGATGACCAAGTTATGTGCAATTCTGAACAACCAGTTCAGAAAGTTTTTATGTTTAAACTTGTGGATATTTTTCAGTGCTCGGAACCAAGTTTCCTGAAAAATCTCCTCTGTATCCTCTCGGCCTTCGGTCATTTTCAAGATAAACGAATAGAGCGGACGCTTGTATTTTTCAACCAGCGGCTCCAGCGCATTAGCATCGCCTTTGAGATAGGCGTTTATGCATTCAATATCCGTATTGTCCATAAACCCGTCATGGCGCCTACAGAATTCGATTCTGCAGACTCGTTTGTTTAAACCCGAAGATAATGAAACTACCGTTAGTAGAAAATTTCAACACTAACCTTACTGGTAATCGGGTCATTTTCGATCGCAATTCTCGCTTTGTCTTTTTCGGTCAGGGTCATTTCAAACGATTCGCTTTGTCCGTTGGGATAAAACCGTACGACCATGAGTTCGCCGAATACTGTGTCATCTTTCGCACTTGTATTTTCAAAATTGCTGATACTCAGTCCCGCTGGAAGAACTCGGCGGACTTCAGTCTTTACCACCGTAGTTATGTCTTCGTTCCCGTCGTCGAGGTATCCTAATCGATCGAGGATGTCCAGATCAACTTTTCCATCGGACTCTTGGTTATTACTTTTTCCAACCGGTCCGACGATCAGTTCCATCGTGTCCGGATTGATCACCAGGCGCATTTCCTGTTGGGATGAAATGGCCTTAAACCGTGCATATCGTGCTGCCTGACTAATCGAGCGTCCAGCCGTTTTTAGTTTAGCTCCTCGTGTGGCACCTGCAAAGAAAGGCGTACTGATTCCGGCAATAATGGCCATGATAACCACCACCAAGATCACTTCAACCAGCGTGAAGCCGGCAGAACAATTTGCCGGCTTCTGATTGTTAGAGATAGTGAGCGAACTTCTTTTTAGAGACTTTTTCATTCAAATGAATGGCTTTGGGTGGTGGTTGCTCCAAACCTTTAGTCCCAGTTGTTCACATCCTCTTCGTGTCCGCTCGCAGAGATATCAAACCTGTGAGTGTTATGAGTTCCAGGAACGACGAAAACGTAATCATTACCCCAAGGATCTTTGGGGATTTTCTTCTTTGAGAGATAGGGTCCCCCCTTCGCTTCATCCAGAAGTTCGTCAAGGCTTGAAGGGTATTCGCTGTTTTCCAAATAATAGCTATCGATCGCTGAGTCGAGCGTTGTAACATTGGCTTTTCCTTGGCTGACTTTTGCTTTATCCGATTTGCCCGAAATATTGGGAATGGCAATGCCAGCCAAAATGCCGATAATAACGACGACCAGAATAACTTCAATCAGGGTAAAACCCGAGCGCCTTGATAGGTTCTTTTTGTTTTTAGTGTTTTCCATGGAATTCTCTCCTTCGGTTTTGTTCAAATCTTACAAGTTTAACGAGTCGGTCAGGGACAGGACCGGCAACAACAGGCAAATTGCAATTCCGCCCACAAAGACTGCTACGAAAAGAATGAGGAGCGGCTCAATTACGGTGGTACAGGTTTTAACCACCCGATCCAGTTCCGAGTCATAGCGCCGGGTGATGTGCGAGAGGGCACCGGCCATATCACCCGTTTCTTCACCTACAGCCAGCATGTCAATCAAAAGGGATGGAAAAACTTTTCCTTGGGAAAGCGGCTTTGAGATCGTGGCTCCATCCGTTACTCGTTCGCGCGCTTTTCCAACTTCTTTTGAAATAATCACGTTTTGAATGGTTTGCTCAACAATGCGCATAGCAGGAAGAATGGAGACCCCGTTTTTCAGCAGGGTTCCGAAGGTTCTTGCAAAATGTGCATAGGCATTCATCGAGATGATCGATCGGATCAGCGGAACACGGAGCTGGAGGCGATGCCACGCCGTTTTTCCTGCGGGTGTCTTTATCCATCGGTTAATTGCAATAGTGATGGCTATAATCACCCCAAGAAGGACTAATCCGTATCTAGTCAGAAATTTACTGATCCCCATCAAGGCCAATGTTGGTCCGGGAAGCGTTGCTCCCAGATCGGTAAAGGTCGTTTCGAACTTTGGAACAATGAAGATCATAAGTCCGATAACTGCAATGGTTCCGATCGATAGTACGATGAGCGGATAAATCAGGGCTGCGAGCACTTTTCCACGGGCTTCCTGTACACGTTCATAGTGTGTGCAGATATTTTCCAGTGCATCGGGAAGATGGCCGCTCGCTTCACCGGCACGCACAAGGTTGATGTACAACGGAGAAAAGGTTTCCGGGAAAAGTTCCAGTGCATCCGAAAGGGAAGTTCCCTGAACGATTTCATCGCGCAGTGTTTTCGTAATAGCGTTTACTGCGGATTCTTCCTTGCGGGAGGCCAGCGTGTGCAGTGCACGCCCGATCGTCATTCCTGATGCCACCAAGTCGGAAAGCTCTCTGGAAAAAAGCAGAAGGTCCTGCAGTCTCATTTTTGCTTTACGATGGAAGCCCAGTTCAAACTTGATCTTCTTTTTTTCGGAAGAATCCTGTTTAACGGTTTTGGTGGTTTCTGCGATAGAGACGGGAATGTGTCCGAGTGCTTCAATCCGCCGCGCTGCCGCCGCGCGATCGCTCGCCTCGATCACGTTCTCGACCTTCTCGCCCTGTTTGGTCCGTCCTATGTATTTAAAATGTGCCATAAACATGCGTTAAACGCTTTGGGCGCTTAATTATTTCCAAGCATCCACAGAATAATGATTCGCCGGAGAAATGGAAGAGCGGAAGCAAAGTTTGTTTGAATGATGATGTTTTTGATGGTCGTTAATGCATTCATTTTGCAGCGCGTATTTTGTGTGTTTTTCCGGAGCAGTTTTATGGTGTAGCGTGTGGGTGAGTTTATGAAAAATCGCAGCAGTATCAAGCACGGGGATGAAACTGTCGGTGAATATTTCGGAGGCGTTCCGGATCTACGTGGGTGTAAATCTGCGTCGTGGCAATATCGGCGTGGCCGAGCATTTCCTGAATCACGCGTAAAGGGGCCCCATTTTGAAGGAGATGACTGGCAAAGGAGTGGCGCAGCGTGTGCGGCGTTACATTTTTCATGATGCCCGCTTCCTTGGTGTATTTTTTTATGAGCTGCCACAAACGTTGACGGCAGAGCGGGGTTTCGTTCCGCGAAACAAAAACGTGTTGTTCATTCGGGTTTTCACAGAGCAGTGGACGGACCTCTTCGAGATAGCGGATGAGCATATCGGCTGAATGGCGGGCAATCGGAATAACGCGTTCTTTGCGGCCTTTGCCGACGACGCGAATGTAGCCGTCGTCAATATGCAGATTGTTCAGTTTTAAATGAGCAAGTTCGGAGACGCGCAAGCCGGAGGCATAAAAGATTTCCAGGATGGCACGGTCGCGGATACCCAGCGATTTATGTAGATCGGGTGCCTCCAGAAGCAGTTCCACCTCTTTTTCCGACAGGGTATTCGGCAGAATCTTCCACAGACGTGGAGAATCCATCGTGTCGGTCACATTGCGATCGAGAAGGTCTTCCTGCTGAAGAAATCGGAAAAACACTTTGATCGATACGAGATGGCGTGAGATGGAATTGGTCGACATTCCTCGGTTTTTCATCTCCATCAAGTGATCCAAAATCTGTTTCCGGCTGACTTGATTGAGCGAGGTAACACCCTTTTTTTTGAGCCAACTCAAAAACTGGAAGAGATCGTCTGCATACGCTTTTCGCGTATTAATGCTAAGGCCTCGCTCCAGCGAAATATGATCCAAAAAGCTTTCCAATAGGGTGTTCATGTCGGGGTAACTCAACTTGTTCAAATGAGACGGTAGGGGAGTTGCGATTCAATGGCGATTCCGAAAAAGGATAATTGCGGTTAAATAATGAAGAGTTGTAACGACTGATTGGCCAAAGGGGAAAAAGGAGTGATTCATGGCTTTCCTCGCTGCAGGGATTAATTTACCGTGGATCGCTATGGATTGGATATCATCATTAGAAAAACGGTTTGGTTCGTGGGCAATTCCTCGCTTGGGAGTGTACATTATACTGCTTCAGGGCATTGGATATTTTCTTTTGACGGGAGAATATGCCTCCGTCAGCGATCTCGTCCTGTATGGAAACGGAGTCCTTCATGCGAAGGAGTGGTGGCGGCTCTTTTCATTTATGATGATGCCCGCAGATATGAGCTTTTTTCTCCTGCTGGCGATGTATATTTTTTATATGATAAGTTCTTCGTTGGAACAGCGTTGGGGAAGTTTCCGTTTTAATCTGTTTATTCTGTTCGGCTATCTATTTACCGTTGCGGCAGCGTTTATTCGACCGGACGTTCTGATTGTTAACACCTATTTTCTGGGGGCGGTTTTCCTGGCGTTTGCAACGCTTTTCCCGGAAGTTGAATTCCTCCTATTTTTCATTCTTCCTGTCAAAGTGAAGTGGCTGGGGTGGATCACCGCTGCGGGTTTTGCAATGAGCCTGTTTGGAGGGGCACCGGGTGATCGTCTGTGCGTCCTTGCAGCGTTTCTTACTTATGCGCTGTTTTTCGGGCGCGATTTTCTGCGTGGACAAGCTGCGGCCAAACGCCGGAAATCTTTTATTGCAGAGAACATAAAGGTTGAATCTACCGCCCGCCACACCTGCACGATTTGCGGTGTGACCGATCAGAGCGATCCGACCCTAGATTTTCGCTACTGTTCAACATGCGGAAAATGTTTCTGTGAGGAGCATATTCATCAGCATCAGCACGAATAAAGAGGGCGCAGCATGAAAAATCAGGCCGTATTGTTCACCAAGCCGGTTCACCATTTAGGGATTTCTCTGACGGACGAAGAGCTGGGACGTCGAGCGCTTGAGTTCTTTTCTGCAAGAGGGTTTTCGTTGAAGTTTAAACGTACCGTCTCCGGAGCCGAACTGGCTGAGTGCGAAATTATCCGTCAGCATTATCTGATGTACAGCAAAGCCTCATACGGCGAGATTGAGATTTCCGAGGTCGGTCGGAACGCGTTTGCCGAATATTACGGGAAATTGTGGGATGACGAAGTGGCGGCCGGGCGAATTATGGGCAATCCGCAACTGCTGGAAAGCAAAGGCATCGATGCGCATCAGCTCTTTTCGCTTTGGAATGCCGCCGAGGTAAAAAAGATTGAGACGGGGTTATTGACGGCTTGGCTTGAGCCGCTCGACTGCTGGTGCATCAACGCGTTTTATCCCGCCATGGAGGCCAACTTTAATCATCCGGCCACGCGCATGGATTATTATGTGCTCGAATTTGATCCGGTTGAAGTTTCCTGGAGGCAGTTCCGCCGAGAAATCCTCGGATCCACCCATGCGGCTAAAGCCGCGCCGGAAAGTTTTCGGGGCCAGCTCTACAGCGAATATCCCGTCGAATTTCCGGGACGGGACAATTTTGTGCACGGCAGCGCCGGGCCGCTGGAAGGATTGATTGAGCGCACCGTCCATGAGCCGGACTTTCAATTGGCCGATAATCCGCTCGGACGCTGGTTTGAAGAGCGCGGGATGTCGCTGGAGCGCTTCCGCGCGTGGAAAGAAAGTTGCTCAAACACCGCGCTCGGAAAAATCTTCGACGCCACCGAGGAAAAAGATACCGCCGCAGTTCTTCCGCTACTTGATGCCGTCGACTGGTGATTTTTTGACGATCAATGCTGATCGCTCTTTGGTGACATAATGCCATAAAAAAACGCCTCTCCGCGAGCGAAGGGGCGTTTTTGTTGACAGAGAGAGAGTTTAGAATGCAAGTGCCATAAGGAATACCATTGCAAATAAGGCAACGGTTTCAATAATGCCAAGTGCCATAAGATAGTTTACAAAACCCTCACCTGTTTCGGCCAGTGCATCAGAACCAGCTGCTCCGGCGCGGCCTTGCATCCAAGCAGAACATCCCATTGCGATGCCGCCAACGACTCCCGCAAAAAGCATGGCCGGCCAGTCAGAAGCGGTTGCCGCATCTAAAGATTTGCCTTTGATGATCAACATTAAAACCATTCCGTAAAAAATCTGAGTGAGCGGAGCCCCCACGTATACCAATAATTGGAAGGGTGCTGCCTTTCCTTGAAGGTAGCATTTTTTCCATGCACCGATAGCTGCCATAGCAGCGGCTCCGGTTCCCAGTGCTGATCCGATTGCGGCAAATGCAACAGCGGATAATCCGCCTGCTTTACCAAGTGCTGTCATTAATTCAGGACTCATGTATTCCTCCTAATCATTTTTTGTTGCAATTTTACTAAATGGTGTGAACTTGTTGCCTTTCCACTCAACACCGATATGGCTCGAGAACTCTAACGCATTCAGTCGGAGTCCATGAACCATTACTCCCATCACCGCCATCGCAATATTCAGCGTATGACCGACGAGAAGCACCAGTGGGGCTATGATCCCGTTAGCCATGCCGTTGAATGCCTTTGCAACTTCAAATGTTGCTAAGCCTACAGCGAAAAGGCGAACATATGAAAAAACATCTACGAAATTGTTGATCAGATCTTGAAATAGCATCCCATGGTCGATCCACTTTGCTTTAAGTTGGGCCGGAGGAGTCATGAAAATGACAATCAGTACAACGGACACTGAAATAAGCGGGAGGAAGAATTTTGGGAATGGCGTATTACAGACCATATTCAATGCGACAAACAACATTGCCCAAGTTGATCCAATCCATCCAATCTGTGCTATAAATTGTGGTGTTTTTCGTAGTATCCACGCTTTCCATAAATGGGCTAACGTTATGTGAACGGCTCCCACAACAAAACAGAATCCCATCATGTTATAGTAGTCACTAAGCCATGTTACCTGAAGTTGTTTTAGTGGTGCCGGAAGATTCAGTATACCAAACCATACTCCGGTCAGCGCTCCCCATGTAATTGTTGAAATGCTGGTCACGGTCAGCAGATTAAATGTTACCCGTGGTGCTTTTTTGAATTTGAAGCGGGCCCAAGTAGTGACAGCAAGAAATATAGCGCCATAACCAGCATCACCAACGAGAATTCCAAAGAACAGGCTGAAGAAGATTAAGAACAATGGGCTGATGTCTACTTCATTATATCCGGGCATGAGGTTTACCATATCCAGGACCGGCTTGATGGTTTGCACCCACTTTGGATTCCGAAGGAGGGTGGGGGGCTCATCGTCGCTAGAGACTTCCTCTATTTTGTAGCCCCAGCCGTTTTCTTCGGCGGCGGAGACGATGTCCGTTTCGCGGTCGACAGGGTAGAAGCCGGAGAGGTAAGTGACGATACTTTCTTTGCCCATGCCGGCGCGCACTTCGAGGAAGGTTACGCCGTCCTGGGCTTCAGACACGATCTGCTCAACCAAATGTTTATCGCCGGCATATTTCTGGAACTCGGCCTCGGTTTCTTCCAGCTCGGCCTTTGTTTTCTCAATGTGGTGTTCGATGCGCGTCAGTGATTGGTCGGGCAGACGCACTTCGTGGGCCGGGATGGAAAATTCGGAACGTCCGACCGCCAATACATAGGTTAGGGTTTTGTCGGCGGAAATCTCATTAACAGCAACGCCTTCGGGAATCTCCGGCGGGTTTTTTACGGGCAGCTCATAGAGCTTAACAAACAGACCCTGCTCGTTCAGTTTTTCGATATCGCGCGGTTCGAAGTCGCCGAACGGCTGAATGCGTTCGTGTTCGTGCTCGAGCGCCTGAAGGCTTTCCTTGAGTTCTTTTTCCTTATGAATCAGCTTCCAGACGGTATCCACGAGGTGATGTGCGTCTTTGCCGGTCGGGTCAGCATCTGGGCGGGCCTGAAGGACTTCCTTGGCGCGCTGCACGTAGAGCAGGTGATTACGGGCCTGCTCCAGCTCGCTGCCTTCCGGGGCGCGGACATGCTTAATATGAACGACCTGTAGGTCCCTCAGTTTCTTGAGGGTTTCCTCCTGCTGCGTAGCCGTGCACAGGAGCGTCAATTTTTTCATTTTAACGATCATGCGCTTTTCCCCTTGGCGATTTTCGAGCGGGCGACGGCCGCCGTCTGCTGGTCGCCCATGAAGATACGGATCACGCGAATGTTTTCCTTGGCCTCCGGAATTTTCACCTTTTCGAACAGGTTCACGCGCTGCGTTGTGGTTCGCAGCTCTTCGCCCAGCAGGCGATGCTGCTCCTCAAGAATCTGGCGTTCAACGCGCAGACGGGTGAGCTGTTTTAGCCTTTCAATACCTGTGTCGACCCACGGGCTGGTTTCAAACAGATTCCATGCGACCTGCTTAAAGACCAGACTGTCGAGCACGGGAATATTCACCCCGGCAATATTCCCGATCGAGGTCTTCAGCTCTTCCAGCTCGGCATAGGGACCGAGATCGATCGGTTCGGAATAGAGCTGTATCCATGAACTCAGCGTGGCCCGAGCTTCCTGCTCTTCATCGCGCTTTTCTAGGATTTCCTGATCCAGCCGACGCATTTCCATCTGGAGCTGCTGCTTCTTGAGCTGGAGCGTCGGCAGATAGCGGCTGAACCGCTTCAACGCGTCGCGCTGGGCTTTCAGTTCATTCTTCGTTAACTTAATCTTTGCCATTGGAAAACCTTATCGGTCGGATTCGGACGATCAGTCGAATCGGTCAGAATGTTTAACCCTTCGGCCAATATTTGTCGGTGTACTTTGACGCAATCCCGGTTTCCGCCGGCTCAAAGCAGTCGGCCATGATTTTCCAGCCGTTGTCGAGCGCCTCTTCGAGCGGGGTGTTGACGGTAATGTTCATCATACTATCTTCAAATTGTTCGCCGTATTTAAGCAGCTTGCTGTCCCAATCGGACATACGGAAACCCATCGACTGCTTTTCCAGCGTTTCCTTGTAGGATGCGTAGAGCTGAATCATGGTGTCCATGATGATGCGATGGTCGTCGCGCGTACGGCTGTTCACCTGCTGTTTCAGACGGGAAAGTGACCCGAACGGTTCGATGCGGCCGTTTTTGAGGTAGAACTGACCTTCGGTAATGTAGCCGGTGTTGTCCGGAACCGGGTGTGTTACATCGTCGCCGGGCATCGTGGTCACCGCCAGAACGGTGATGGAGCCGCTGCCTTCGAAGTCCACCGCCTTTTCGTAGCGGGCGGCGAGCTGGGAGTAAAGGTCGCCGGGATAACCGCGGTTCGACGGAATCTGCTCCATGGTAATCGCCACTTCCTTCATCGAGTCGGCAAAGTTGGTCATATCGGTCAGCAGCACCAGCACACGCTTGTCTTCGAGCGCATATTTTTCGGCCACGGCCAGCGAAACGTCCGGAACGAGCAGGCACTCAACGGTCGGGTCGGAAGCGGTGTGAACGAACATCACCGTACGCGAGAGCGCGCCGCTTTCATCCAGCTTGTCGCGGAAGTAGAGATAGTCGTCGTGCTTCAGGCCCATGCCGCCGAGAATAATCACATCCACTTCGGCCTGCAGCGCGATCTGCGCGAGCAGTTCGTTGTAGGGTTCGCCGGCCACGGAAAAAATCGGCAGCTTCTGCGATTCCACCAGTGTGTTGAAGACGTCAATCATCGGGATACCCGTACGCACCATATTGCGCGGAATAATACGCTTGGCCGGATTAACCGAGGGGCCGCCGATTTCAATCATGTTTTCCGTAATCTTCGGCCCTTTATCGCGCGGTTCGCCGGAGCCGGTGAATACGCGTCCGAGCAGGTTTTCGGAAAAGGGCACCTGCATGGTGCGACCGAGGAAACGGACCTTTGCGTCGGTGCCGACCCCGCGTCCGCCGGCGAAGACCTGCAGGTAGACATTTTCTTTTTCAAGTCGGATCACCTGCGCGAGCGACACACCCTGCGCGGAATCAACCTGCGCAAGCTCGCCGTTAATGACATTGTCGGCTTTCACCACAATGACGTTGCCGGTGATCTGTTCGATCCGGTGATAAACTTTATTCTGCATAGTCCGAAACCTCCGCGAGCGCTTTAGTCATCTGCTCTTCAATGTTTTTAAATTCGTCCGATTGGAATTCGGTGCCGTTCCAGTCCTTACAGGTCTGGGTGAGTTTCTGGAAAAAGCTGCGGCACTGGCCTTTGTCGGAAAACTTCATCTTGGTGTCGAGCACCTTGAGGAGCTTGTCAAAAACATAGTTCTGACGCTCGACCGAAGTGGCGGCATCAGCCTCGATAAAGGCGTTCTGCTGCAGGTAGGTGTTGTCGATATATTCCGACTTCATGTAGAGAATAAAGTCGTCGATCGATGTGCCTTCTTCGCCGACGACCTTCATCATCTGATTCACTTCGCCGCCGTCGCGCAGCACCTGACGGGCTTTTGCTACTTCGTCCTCATCGACGACGCTGGGGTACTTGCTCCACGAGTCCAGCGGGTCAATGGCCGGATAGCGGCGGGCATCGGAGCGCGCACGCGAGAGACCATGGAAAGCGCCGACCACCTTGAGCGTGGCCTGCGTTACCGGTTCTTCAAAGTTACCGCCCGCCGGAGAAACGGTTCCGCCGATGGTAACAGATCCGATGGAACCATCGTTGAGGCGAACTACACCGCCGCGTTCATAGAAAGAGGCAATCACCGATTCCAGATAAGCAGGGAACGCTTCTTCGCCCGGGATTTCTTCCAGACGACCGGACATTTCGCGCAACGCCTGCGCCCAGCGGGAAGTGGAGTCGGCCAGCAGAAGAACATCGAGGCCCATTTGGCGGTAATATTCCGCCAGTGTCACACCCGTGTATACCGACGCTTCGCGGGCGGCCACCGGCATCGACGAGGTGTTGCAAATGATCATTGTGCGTTCCATCAGCGATTTGCCGGTACGCGGGTCGGTTAGTTCGGGAAACTCACGGAGCGTTTCCACCACCTCACCGGCGCGTTCGCCGCAGGCGGCAATAATGACCACGTCGACTTCCGCATGACGGGAAGTTACCTGCTGAAGAACCGTCTTACCCGCGCCGAACGGCCCCGGAATACAGTACGTTCCGCCTTTGGCCACTGGGAAGAAAGTGTCGACGATACGCTGTTTGGTCGCCATCGATTCGGTTGGACGCAGGCGTTCGGAATAGCATTTGATCGGCATCTTAACCGGCCATACCTGCATGAGCTGACAGTCGCGGGTGTTGCCCTTGTTATCTTTGAGCGTAGCGATTACTTCGGTCACGGTGTATTCGCCCGCTTCTTTGAGGCTATCGATCGTCCATTTTCCTCGGAGATTAAACGGAACCATAATGCGGTGCGTAAACAGCCCTTCAGGAACGGTGCCCAACGTATCGCCCGCAATGACGGTATCACCGACTTTGGCCGTCGGTGTGTAAGCCCATTGGGTGTCGCGGGGCAGGGGATCGAGGTACGTTCCGCGCTGGAGGAAGAATCCGCACTCTTCCGCCAGTGCCGGGAGTGGGTTCTGCAGGCCGTCGAAAACCTGCGTCAGCAGGCCTGGTCCAAGTTCCACAGAAAGCAGGTTGCCGGTAAACTCAACCGGATCGCCGACTTTCAGGCCGACGGTGTCCTCAAACACCTGAAGCTCGGCCGTGTTGCCGCGAATTCGGATGACTTCCGATTTTAGTTTAAGGTCGCCGCCGCCGACACAGGCGTAGGCTACCTCGTTCTGGATAACGGGGTTTTCGAATTCAACCTTCAGCAGGTTGCCGTTCACCCCGACGATTTTCCCGATGTTTTTACTCATGATGTCTATCCTCTATCCCTAAAAAACAGTAATCGCAGCACTACTCCGAGTCTGCGGTTTCTTCCTTTTCTGTGTTGGCTGTAATAACGGCTTCCAGCTTTTCTTTTCCGGTGTGTACGTCCATGTTGTTCCAGCGTTCGACAATGCTTAATTGGATACCGTAAGCGACTACCTTCATGAAGCCAAATGAATCCTGACCAATCATCTCCTCCGCCATCTGCCAGCGCGCACGGTCGAGCTCTTCTTCCAGCTCGATCGGATCATTGCGGGTAAACGCATCGGTCACATATTGTTCGACCTGTCCGCTGAATCCGTCGTGCGGCTGGATATATTCCTTAAAGTCAACGCCCAGCTTTTGTCCGCGGTGGCGTGCGATCGCGTTGCGCAGCTGCGTTTCAAGATTGAACCATTTTTTACAGATAGGGCAGGCCTGCTCCGTATGTTCGTTCCGCAGGATGTGCTCAAGAATACGAACTTCACGCTCAGTGATCCATTGTCCACACTTCTTAATATACTCTTCCGTAGAGAAGGGGGGCTCGTCCCCGATCTTGAGGTGCGGCAGACTGGCTACAAGTGAATAGTAGGCCATAAGGCAATCCGGTTAGGCGTTGGCTTGTTCGCGGGCGACCGTGCTGACGATCTTCGCCAACTCCGGACGGAGGAATGCGCTCAGCGCCTCAGCAATAGCTTCTCCCGTGTAGTCGAGATAAACATGATTATCCTTAAAGGCCACTTTAAACCCGCTGAGGATTTCCGTATCGGCTTCCAGCGAGATTTGGTTTCCGCTCTTTCGGGTCGCCTCTGCGCAGAACGCAGCGAGGGCTTCTTTGTCGGCTTCGCTCACACTCACCGTAAGGTCGCCGCTCTTGTTTTCAACCGCCTTAAGGATGAGGGCCTGTAAAAAGTCGCCGGAAAGTGTGGTATCCACCATTTTTCCCAGTGTGGCCGCAGCCACCTTGGTGCAACCTTGACCCACGGTAATCAGCAGATCGCGTGCAGCCTGTTCCAGTGTCTTCGTAGAGCGTACGGCGAAAGCTTCGGATTCGGCCTTCGCTTTTGCAACAATCTCTTTGGCCTTGGATTCTGCCTCTAAAAGGGTTTTGGCGGCTTTTTCCTTTGCCTGGGAGATGATCGTTTCGGCCTCTTCTCTGGCTTTTTCAACGCCCTCTTTTTGGATCTGTTCGATCAGATGCTTTAGTTCTTCGGCCATGTTTTTCTCCGGTTTTTTATGAAAAAGAGGTATCAATATAAATGGATTGATCCTTTGAGGCAAGCTTCATTGATGCCATATTTAGCTCAGTTTCTTCACATTTATCGGTCCGTTTCAAACGCAAGGTTTCTAACCATTTCAAGTACAATGGTTGCCGTAATTTTTAGACTTTCCGCTGAGATGTGTTCCATCCGGTCATTTTCTGTGTGCCAATAGTCATTAAGCCCCGGTGCGGAACCAAACCGAAAGTCAATAAGGTCAATTGCCGGGATACCGACTTCCAGAAAAGGCTTGTGGTCATCCGTGATGTCGGTGGTCATCAGGGCAACATAATCGCGAAGTCCGACTGTATTAGCAGAATGCAGCAGTACCTTTTTGAGTTCCGCAGTGCCGTTTTGAGGAACGGTTATATTCAGATCGCGGTCTCCAACCATGTCCATCAGAATCATCGCCTTGATGAATTGGCGCTCCCCGGAATTCCGTAATTGTTGCGCCATATGACGGCTTCCATGGAGCCCGTCGCCCTGAACGTATCCAGCCACCGCTTCTTCGCCGTCGAAAAATGCAAAAATAATTCCGGTGCGGGGTTGAGTATTTTTGAGTATTCGGGCCATTTCCAGAAGAATTCCGGTGCTTGATCCGCTGTCGTTTGCTCCCTGAAAATTATCGATGCCCGACATGGTGTCAAAGTGCGAGCCGAGAATAATCCAGTGGCCGTCTGTTCCAGGGATTTTCCCGACAACATTATGGAACGTCTTTACTCCATGCGGGGTGTTGTCTTCAAACGTATCCATTTCTGCCTGAATTCCAAATTCGGTCAGACGACTAAGAATATGGTTTGCCGCCAAATTTGCTCCGCGCGTTCCAGCATCACGCGGGCTGAACTCGATCAGATCCTCCACTTCTCTGAAAGCGCGCTCTTCATCAAATTCAACAATGAGTCGGGAAACTACCTTTTCTTCCGTCTGCTTCTTTTCATCGCTCTTTTCTTTGCATCCCCAGAAGGCGGAGCAGGAGAGCAGGAGTCCGGTGAGCACAAAAAGGCGGAATATCGGTTTTTTATTCATAATAATCGTCGTTGGTTTTGTGTGAGAACAAAAGAAATCTGAGTCCCAAGTTAATAGTCAATCTGTCCCTGCAAATCAACACCTTCCTGTTGGTGAAAT
>JAAYDL010000182.1 GCA_012729265.1 Lentisphaerota bacterium | reverse complement strand
GTGTACGCTGCGGCATGGAGCTGGAAGCCAAGAGCATGAAAGCGCAAATGCGAAAAGCCGGGCGCTCCGGCGCAGAAACCGCGATCATTCGCGGCGATGAAGAGCTTAAAAAAGGAACGGCCGTGGTAAAAAACATGGCTGAGGGATCGCAAGAGGAAATGAATTTGGTAGACGTAGTGCGTAGTGCGTAGTGCGTATTACGTATTATGTATTACGTATTATGTAGTGCGTATTATTGTGCGGAGCATGTCGATCAGATTACGCAATACGAAGTACGCAATAGTAATATTTTTTTAAGGAGTCACACCATGCACAGATACAGAACACACACCTGCGGCCAACTGCGCAAAGAAAACGTTGGCGAAACTGTAAAAATTTCCGGCTGGGTCCATAGCGTACGCGACCACGGCGGCATCATTTTCATCGATCTGCGCGACCACTACGGCCTGACTCAGGTCGTTATCGATCCTTCCAAACCGTTTTACAAAGGCGTCGAACACTGGCGCGTTGAATCCACCATCTGTTTCACCGGAGAAGTCGTTAACCGTATCGCCGAAGCCGTCAACCCCAAGCTCGCCACCGGTGAAATTGAGATCGTGGCTAACGAGATGGAAATGCTCGGCGAAGCCAAAGTCATCCCCTTCCAGGTGGCCAAAGAAGAAGAGTGCAACGAAACGCTTCGCCTTGAATACCGCTTTCTCGACCTGCGCCGCCAGAGCCTGCACAACAACATTGTCCTGCGCTCCAAGGTGATCGCCCGCATTCGCGAGCTGATGACCGCCGAAGGCTTCATGGAAATGCAGACGCCGATCCTCACCAGCAGCTCACCCGAAGGCGCGCGCGACTATCTCGTGCCGAGCCGCATTCATCCCGGCAAATTTTATGCGCTGCCGCAGGCTCCGCAGCAGTTCAAACAGCTGCTCATGACCTCCGGCTTCGACCGCTACTTCCAGATTGCCCCCTGCTTCCGCGACGAAGACGCCCGTGCCGACCGCTCGCCCGGCGAGTTTTATCAGCTCGACATGGAAATGGCGTTTGCCACGCAGGAAGACGTTTTTGAAGTGAACGAAAAGGTGCTCCACAAAATCTTCACCGAGTTTTCCGACAAGCAGGTGGACGCCATACCATTCACGCGCCTTCCGTACCGGGAAGCCATCGAAAAATACGGCAGCGATAAACCCGACCTACGCAACCCCCTGATCATGCAGGATGCCACTGAGCTGTTCCGCAACTGCGACTTTAAAGCATTCGCCGGCGTTGTGGCCTCAGGCGGCACCGTCAAGACCATCGCGGTGAAAGGCTGCGCGGGCGAGTCGCGTAAGTTTTTCGACGACATGATCAAGTTTGCACAGTCCGTCGGTTCCAAAGGCCTCGGCTACCTGCGCTGGAACGAAGGCGAAGTTCAGAGCCCGATTGCAAAATTTCTCTCCGAGGAAACGCTCAACGCGCTCAAACAACTCGGCGGCGTGAGCGACGGCGATGTCATGTTCTTCATTGCCGATAATGAAAAGGCCGCCTGCGAAATCGGTGGACACGTCCGCAACGAACTCGGCAAGCACCTCGGCCTGATCGACCCCAACGTATTTAAGTTTTGCTGGATTGTTGACTTCCCGATGTATGAGCTCGATGACGACGGCAAGATCGCGTTCAGCCACAATCCGTTTTCGATGCCGCAGGGCGGAATGGAAGCGCTACTCAGCAAGGATCCGCTCGAAATCCTCGCTTACCAGTACGACATTGTCTGCAACGGCACCGAGCTCTCCTCCGGCGCCGTGCGGAACCACAGCCCCGAGCTGATGGTCAAGGCGTTTGAGATTGCCGGCTACGGAAAAGAAGTCGTCGAAGCCAAATTCCCGGCGCTCTACAAAGCCTTCCAATACGGCGCTCCGCCGCATGCGGGCATCGCCCCTGGCGTTGACCGTATGATCATGCTGCTGGCCGACGAACCCAACATCCGCGAAGTCATCACCTTCCCGATGAACCAGAAGGCGCAGGACCTGCTGATGGGAGCCCCCGGAGAGGTTGAATTCAACCAGATCCGTGATCTGCACCTGAAGCTCAACCTGCCGAAGAAGATCGAAAAAGCGGCTGAAGAAGCGGAATAAACTCCACTGCGAAAAAGCTCAAAAGGCGGAATCACTCGATTCCGCCTTTTCTTTTTGGCTGCGGTAGCGCACTTGTTTCCATTCCGAACTTCCTGCCGAGTGTGCACACCGGAGCAGGGATGCTCCGTCTACAAAAATTCTATACTGCGTTACATAATGTCAGAATGACCGCCTTCTGGGCGTGCAGACGATTTTCTGCTTCGTCGAAGACGATCGATTGCGGGCCGTCGATGACTTCTGCGGTCTGTTCGCAGCCGCGGATCGCGGGCAGGCAGTTCATGAATACGGCGTCGGGCTTTGCATGGGCCATAAGCGCGCTGTTCACTTGATACGGCATAAATTTGGCAATTCGCGCGGCCTCCTGATCCTTCGGAATATGATAGCTCATCCAGGAATCGGTATAGACCACGTCGGCATCTTTAATCGCCTTTACCGGATCATCGGTCACCAAAACGGATCCGCCGGACTCCGCCGCAAAGCGCTCGCAGTCGGCGACCACATCCGCCCGAGGAGAATATTCTACGCCCGTCGGCGAGCCGACCGAAACGTGCATGCCCATCTTGGTTCCACCGAACATCAGCGAATGCGTCACGTTGTTAAATCCGTCACCCAGATAGGCCAGTTTAAGCCCCGCCAGCTTGCCCTTCTTCTCCTCAATCGCCTGTAGGTCGGC
>JAAYDL010000181.1 GCA_012729265.1 Lentisphaerota bacterium | reverse complement strand
CTCTACGTTGGTGCTGGATACAGTTTATCATGAGGAGAATCTCTCATCTCTACTTTCATGGTTGACGCATGATAAAACAGGACGGTCAGGTGCTGGTGTCAGGAATTTGATGCGCCTCAAATGTAACTATGTGGCCATGACACGGCCAACGGACCTGCTTTGCCTCGCTATAAATAAAAAACATGTCGATTTGAGTGTTCGTTCAAAGCTGGAACCTTCAAAACAGGAAACTGTTAGGTGGAAAATTGTTGAAGTGTGAGTGATGAAAAATCCATACGGAATCAACAATCCACGCGGGATTGCTTTCATTGACGATGTCGAACGAGGCCTTGCCTGCGAGTGTGTCTGCCCACTTTGCCATAAACCATTTCGTGCGTGCCAAGGAGAGAAGAACGAACACTATTTTGCCCATCAGGATGCCTCGGAGTGCGAGTTTTCATACCGGGCATCCTTGCTTCGTATGGTGGTCGACTATCTTCGTTCCGGAGAGCTGGAGATTCCCGCAGTCATCGCCCGCTACATGAACGAAGAAGAGATCATTCAATCAGGCGAGAAAATCCGGTTTGATCGGGTGGAACAAATCGGGGATATCAAAACTCCCGAACTTCATTGTCATCTTGGGGAACGAAGCTGGGTCCTCAAGCCGGTCTTTGACAAGAAGGACAGGCAAAACGGCGGTGCTGGTTGCCTCACCCTGGATTTGACCCGGTTTTCGAATCCGTATGCAAGCCGTCCTCACCAAACCCTCGCACCGGCATTGCGACAGGAAAATCTGCTCCAATGGAAAAATCATCCGAAAAGAGCCGAGGCAGAGCTGGCCCTGCGCAAGAAGCATGAGGAAAAACAGGTCGACTTCTTCCGATCCCGTAATGTACCGCCGTTTCATAACCGACCCCGACCGACCGTCGCGCCCGCACCACGTCCATCTTTCATCGCTTTGGAGGAACCGCTTCCCTGCAAGTTCTTCAATAAAGTCATCGAGCCCAGAGATATTTTTATGACCAAAAAAAGCGAAGGATATTGTGTCTGCCGAGCCTGTAATAAAGAACGCGGCGGCGCAATTCATACATAAAGGTACCGCCGATTAACGATTATGTTGGAGAAGCACTGTGATTCTAATCCCGCAAAAATTAATTCTGGAAGACTGTCTTGGGATCAATCCGATTGGTTTTTTGGCATCGAAGACAGATGTGTCGCGACGAACGATTACGGATGATTTTAAGGGCAAGCGGATTATGGCTCTGAAGTCTCGCCAGAAGATGCTCGACGATATACGTGCATGGATCGTTGCAAATGTCACAGAGGGTATTGTTGCCGATGTAACGTTTGATCCTTTTGTAATGTTTTCGAATGATGCAGATGTGGACGCTGCTCAGAAGTATCCATGGAGCCGCTGGCTTAACTCTTTTGAGCAGGGAATACTTCTCCGTTATAAAGTTACTCGCGCGTGCGATCAGGACGCCCGGATATTTTCTCCCAAATCTATCGACGAGTTGCAGGTTATGGAGGATGTGAATTATTCCGTCTCAGAGGCATTTTATCGCAAGGATTGGATATCAGCCAAAACCGTTTTGCTGGCCGAATGGGAACGGATTCCGTTATTGCATGCCAGTATATTTCAGAAAGAAAAGGATGCGTTATCTGGGATAGACAGCTCAGAAAAGTTTCAGCTTTTTTGTTCGGTGCTCGCCTTAAGCAGTGTGATGTACATTCTCGCCCTGGTGGATCTTGGT
>JAAYDL010000016.1 GCA_012729265.1 Lentisphaerota bacterium | reverse complement strand
TCTCCTATGAGTTTAGGGTTAGTGAGACTCCTCCTCTTGGTAGCGCCAGCTAACACAAGAGGAGGGCTCTTTTTTAGTTTAATGAAACGTAGCCCCTGTTGAAAGGGGTTAGAGGGGATTCAAGGGCGTGGACCCTACGCTGACCAACGCATTTTGATTCGGTCAACGGTTAGAGCAGCGAGGGTCACACCAAACGTTCATATGGCTGAAGTTTTGTCAACAGGGTAAAAAAATTTAGACCCACTTTTTTCACATTCCGAAAAAGGGTCGTTAGACCCGCAAACCATAGGACTCCGGAGTTCACAGGGTGAGCGGTTTTGCCGCATGCAGGGTTATGCTCATATCCTTGGACTCATTGCCGAATCTGCGAAGCAGAATCGAACTACCAGTATTATCTTTATTCACCGCGGCCTTCTCCCGTTGTCTGGGTGTCTGACACTCGACCTGCGCCCCGTCGGGCTTGAATGGTCTAGTCGTATAACGTTATCAGGGACCGGCCTCTGCAACTCCCGTTAGAGTCCGTATGGTTTGGGGTATTTGAAAGGGGTTGTGCGCTCCTTGTTTTCTACTTCCGAGAGGAAGCTGATTATACTTCTTCAGCCGTGATGAAGGACGTCAAGTGCGGACGAATATAAGTGCCGAAGGCTGGCGCGCAGCGTCATTATGCTTCGACCGCGCTTGATGCACAAGGCACCTGCTGTTTTTCAATAATCATGGCAATGTCCCAGATATAGGAGGCCAACTCCCGGGCAATCGCCGTTCGGATTTTATTAAAGTGAAGGCCTCTGAGGCTGAGTTTAAACCAGCGCTTATTCAGACGGTTTTGTGCGTGCCAGCTTACAGCGAGAACCTCTCGCCGAAGCCCTTCCTGCCGCACCGAAAGTGCTTTGCTGATTTTGGGAGGCAACCGGTAGCAACCCGCCGACTCGATGAGCATCCAACGAGCATGTCCGTTGCCGCACTTGGTAATCGACCCCATGCGCCGTTTGTCGCCGGAGCTCTCTTCCGATGGCACCAGTCCCAAATAAGCCATCAACTGTTTGGGATGTTTAAAGCGACTGAAACAACCGATCTCACTGACCGTCACCATAGCAGCAACCAGCTGGAACCCGCGCATACCCATTAAGGCTTCCACCAGCGGTTTGCGCTGCCAATTTTGAAGCAGCTCTCTCATCTGATCTTCAATCCGTCGGATCTGCTGTTCCAGTGCGTCAATACGCTGAATATACTCCTCAAGAATCAGTTTTTGAGACGGATGCGCCAGAACCAGTTCGCGTAGATAACGCATATGCGCCTCGGTCCAGTTGGCCTTGCCTGTATAGTGGTAGCCGTTGCGCAGCAGAAACGAAAGTAATTGTTTTTTGGTGCGGGCCAGCTCCTGCGCTGCATCGGTTCGTCCGCGACAGACATCGCGGATCACCTCATCTTCAACATCTGGAATATGAACCGCCCGCAGGTCATTCGAACGCAGATACCCCGCCAGCTTACGCGCATCACGACGGTCGGTCTTCTTTTTTTCGCCCGACTTTGTGGGAATCAATGATGGAGCAACAACAATACACTCAAAGCCCAACTTGATCAATCGACGGGCCAGTACGAATCCTGTCGGCCCCGCTTCATAGCAAATGATGACATCCTCCTTCTTCAGGACATACTTTTTAAGGATTTTCCGGATGGCATCCACCGTCCGATTCAGATCGGCCGATGCCTTTCCATGCAAAACCGGAGGCTTCATATCATCAAAGGCTAATCCGATAACATTTATTCGTGCATGACAATCAATTCCTATGCTTAACTTCTTCATGGCGACTCCTTTTGTTAAG
>JAAYDL010000180.1 GCA_012729265.1 Lentisphaerota bacterium | reverse complement strand
TCAAGGGAAAAACTGACTTTCTACAGGGCCGTTTAACCTGACAGCATCAGGGTGTTCTGCGATGGTTTTCCAAATGGAAGAGCCTCGTTTTTTTAATACGCTTAGATAGTGGGATTCATCGTAGGGAACCCGCTTTTTCCAGCACCGATATATGATGCGGATCCATTTTAAGGCGAACCCGCAAATCAACCGGTCGGCTTACAAGCGCCGGTGATCTGCCCGATGGGCCGCGACTGGGGCTGGGGGTGGTTTCGTCTATTTCCATTTAAACAAAATAATTAGGACAGAATGATATTCTGGAATCTTGCCGTCTGAGTGGGAAATTGTTTGTCACAATTATATTGCATGAAAGTATGCAACGCACCTCTTACCGGATCGGCTTCAGCACATAATAGGCGGGAGGCCCCTGAACGCCGAAGTGTTCCCAGACCGCTTTCGTATTCGGGTTTTCCGGATCTTCGGAGACATATTTCAGGAAGACATAGTCCTCAAGCTGCTGCTGCACCTCCTCGTCCGGGAAGGTATTTTTCTCCATCGCTTTGCAGTTTTTGCACCAGCTGGCCGTCACATCGATCAAGACCGACTTGCCTTTAGCATGGGCTCGCTCCATCGCTTCAGCGAATCCGGCGTTGGTTCGTCCGTCGATTCCATCTTTGACTTCGATCGGGCGGAAACCGCGATAGCTCAGCAGTCCATAGTTGAACGCCAGCACTAAAATGCCGACGCCGAAGGCAACCTTGACATACTGCATCCACTTGCCCGGTTTCGGAAGAAACGATAAGCCTGCTCCGGCGAACGGCCACGGCAGCGCCATGCCGATCCCCAGCACAAACGGAAGAAGCAGTCCGCCGATTTTGGTGGTCTGGTAGAGCTCCGCCGCAAAAAGTACCACCGTTGTAACCACAGGTGCCACGCACGCGCCCGCCAGCAAGGCTGCAACAATGCCCATGGTGAATGCCATCACAAAGCTGCCCGACTTGTGGGTTCCGCCGCCGAGCTTGGACTGGAACCGCGAAAAATCGATCTGGACCACATCGAACATGGCTAACGCCAGCGCAATGAAGATCAGCGCAATCACCAGATTAAACCAGGGACTGGATTGGAGCGATCCAAAGTTCGCGCCGGTCAGCACCACCACAACGCCGAGGAGTCCGTAGGCCAATGCAATGCCGAGGCCGTACACGGCACCCAACGCAAACCCGCGCCCCTTTGATCCCGCCTGTGCGCCTGCACCAATGATGGCCAGATTGACCGGAATCATCGGGAGTACGCACGGCGTCAAATTAAGGGCGAGGCCGCCCAGCAGAATAAAGAGAATCATCAGCAGAATCCCGCGCCGAGCAAGCAGCGAGCCGGAATCTTCCGCGACCGTTTCGTCTTCAAGTGCACCCGATTCCGCCTGGTCGAGAAATTCAAGAAAGCGGCTCGGGCGCATAAATCCTTCAGCACGGCCGGCCAGCGTGAATTTTTCCAGCGCGGTTTTCCAGTCACCCGAATCTGCCAGTGCACGGACATCAGCACCTTCTGCGGAGGAATCTGAGAACCGAAGCTCTTCCTTGCCGGGAGGGAAACAGATCCCGTCTTCACTACATCCTAGATAGCGCACCACAGCCATCGCTTCGCCACCGGGTGATGGCTTCCACGCATACGATGCCGTGAACGATTCATCATACACCGGAATAGGGTCGCCGGAAACGGGGTCCGGATGCATGTGCGACTCCGGCAGCGCAACCGCGGACAATGCGTTGCCGGCCCCATCGAGCACACGAAAATCCTCGGCATATAAATAGTGGTTTTCCGGCACCTCAGCCGTCACCTCAATGCGGTCGCCCTCCAAACTGAGCGACACCGTAAACGGGTTCAACTGGGCTCGCGCGCCAACGACCGCCATCGTCGTCATCAACAGTAGTAAAAGTCTCTTTATCATTTCTAAACTCCTCTGGTATGGTCTGGTCTGACAATAAACCTTCACCTCAGTTCATGGAAAGGCGGATAAATCCAAATATGAGCAGCGCACTAAATCCCCGTGATGCCGCAGTTGAAATCATTTCCGTGCTGCGCCGCAACGGACACGAAGCGCTCTTTGCTGGTGGGTGCGTGCGCGATGAATTGCTCGGGCGCTCGCCTAAAGATTATGACGTGGCCACGAGCGCCCGCCCCGAAGAGGTCGAGGCGCTCTTTCCAAAAACCATCGCTATCGGAAAAGCTTTCGGGGTGATCGGCGTCATCGACGGAAACCGGATCACCGAGGTCGCCACCTTCCGAAAAGACATCGGAATCGCCGACGGGCGCCGCCCTGAAACCGTTCACTTCTGCGCCGCTCGAGAAGATGCACTGCGCCGCGACTTTACCATCAACGGTATGTTTTTTGATCCGATCGAAGGAAAGCTAATCGACTATGTCGGCGGGCAACGCAATCTGGAGGAACGCAGGATCGTAGCCATCGGCGATCCAGCGGAACGCTTCCGAGAAGACCACCTACGCATGCTCCGCGCCATTCGATTCACCCATACCCTCGGGTTTGAAATCGATGCTGAAACAGATCGTGCGATCCACGAAATGGCGCACCTCATCCAGCGCATCAGCGCCGAGCGCATCGAAAACGAACTCACCCGTACACTGACTGAAAGCGCGCGCCCGGGCGATGCGCTGCGCCACCTCGTCCGTTCTGGGTTGATGGAATTTATTCTCCCCGAAATTCTCCCCATGATCGGTCAGGAGCAGCCCCCACAATTTCATCCGGAGGGCGATGTCTTTGAGCATACGGTTCTCATGCTCAATTCCATGAACGGGAAAGGCTGTGACCAGATAACCCCATATAGCGCCAGAGAGCTCGCTTACACCGTCCTGCTCCACGACGTTGGAAAGCCGCCGACGGCCCGCATGGGAACGGGCTCCGACGGGCAGCTGCGCATCCGCTTCGATGGCCACGCTCAGGTCAGCGCCGAAATGGCCGAAGAAATTCTCGTGCGACTGAAATTGCCGACCAAAGAGCGCAAACGCATCGCCGAAGCGATTCGTGGACACATGCGTTTTATGGATGTGCAGAACATGCGCAAGGCCACGCTGCGCCGAATGATCGGGGCCGAAATCTTTGATCTAGAACTGGAGCTCCATCGTCTCGACTGTCTCGGCTCGCACGCGATGCTCGATAACTATGATTTTCTGCATAAAACCATGGAACAGATGGCGAACGAACCGGTTCTTCCTGAACCCTGGATCAACGGCCGAGACCTGCTCCAGCTCGGTATCAAGGAGGGACGGCTCATCGGAAAAATCCTCAAAGAGGCATACGACGCTCAGATGGAAAACCGCTTTGCCAACCGTGAGGAACTGCTGGATTGGATCCGCACGCTGCCGGAAGTTAAACCGTAAACCTTCTTCCGAAAAAGGATTCTGTCGCGCAAGGCAACCTGTGGGCTTAACCCCGTTTTAAGGGCAGAATCGGTCTAATCGTCCAGCAGGATATAAATATCATCGCCATCTTTTTTCCCATTCGGGCCGAGGGAGCCGACTACAATGCGAGACTTGCCGTCAACCGTATAGACTGGATCAAAGAAATAGAGGTTTTTCCAAGGGTCTGTCATCACATCATCACAATAGGGGCCGTTCCAGTTTGGGAACGATGTGACACTGTTAGTGCCAAGGGCAAGAAGTCCCGCAGAATCTGCGGTAAGGTCCAGGACATTAGTGTTTCCGGGAGTGGTTCGAACGGCCTTGTTGGGCCAGCGGCCCGTCGCATCGGCTAGCGTTATAATCCCCGAACTAATCATCGCCAAGTCGGTCTCTGCCTGTTTGATTTTTGCGCTCCTCATCGCCTTAATAACCCCAATGGAGGCCAATGAACCCAGCAGGCTGATGATCGCAATCGTCACCAAAATTTCAATCAGCGTAAATCCTCGTTTATTTTTCATAAAACCGCTCCTTTGCGACCAAGATAACCGATCAACAAGCACAGTGCCACCCGACAATATAACTTTCCGCACCCGGCCTAATCTGTTTCGGCGGTTTAAATCATTCTGCTTAAAATCCATGCACCCTTAGTTTTTTTTCACCACCCGCTGCGCTGAAGGCACGAAGTACACGAAGGGAGATTTGGCAAAATGATTTGGTGGCACATACGAAGTAAGGCTGGAGCACCGCGACGGCAGCGAAGCGGCAATAATGCCCATTCGTTGCTTTTCATTCATTCGCTGCAAATAGAGACCCCTGTTTCCTCCTGTGCTTTGCGGCATCATCTCACGCAAAGCCGCAACGTCGCCAAGAATTCATTAACTTTACTTTGTGTTCTTCGTGCGTAAACTATTCTCTGCGGTCAAAATTTAGCCGTTTTTTTCTACACTGATCATCCTCTACTCGCCGCTTTTTATGCCGTTTTTACGAGATTGCGGGACTGCCCCGGGCCCCCCGCGCAACCGACACTTTTTTTTAAAAAATCACTTGCGCTGAGCCTAGTACTCTGACCCCGCGCTTTGTGACCCCGCGCTTTGAACGGCTCTGAATGCGAAAATCTGCATACAGGACCGTTTTTTTTGTTGGAGTAACGTCCACTCGATTCATTTCATTTCCTGCATTTTCGTCAATGAAGTCGGCACGCTGTGACGGCAGTGGATCGCTGAGCGGTTGCGAAGGGCAATATTCGAGCTAGGCAAGGCCCGTAAAATATTGTTTAGTCTCCGGGATATAGCACATTTGATAACTAGGAGAGAGTGACTATGGAAATCAAAGAGATTAAACGCATTGTAGAACTGATGAAATCAAATGGACTCACAGAGTTCTCGATGAAAGACGTAGATTTTGAACTGACGATGAAACGCGGAAGCAGTGAAGCTCCCGTTGTGTATACTGCGCCTGTAGCTGCTCCGACTCCTGTCGCCGCTCCTTCTCCCGCAGCGGCTTCGGCGGCCGTCCCTGTGCAGGAAGTGCCTGCGGCGGACGAAGGCTTGGTTGAAATCCTTTCGCCGATCGTGGGCACATTTTATCGCAAACCTGCTCCCGAGGCGGATCCATTTATCAATGTGGGTGACGGTGTGGGCGATGAAACGGTGGTTTGTATTGTTGAAGCCATGAAGGTGATGAACGAGATTAAGGCAGAAGTGAGCGGCGTGATTAAGAAGGTGCTTGTCGATGATGCGTCGCCGGTACAATTCGGTCAGCCTCTTTTTCTCGTTGAACCCCAATAAGGGAGCGATCCATGTTTGAGAAGATATTGATCGCCAACCGTGGCGAAATCGCTTTGCGCATTATCCGCGCCTGCAAGGAACTGGGAGTGAGGTCGGTGGCCGTCTATTCGGAGGCCGACCTGGATTCGCTCCATGTTCAGATGGCGGATGAGGCGATATGCATCGGCCCGGCCGCTGCGAACAAAAGTTATCTAAAAATCAGTAATATCATCAGCGCTGCAGAGATTGCCGATGTGGATGCCATTCATCCCGGATACGGCTTTATGGCAGAGAACGCTCACTTTGCTGAAGTCTGTGCCAAGTGCAATATTACGTTTATCGGCCCGAAACCGGACTGCATTCGGAATATGGGCGATAAGGCGGTTGCGCGCGCAACGATGAAGGCCGCCGGTGTGCCGATTACCCCCGGCTCCGACGGTATTCTGAAAAATTCCGACGAAGCCCTCGCGCTGGCCCGTGAGATGGGTTATCCGGTCCTGCTGAAGGCGGTTGCGGGTGGGGGCGGTAAGGGCATGCGCGTGGCGCGTAACGATGTGAGTCTGGTGCAGGGTTTTATGGCCGCATCGGCGGAAGGCGAAGCCTCCTTCGGTAATCCCGACCTGTTCATGGAAAAATATATCGAGTCGGCCCGCCACATTGAGGTGCAGATTATCGGCGATAAACATGGGAATGTCTGCCATCTGGGCGAACGCGACTGTTCAATTCAGCGCAGGCATCAGAAGCTGGTGGAAGAGGCCCCGTCTCCTACCCTGAACGATAAAGAGCGAAACGCTTTGGGCGATGCCGCGGTGAAGGCGGCCAAAGCGGTAAATTATGACAGTGCAGGTACACTTGAATTTCTTTACGATGAGAACGCCAAGCAGTTCTATTTTATGGAAATGAATACGCGGATTCAGGTGGAGCATACCGTCTCGGAAGAGGTGTGCGGGATTGACCTGGTGAAGGAGCAAATCCGTGTGGCGGCCGGAGAAAAGCTGTCGTTCACGCAGGAGGATGTGGTGATTCGTGGTCACGCGATTGAATTTCGGGTGAATGCCGAAAATCCGTACAACAACTTTACGCCTTCACCGGGGCCGGTAGAAGCGGTTCATTTTCCGGGAGGGCCGGGGATCCGGATCGATTCGCATGTCTATTCGGGCTACAATATTTCGCCCTATTATGACAGCATGATCGGAAAGATCATTGCGCACGGTAAAGATCGAGACGAAGCGATTGCTCGTATGCGCCGTGCGTTGGAAGAGTTTACTATTAACGGGCCGCACACTTCGGTGCCGTTGGGAGAGGCGCTGATTGCGGATTCGCGCTTTAGAGAAGGGCACTATAATACCGCCTTTCTGGAAAAGTTTATGCATGAGGTTTTTCTTAATCCCTAATTAAAAAGGAGATGTTATTATGAATGATCCGGCAGGAAATGCTGTAACAGAACTGCACGAAATAGAACATACCGGTTCTGAATATGGAACAATTCGCATCGAAAATTCGGTGCTTGCAGTAATTGCTCATGAGGCGGCCAAAAAGGTCGTTGGCGTGGCTGAAATTCAGGGGGGGTTTGCCGACGGATTGGCCGGAATTATCGGTAAAAAGGCAAAAGATCGGGGGATTCGTATCGGAGCGGAAGAGGAAGATTTCCGCTCGATTGATCTGGCCATTGTGGTCGAATTCGGCGTCTGTATTCCCGATGTATGTCTCCAGCTTCAGGCGGCCGTTAAACGGGCGGTTGAAGATATGACTGGTCAACCGATTTCTGCAGTAAACGTGGTCGTTCAGGGAATCCGCAGTGCGGAACCCAAAACGGAAGAGGAGTAAATCCCATGAACAGACGTCCGTTTCATTTTGGTGAAGTGGTTGTGTTGTCGCTGCTCTTCCTGATCGGCGGCGGGCTGATTTATGGCAGCCAGTTCAATAGGGAGGTCGGAGAGCGCATGGTGCAGTTGTTGGAGAAGCCTTTTTTCTCCACCATTCTTGGGGCCATTCTTGTTCTGGCGGTTGCTTTGCGCCTGCTGGGTGGTCTGCGTAAATCCAGAGACGTGTTTATTGATTACCAATCCGAGGGCGGTTCTGTTGGAATCAGTACCCGCGCAGTTCAGGATTTTGTCGAGCGGATCGGACATGAGTTTGCAGCGGTGAAGAAGATTGAAACCAAGCTGCTTCCGCGCCGCGGCGGCGGAATTGATCTGCTGGCCATGGTGTCCGTTCGGGCTGGAAATAAAATTCCTGAGCTCTCGCAATTGATGCAGCAGCGCATCCGTGAAGGGGTTCGTGAATCGTTGGGCTTGGAAGACATCGGAACGATTACGGTTCGGGTGAAGGAAATTGTTGACGAATCGCGCCCGTCCAAGGAAACCAAACAGGATGCGCCGACCGCGAGTTAGGGCGGAGAATGGATTCGATGGTTTTTATAAAAGAAGGAGCTCGCAGGGCGGGACTCCTTCTTTTTTTGTGCCTTCTTCTGGCGGGATGTGTCGGCGGTTTAACCCGGCCT
>JAAYDL010000179.1 GCA_012729265.1 Lentisphaerota bacterium | reverse complement strand
CATTGACCTTGATGGGCACGCCATTGAGATAGAATACTTCACCCTTGATCTGCGTCTCTTTAAAACCGATGACCACGGCTGCTTCATTCAAGACGGACCCGTCCCGGCCTTGCAGCACCAGCTTCAACCGGTACCGTGTCGGCGTCTCTGCGGTCCACTTGGCCGGATTGCTCACCCGTGTGGACAACGACACCTCTGCCTTGCCTTGGGCAGCCACATCAAAGGTTGCGCTTTCAAAGGTGGCCACTTCCTGGTCGCTCTCATCCACCAGCACCGCCTTGACCTTGGAACCGGATTGCACCTGCTCGGACGCATTCTTGACCACCACCTGGACCTTCAGGTCCGCATCCGTGAATGTCTCATCCAGATCCGTGACCACGGCCCAGTCAAACAGGCGAACCTGCGGGGCCGCATAGATCCACACCTCATCAAAGATTCCGGCCAGACGCCAGTAGTCCTGGCCCTCTAGGTAATAGCCGTCAGAAAATTTGACCACATGCACGGCGATGACGTTCTCGCCGGGTTTGACATAGGACGTGATATCATACTCTGCAGGCTCCTGAGCCCCCTCATTGTATCCCACCTCATGGCCGTTGATCCAAACAAACGAAGCAGAAGCGGTCTTCTCCAGACGCAGGAAGATTTTCTGCCCCTGCCAGTCGGAGGGCACGGTAAACCGACGACGATATGCGCCAGTGGGATTATAGTCACGCGGCACATGGGGTGGTTCCGCCTGAAATGACAGAGATACGTTTCTAAACATGGCATCCCCGAAACCCTGCATTTCCCAGTTTGACGGCACCGCGATATCGGCCCAGGCTTGGTCGTCATACCCCACTTCAAAGAAGTCCTTGGGCATCTTCTCCGGCACATCCGTGAACTTGAACTTCCAGTCCCCATTGAGCGACAGATGCTTTTCAGGCACAAAATAGGCGTGCCCCTCTTCCTGGTTCAATTCAAACACCTCCGTGTTTTCAATGAACTGGTACAGGTTCTCCATATAATTAACGTCCTGTGCCTGACCCATCAAGGGCCACGCCACTACCATTGCCAATAACGACCCAATCAAAGTATAAACATTTGTTTTCATTATAACATTTCCTTCCTAAGCATCATGACCAAGTAAACTTCCATAAATCGGCATTAAACACCCGCTTCACTCAAGACACCAAGTACTTAAGGCTTAGAGTGCTTGGTGTCTTTGTGTTTATTGACGCGCCGACTATTTGCCTGCGGCCCGGACAACCTTGACCGCTTTGCCGGTATATTCCACCACGGCGTCCGCAGTCGTCGGCTCGATTCCGACGCCGTGGTCGGGCGACACCCAGATCACATTGAAGGTGCGGTTTTTCACCATGCCGGTAAATTCACCCTTGCGTTCGCCGATGATGAGCGTTTGCGCGGCATCATTCCATTCCAGAACGATTCTACTGAACTCGCCCTTTTCGTAGCCATAGTTGTCGCCTTCGTCCTCGTACAGCACAAAGCGGCCATCCGCGCCGGGATAAACGCGAATTTCAATCGGCGCTTCCGGCTTTTCGCCGATAAACTGCTGCTTCGGGCCGAGCGGAACAATTGAGCCCGCGCGCACCTGCAACGGAATCTGTTCCAGCGGAGACGCAACTTTTATGCTCTGACCGCCCTTGCTCGGCTTGCCGGTCCAGAAATCGATCCAGCCTTCATCGGCTTTCGGCAGATAGACCTCCCAGCTTTCAACGCCCGGCTCCAGCACAGGTGCCACCAAGAACGCCGGACCAAACATGTATTCATAGTTCTGTTCCAGCGCGGTCTGGTCGTCGGCAAAGTCCATCACCAGCGGGCGCATCAGCGTGGTTCCTTCAAAGGTCATGCGGGCCGCTTCGCTGTAGATGTAGGGGAACATGCGGTAGCGCAGATCCAGATAGCGCTTGGCTTCCTGCTCGACCTGCTCGCCGTAGCGCCAGAACTCGGTGTCGGTCTGGTAGCCGTGCACGCGTTGCAGCGGGCAGAAGGTGGAATATTGAAACCAGCGGATAAACCGTTCATGGAAGCCCTTGTCCTGGAACTGTCCGCCGCCGGGACGGAAGAATCCGCCGGTGTCGGTGGTCCAGTAAGGCATGCCCGTGGCCACAAAGTTGAGTCCCGCCGGAATCTGGCGGCGCAGCGTTTCCCAGCTGTTGCCGATGTCGCCCGACCACGTTGCCGCCGCATAACGCTGCTGGCCGAGAAAGGCGGATCGCGTGAGGATAAACACACGCGAATCGGGACGATCCTTGCGCTGCCCTTCATACACCGTCTTTGTGACGTAGAGCGGATAGATCAGGCGCATCTTTTCGCCGAGGCCGGCAAAGGTTTTGCGTCCGACCAGGTCGTCGTTTTCAGGCTCCGTGGCATCCTGCCACCACGCATCGATCCCGAGCGAAAGCAATTTTTCGCTAAAGTTGCTCCAATAGAACGCGGCGGCCTCGGGGTTGAAGAAATCGACCCACTGCGTGCCGGGAATGTAGAAGCCCTTTGCCGTAAACTCCTTGCCCAGCTCCGAATTGGGATCGACCTTCGACCAGACCGAAAGCATCATTCGCGCGTCCATGTCGTGCAGCTCCTCGACCATCTTGGCGGGATCGGGATAGTATCCTTCATCGAACCGCATGGCGTTCCAGCCATACTTGCCCCAATACTGCCAGTCCTGCACGATCACATCCATCGGCAACCCGCGGTCGCGGAATTCGCGGGCGTTCTCAAGGAGTTGCTCCTGCGAACTGAAGCGCT
>JAAYDL010000178.1 GCA_012729265.1 Lentisphaerota bacterium | reverse complement strand
TCGACTGGACCGCTTTGCCCATCCCTCGGCACACCTATCGAATTAACGCGTGCGCAAAAATGTAGTGACTGCATCGATGTAATCATCTGCGGCGCAATACACTACATTTTAGGCCGCGGAAATTGGGTTAAGCGTAGCGGGGGATGAATAATTTTGACCGCCAAGAAGGGAAGACGCGAAGCGCGCAAGGGCATGAATTTATGCAGGATAATTTTGGGGCAGAATGATTTACGGAGGCAGGAGCTTGACTCTATTTGATTCACTGTTTCGTTGCGGGCGGGGATGCCTGCCCCACGACGATGTAAATTTCCCCCATGTAACCGTCGGAGATCTCATCGCCCAAAACCCTAATGCTTTCAGATGAAATAGGGCCACGCAGTTAGATTAATGACCCAGATGAGTTCCGTCTGGTTTTGCGGGGGAAAAGTGAAGCTGGGAGAGGAACCCCGCAGTGGCCGTCGGTAGGTGAACCTCTATCACCGTAGCAATAGATGTGGGCGCGAATCAAACCGGATCCCGGAACCCTCACTTATTCAAGGGCGTGCAGTCACCGGCCCGAAGCATATGCTCCCTTTTAAATGTCATTGGGTAAGAGGGAAAACCTATATGTCGCGAACCCCGCAGAGCCCTTTCCTCTCCTCAACTTCGACTGTAAGGTAGCAAATATACGTTGCATGCGCCATTGAAAAATGGGTGTTTTGGGCAACAAAATAATGAAGTGCTGATTTGCCGGTTTTTACGTTAGGAATAGATTTCCGATCATAATCCGAAACGGCTGATGGTGAGTTCGAAATCTGTGCAAACAATCTTTCGCGGGAAAAGTTGGAACAGTCGTTGTGGTGAAATGGAAACGCCGCCTGAAAACCTGTACTTGACCTGATTGTTTAACCTACATAGACTGCGCTTCAGTTTTTTAGAGGAAAAGGGATCAAAGGAGCATTTATTTATATGAGTAACGGTGTGAATAAGCAGGAGAAAGTCCGGGGAACGCATGCGCTGATTTTTGAGTTGGAATATGTGGCAGCCAAGGTGCGCGGGGTGGAATTTGAAGCGATCAAAAGTGCTGTAGCCAGCAAGGGCGTGGAACTCACTCCTGTGCTGTTCAGTCGTTCAGGAATGTCTCCGTTGCATCGACAGGTGATTACGGATGTGCTGACGCTTTCCGACAAGCGATCCGATGCGATAGAAAAGGCCGTAGCAGAGGTGGATAAGACCGTTGCGGCCTATTGTGAAAATGAAGCGGAACTCGATGCCGGTTTGCTGAAGCTGATTAAAGCTGCGCAGGAACGTGGTGTTCGGGTGGCTACCTTTACCGCTCTTTCGAAAGAGTTGGCGGTTAAGCTGATGAGCAGGCTTGGCCTCGATAAAATGGGCGTGGAGTTGATTGTTCCGGAAGAGGTGAAAGAATCTTTCCCACGTGCAGATGACTGGCTGAAAATGCTTAAGCAGTCGAATAAGGATCATGTTACGCTCGTGGCGGTTGTTTCTTCGCAGGTCGCCTGCAAAGGCGCACTTACAGCAGGGGCCTCCTGCATTGTTGTGCCCGATGAATATACTGCGTTCCAGGATTTCGGTGGTGCCATGATGGTGCTTGATTCGCTGAGCAATGAAAAACCCGATACGATTCTGGACCTGACGTTGCGGCTGTAATTCGGTTTTCTGAATCAAGAGCGCCCCGGTTGAGGGCGCTTTTTTGTTAAAGAAGGGGAAGTGTGATGGCAAAAGCAGGCGAATCCATTGAGCGGTTGTTGGACGTAATGCGGAAACTGCGCGGTCCGGGCGGTTGTCCGTGGGATCGAGAGCAGACGAATGAATCGCTGAAGTCGGACCTGATTGAAGAAGCCTATGAGGTGATTGATGCGATTGAATGCGGCGAGGCTTCCGCGCTGCAAGAAGAGCTGGGCGATCTTTTGCTGCAGGTCGTTTTCCATGCGCAGATTTGTTCGGAAAGCGGGAAGTTTGAGTTTTCGAATGTGGCCGAGGGGATTGCTGATAAACTGGTTCGTCGGCATCCGCATGTATTTGGTGAAGTTGAGGTTTCCGGCGCCGGCGAGGTGCTTCAAAATTGGGATGCCATTAAGAAAGCCGAAAAGCAGAAGGGCGATAAGCCCGCCTCCATTGTGGCCGGTATTCCTCGGCATCTTCCTGCGCTCCAAAAGGCCTATCAGGTTCAGAAGCGCGCCGCGCGTGCGGGATTTGATTGGGCGCATATCGACGATGTCTTCGATAAGCTTCATGAAGAGATGGATGAGCTGAAGGAAGCTATTCATCGTCAACACGAACCGGACATTCGTGAGGAGCTCGGAGATCTGCTCTTTTCGGTCGTTAACGTTTCCCGTTTCCTTGGCCACAATCCGGAAGAACTGCTCGATCAGAATATTAAAAAGTTTATCCGTCGTTTTCAGCTCGTAGAGGATCTGGTACATGCTGCCGGCCGACCCCTTAACTCCTTCTCTCTGGAAGAACTCGATGCCTTTTGGAATAAGGCCAAGCGCGAGGAATAAGTGCGCTTAATGCGTTTTGTGTATTCGCTTTAGTATTCTTCGTTCCAGACCGAGACCTGTTCCATACAATGATCGGCAGTGAGGTCAATGTGGATCGGAGTGAGAGCGACATAGCCGGATTCGACGACGCGGATGTCGGCGTCGGCGGTGTCGTCGAGCAGGTCGAGATCGCCGTCGAGCCAGTAGTAGCGGTTGCCGCGCGGGTCGAGGTGTTCGGAAAATTTTTCGACGAAGCGGGAGCGTCCCATACGGGCGGCCCTCATGCCGCGCAGTTCGGAGAGCGGCAGGTTGGGAATGTTGACGTTGAGCAGGGTACGCTCAGGCAGCGGGTTTTCGATCACCTTTTTGACAATATCAGCAGCGACTTTTGCGGCGGTTTCCCAGTGCGGGTTTTGGTAGGTGCATAGGGAGATGGCGATGGCGGGAACGCCGAGAATGACCGCTTCGCTCGCGGCGGAGACGGTGCCGGAATAGAGCACGCTGATGCCGGTGTTGGAGCCGAGGTTAATGCCGCTGACGACGAGGTCGGGGGGAACCTCTTTGTGAAGCAGGCGAACGGCCAATTTGATGCAGTCGGCGGGGGTTCCGTCAACGGCTGTTCCAAAGAGAGTGTTGTCTTTTTCAACGTTCAGGGTCTTGATGGGGTCTGTAAGCGTGATTGCATGGCCGGCGGCGGAGCGTTCGGTGGCGGGGGCGCATACGCAGAGCTCGCCGAGATGGCCGATGGCTTTATGGAGTTCGGCGATCCCGCGAGCGTGGATTCCGTCGTCGTTGCTGAGAAGGATTTTCATGGGGTGAAATATGCGATTTCATCGGTATTTAAGCGAGGTCAAAAAAGGCTTTATATTTTCCGGCGTTTGGAAATAATGGCGGCTAATCATTCAGGAATCACATGCGCTCTATTTGTTGTGCCATTTTGTTGTCTGCGGTCTGCTTTTCAGCGGTTGCGCAGGAGTCTGTTCCCCCAATTTCTACGGAGCGTTTTCCGAGTATCCGTGCGTCGCTGGAGGATGGGTTTTATTCGCTGGCGGAGTATCAGGTGCAGGAGGTTTTGCGCGGAGAGCCGGATGCCTCCGGCGAGAGGGAGGTCCGGCTGCTGCTGGCTCGTGCGCTTTGGGGGCAGAAACGTTACACAGATCTGCTGAAGGCGCTGGAGAATGTGGAGCGTTCAGCGGCGTCTGAATATTGGCGGGCGCGTGCTTATTATGGGTTGGCGCAGTATGACGGCGCGCTGGAAGTGATAGCCGGCGCGGAGCAGGATGGTTTTTCGGCGGAGCCGTGGGGCTCTTCCATGCTGCGGCTTAAGGGCCGTGTGCAGGAAGAGACGGGCCGACTGGAGGAGGCCGTGGCGAGCTATTCCCTTTTTGCGCAAACCTTCACGAATCATATTGAGCGGGTGGATAATCAGTTTGATTTGGCGGCGACGTATCAGTTGATAGGAAAGACGGCGGATGCGGTCGGCGTTTATGAGGCTCTGACGGCTGGTGGGGAAACTTCGGTGGTCTGGCGCGCAGAGCTGGAGCTTGGGCGCACGTTATTGGCGGCTGGGGATGAAGAGAGTCTGATCCGTGCACGCACGCTGTTGACGGAGCTGGGGGCCGATCTCGAGGCGGGGCTTGCCATTCGGGTGGATGCCTATCTGGAGCTCACTGCGCTGGAAAACCAGCAGGGTCAGGTTGAAGCGGCTAAGGGTGTTTTACAGCGGGCGATCGACTTGGCTCCTGTTGCTCGATTGCGGGTGCGGTTGAAACGCGAGTTGGCACAGCTCTTCCTGCTGCAGGGAGAGTTCACCGAGGCGTTGAAGCTTTTAGAGGAGTGTCGAGCGGAGGCCCCGGATCAGCGGGTAGCCACAGAGCTTCAGTTGGAAAAGGCAGGGGCGCTGCTGCGGGCTGAGCGCTTCAGTGAGGCGGAACAGGCGTATCAGGTCTATTTAAATGTGGCCAGTGATCCGGAAGGGGTCGCGCAGGCCTATTTGGGTCGTGCGCTGGCGTTGCTGGGCGGCGGACGTTATTCTGAGGCGGGGCTGTTGTTTGATAAAGCGGTGGAAACGCTCCCAAATGTAGATGAAAAAGCGAATGCCCTGATTAAAGCGGGGGATGCTTATTATCAGGCCCAGAAGCTTGAAGAAGCGGAACAGCGCTATCGCAGTTTTATTCAGCGCTATCCAGACCATGATCATCTCTCCAATGCACAGTATCATCTGGGGTTGGTTTTGGAAAAAATCGGTCGAAGTGAGGACGCTGTCGAGGTGTTTTCATTGGTAGAATCGGAGCATGCCGAGAGTTCGTTTGCGGGGAGGGCGGCGCTTCGTATTGTGGATTTGATGCGGGCGGGTAAGCAGTGGGAAGAGGCGCTGATCAAGTATGACGAGATTGCGCAGACCTACACGAATGCGGCAACAGTGGCGCTCTGTCTGCACCAGCGCGGTGTTCTTCTTTTTAATTATCTTCTGCGCTATGATGAGGCGCAGGAGGCGTTCGAGGCGGTGTTGAAAAATTATCCGGAGAGTGCGTATGCTGCTCAGGCGGCGTATATGCGCGGCGTCTGTCTTTATGCACAGGGATATATGGATGAGGCGGTTGAAATATACAAAAAGTGTATCGAGGATTTCTCTGATTCCGAGTGGACCCCTGAGGTTTTGTTCCTGTTGGCGGAGCACTATTATAATCAGGGCAATTATGCCGAAGCGGAAACTTGTTTTCTGCGCATATTCAGTGGTTTTAAAACGCACCGACTGGCCCCGGATGCACTCTGTTGGGCGGGGCGTGCGGCGGCCGCCGAGTCGAACTATGTCAAGGCGATTGAGCATTACAGAAGCGTGGAGGAAAACTATCCGGACGCCAAAATTCTTTCACAGGTTCGTTTTGCGGAAGGCGATGCGTTGAGTCAGCTGGGCCGCTTTTCCGAGGCCATTACGGTGTTCAATAGAATTCTGGAGAGCGGGTTGGACGATGAATTGCTGAATGCGGCATGGGGGCGCAAGGGCGATTGCCTTTTTTCGCTGGCTGATGAAAAGGCGGATGGCTATGAATCGGCGCTGAAGGCGTATCAGGCCATTTTGGATCGGCCTTCGGCGAGTGCGGAGATAAAGATGATGGCGGAATATAATGTGGGTCGCTGTCGGGAAAGTCTTAATACGCCCGATAAGGCATTTGCTAGTTATATGAATGTGGTGTACCCTTTTCTTAAAGAATCGTCGGAGCGCTCTCCGTCTGCCGTGATGTGGTTTACGCGTTCGGCCATGAAAGCAGCGGCGATGAAGGAGCGGCAGCAAGAATGGGTAGAGGCAGTGAACGTGTATGAACGGGTGGTTGAGGCGCAGGTGCCGGCACGAATTGAGGCGCTCAAACGCATCGAACGAATTCGAGCTGAAAACTGGGCGCTTTTTCAATAGTCGGGAGTGGACGAACTGAGTGGCCGCAACGCTATGTAATTACGATGTAATTGGAGGAGTTTATGTGGAGCTTGATGGTTAACGGCGGAGCATTAATGCTGCCGATTCTAATTTGCGGTGTGGGTGCGGTGTTGTTGTTTCTTGAACGGCTGTTTCATTTGCACCGTGCCCGCATTCAGCAGGAGGATTTTCTGAACGGAATTTATACGGTGGTGAACCGCGGCAATACGGCTGAAGCGGTATCTATTTGCGATCAAACTCCAGGGCCGGTGGCCTACATGGTGCGCATTGCCTTGCTCCATGCTGACGAAGAATCTGAGGAGCTTAAGGAGACCATTACCAAGGCCGGCCTTAAAGAAATTCCCCGACTGGAGCGGAATATGGGCGGATTGTTGACGATTGCGCAGATTACTCCGTTGCTTGGACTGTTGGGAACGGTAGTCGGTCTGATCAGTGTCTTCGTGTCGCTGGAGACCAAAGGGCCGTTAGTAGAGATTTGCGACCTTTCCAGTGGTATGTGGCGGGCACTGGCGACGACCGCATACGGTTTGTGTGTTTCTATTCCGTCGTTTGCCGGATATAATTTTCTAGTGAGTCGGGTGGAACGAATCACGCTCGATATGGAATATGTCGCCGAGGAGATTTATCGTTTTATCTTGAACGGTCGGACTAACGGCGGAGCGGGGAAAAATGGACACGTTTGATCCTCACACCAAAAGTAAAGCGTTAAGACGCTTTAAGCCGACACGAAGACGAGCCGGGATGTTTTGTGTTGTAACGAGTTTTTTTGATGCTGCGCTCCTGCTGATCGCTTTTAATTTAGTGCTCTCTCCGTTGGTGCTCCAGCCGGGAATCAATATTCGTTTGCCGCAGACGACTTCGTTCAGCGGCGGAGCCCGTTTTGATTCAATGATTCTTTCAATTCCGCGCGGCGGCGGTTACTACTTTAATGACAAGCGCATTGACCTCAATCGGTTAGCTTCGGAGTTGAAAAAAACGGTCCAGGAACGTCCAGATGCGCCGTTGATTATTGAAGCCGACGAGTCGGTGCCGTGGGGACAGATTGTGGCCGCGTGGGACGTTGCGGTGGAGGCGGGTGTCGGAGAAATCTCTCATGCCACAGAGATTGCTGCGCTCGAGGAGGTTGAACCGTGATTGACCTGCGGGGCAGGGGGGCGCTGATCGCCTCAGGAATTGCCGTCGGGGTGCACGTGCTTCTTTTTTTTGGTGTGCCGAAGACCGAAACGAGCGATTCCATGCTTCGTCGAAAAGCACCTTTTACGGGATACAACGTTTTCCCAGCTACGGCAGAGGATGTGCTTGTCGGCGTCAACGCCGTGCGTGTGTTCAATTCGCCGGTCCATTTTTCATTGCCGACATCGATGGGGTTCAGCCGGTTTCTCGAAATGAAAAGAGTGGAGGCTCGCACGTTCTTTGTGCCGCAGGTGGAAGCGGAGACCTTTCTTGATATGGAACTTCCGGTTCAGCGTACACGCTCGGCGGAGGATTTCCAGAAGCTTCAGGTTTTAGGAACTGAGCGCTCGCTCGCGGTGCCACTGATTAATACGGTGACGACCAGCGTGGTTCCCTCGAAACGTTTTTTGATGGATGATGTGCTTCTGGATCGGTTGGCGACTGATCCGCTTTTCCCGGAAGAATTTGATCAACCGGTTGAAAAGGCTTGGGAAATTTTGGCGACGGTTCAGGTTACGGAAAGCGGAAGAGTGGAGCATGTTTTTCTGGAACATCCGCTCGAGAATGCAGTGCTGAATCAAAAAATACTTCAGTTTCTCTACGGTCTACGTTTTTCACCCGGTGCGGCTATTGAAGCGAAGGTGAGAATATATTCTCCGGAAGCGACCCCTGTGGAGGGAATGAAATTATGATTGCTGTTCGGCTTGATGTTTTCTTTATGCTCGTGGTTTCTGTTCCGCTCTTTGTGCTGACTGCGCTGGTGATCTACTACAGCATATTGTCGCGCCACCGCTCGACTCATTCGCATGAGGCGATTTATTCCTGCGCCCACTGCGGCCATGTTTATGCCATAGCACGCCATCGTCCAATGGACCATTGCCCACGTTGCGGAACGCTTAATGAGGCGGTTAGGACGTCGTAGTTTGGTTTAGGTCAACGGGCCGCCGGGTCTGTCGTGAATGACGGTGTCGGCGGCGATTTTCCCGGACTCAGGGTGGTCGGCCATGTAGTGCAGTCCGCGGCTCTCTTTTCGCTGTTCGGCGGAGCGGATAATCAGCTCGGCCACGTCGGCAATATTGCGCAGTTCCAGTAGATCGGAGGTGACGAGATAGTTGCCGTAGTATTCCTTGATTTCCTGCCGCAGATTGCGGATGCGCGCACGGGCGCGCGCCAGCCGTCGATCGGTTCGGACGATGCCGACATAGTCCCACATCGCAGTGCGCACTTCGTTCCAGTTATGCTCCACCACCACCGCTTCGTCGGAGGAGACAGCCTCGCCGCAGCGCCACGGCGGAATCGAAATTTTTTCACGCAGCTCCTTCCAGACCAATGCAATTTCGACGGCGGTTTCATGGCCGCAGACAAGCGCTTCGAGCAGCGAGTTGCTGGCGAGGCGGTTCGCGCCGTGCAGTCCGGTGCTGGCCACTTCGCCGCAGGCGTAGAGGCCGGGCAGCGCCGTTTTCCCGTTCACTTCGGCAATCACGCCGCCGCAGGAATAGTGTGCGGCCGGAACCACGGGAATGGGATCTGTGGCCATGTTAATGCCGTAACGCAGACAGGCAGCGTACAGATTGGGAAAACGCTCGCGCAGGAATGATTCGGAGCGGTGCGTGATGTCGAGATAGACATAGGGGTCGCCGTGCTTCTTCATGACAAAGTCGATTGCGCGGGCGGTGACATCGCGCGTGGCGAGCGGGCCGCGCGGATCAAAGTCGCTCATGAAAGCGTCGCCGCGAATATCTTTAAGCTCTGCTCCTTCGCCGCGTACCGCCTCGGAAATCAGGAACGATTTAGCCTGCGGATGATACAGGCAGGTGGGGTGAAACTGAACAAACTCCATGTTTCGGATCGGCAGGCCGGCGCGCCACGCCATGGCCACGCCGTCGCCGGTAGCAATGTCGGGATTGGAGGTGTAGGGATAGACCTTGCCGAGCCCTCCAGAAGCTAAAACCGTGCAGGTAGCGTGAATCGGCGCAATCTGGTTGGTGGATTTGTTGAGAAAGTACGCCCCGACGCAGCGATTGGGTCCGGCGTAGCCGATCCAGCTGGTCGTGATAAGGTCGATGGCCATCAAGTTTTCGCGGATGGTGATGTTGGGTTGGCGGCGGGCCTGATCGATCATGCCCTGCATCATGGCTTGACCCGTAATGTCGCCGGAGTGCAGAACGCGCCGGTGCGAGTGGCCGCCCTCGTGACCGAGGTCATATTCGTTTTCAAGGCCTCTGTGTTTTCGGCGGTCAAACTCGACGCCGAACTGTTTGAGGTGGGCAATGCGCTCTTGTCCAGCTTCAACGATTCTACGGACAACGTCGGGGTTGCTCAGGCCGTTTCCGGTGTTGAGCGTATCTTTGACGTGAGACGCCACCGAGTCGTCAGGATCAATTACGCAGGCGATGCCGCCCTGAGCATAAAAGCTGTTACATTCGGAGGCTTCCACCTTACTCGCCACCAGCACGCTTCCGTGTCGGCAAAGCTCCAGCGCGGCAGTTAATCCGGCCAGTCCGCTGCCGATTACCAGAAAATCAAAAGTCTCTTCCATTACACCGTTCCGTTGTTCAATGGGAGCGCACCATACGCCGCTGCACAGCAGACATCAATCATTTGGATAGACGATGAAGGGCTGTGTTTCGCTTTAGTTATCCATCTGCTGCTTAATGCGCAGTTCGACATCGTGCTCATAGAGGGCAGTGAGAATATCTTCGAGATCGCCTTCCATGACGCGGTCAAGTTTGTAGAGCGTCAGGTTGATGCGGTGATCCGTAAGGCGGTTCTGCGGATAGTTGTAGGTGCGGATTTTTTCCGAACGGTCGCCGGAGCCGACCATGGATTTGCGCTGCGAGGCCTCGACTTCGGCCTTTTTCCTCTGCTCCTCGTCAAACAATTTGGCGCGCAGTACTTTCATGGCGGCCGCTTTGTTTTTGTGCTGCGATCGTTCGTCTTGGCATTGCACGACTAGGCCAGTCGGAATATGAGTGATGCGGATGGCGGAGTCGGTGGTGTTGACGTGCTGGCCGCCGGCTCCGGAGGATCGGTAGGTGTCAATGCGCAGATCTTCGGTGCGGATCTCAATGTCGACTTCTTCGGCTTCAGCCAAGACAGCGACCGTGGCGGCGGAGGTGTGTACGCGGCCCTGAGTCTCGGTGGTCGGAACGCGCTGTACGCGGTGAGTCCCGCCTTCGTGCTTGAGCGTTTTGTAAACCTCCTCGCCTTCGACCGAAAAGGAGATTTCTTTGTAGCCGCCCGATTCAGAGGGGCTGACGTCCATAACGGAGTATTTCCAGCTTTTGGAATCAAAATAGCGGGTGTACATGCGGTAAAGGTCGCCGCAGAAAATGCCCGCTTCATCGCCGCCGGTGCCGGCGCGAATTTCCATGATGACGTTGCGGCTGTCGGTGGGGTCAGGCGGAATAAGGGCAATCATCATGTCGCGCTCAGCCTGAGGCAGTTTTTCCTCAATTTCTGCCAGTTCCATCTCGGCCATTTCACGCAGTTCCATATCTGAATCGGAATCGTTCAGAATGGTTTCGCTCTCTGTTTTGGAGTCGACCAGTGCAAGCAGCTTTTGGGCGCATTCGGCCAACATTTTTTTGTGGGCGTACTCGCGCATACATTCCCGCATCTTCTTTGGATCGGAAGAGACCTCCGGTTGCGACATGCGAGTTTCAAGTTTGCTGAGTTTGGATTGAAGCTGTTCGAGATAGGTATGGTCGATCATGGAAGGGTACCGTTTGAGCGAATGGTGTAGACGCAAAAAAGCCGAACCGGCGTCTGCGGGTTCGGCATTCCTCTAAAAGAAACGACTAATACATGCCTTCTGCAAAACGTTTCTTGAAGCGGTCCACACGACCTTCCGTGTCGATCAGCTTAGCACTGCCCGTAAAAAAGGGATGACAGTTGGAGCAGGTGTTAACGTGCATTTCCTTAACGGTCGAGCGCGTATGGAGCTCATTGCCGCAAGCGCAACGAACCACCGCTTCGTTGTAATTAGGGTGAATATCTTTTTTCATAAAAAACCTCGTGTTCAATTGGGAGCGTGGTTTTTAAACAAAGCGCGGCTGGGTGCGCAAGGTTAACTTTAGTTTTTTTCGAGGGACGAATCGGGAATTAGGTTGCCGGCGGAAGATCCTTTCGGCTGTAGCCGACTTCTGCAAGCACCTTGTCGGTGGTTTGAAAGTGACACTTTGCGGTTTCAAGCAATATGCCGGGACCTTTTTGGGCGACCAGCTTTTCTGCCTCTCGACGCACTTTGTCGGACGCGCCTTTTGGAACTTCAAATCCGTATTCCTTACCCATTTTTCGCATCGCATAAATAAAGCCGGCCCGAGCCAGAATCGAAGCTGCCGCAACGGCGGGGTCGGACTCCGCTTTCGTGCGCTGGTCCAGCTGGATTTTTTTCCCTTTATCCATGAGCGCGCGCTCAATCTGGTGCGTGGGACCGAATTTGTCGGAAAGCGCGCGCGGACAGTTGGGTACTTTTTCCAATAAGTTTTCAATCGCGCGTGCGTGGCCCCAGGCCAGCATTTTGTTCACGTTGCGGATTTTGGTGTACATTCGATTGTATGCACGCGGACCGATGGTAACCATGGAACATCGATCGCCAAGTAGTTTCCGGATGTCGCGTGCCAGATTGATTGCGACATTGTCTGAAGAAATCTTTTTACTGTCGCGCACACCCATTTCGCGCAGTTTTTCAACCAAGTGTTCATCCACATAGGCCGAGGCAATCACCAACGGGCCGAAGAAGTCGCCCTTTCCGCTCTCATCGATCCCCATGTGTGGCTCAAATGCCTCAGGGTCGAGAAGTTGTTCGTAGCCGGTCACGACTTCCTTGAGAATGTACGGTTCAAGAGTGAAGGTAATCCATTCTTGCGCGGATTTTCCCTGAATTAATAGTTTTCCTGACTTGTATAGATTGATTCTGCAATTGGGGACGGATGCGGCAATTGTAGTGTGCGGTACCAGAATCTCTGTGTATTTGGTTTTCTTTAGTTCTTCGGTTAGAAGGTGCTGTTGGTTTTTATCCAATTTAAAGGTAAAAGAGTTTGTATTCATAATCCTGCCCGTGTTATATAGGGCACATGATTTAGCAGAAATGTGCCGTCGAATGGAAGGAACTTGTGTGAAATAAGTGATATGGCGGCTTTTAATATAGGATATACCTGATGGCCGTCAGAGCATATATTGGAACAGTATTATTAATGATTTTTGGTACGGCAGTGATCTGTGCACAGAGCGAGACTGCTGAGATTCAGAAGGAACAAAAGGCCGTTTTGACGCATAAGTATGCTGCGGTCGTTTTTGCGAAGCGTGCCGGGATGTTTGATGAGTATGTGGATTCCGATGCAACACTGTCTGATTGTGTTTCGTTTATGAACGAGCAGGGAATTTTGTTCAGTCTTTCGGATGTGGTCAGTCAAAAAATATTTACGAGCAAAGATTGTGCACGTGTAATGGGGCAGATGAGTCTGATTTTTCTTGGAGAGGCGAAGCGAGAGTTTGGATCTGTCGGAATGATTGTGTTGCCGGATCATGTTGACTCCTGGGAGCAATACTGCATAATGAACGGTGTTGAATATAAAGAGATGTATAAAAAGCTTGAGGCTGCTGTTGCTGTGTCCTCATGAAATTACAGTGAATTATTTTCTTGAGTTGGCGGTTTTTTTTTGTTTCCTTGATGGAAATTGACTTAGGAGGTGTGGTGGTGAAGAAGAAAAGTTGGATCGTGTCTGGTTTGTTGGGAGTGTTAATGGCGTTTTCTGTCGGGACTGTCCAAGGCCGGGATGCTGACAGTGTCTTAGGGGCTGTTGATGAAGCTAAGAACGCTGTAGCGCAGGCTCGGGCGGCCATCAAGAAAGGGAATGACCAGAGTGTAAATCTCAGCGTTTCGGAAGATTCGCCCTACCTGAATAGTGTGGTGTCCGTCGTTAAGCAGGGATCGGAAAATTGGAAACTTGCGTTGGCTGCGTTGGAAAAGGCGGAGGAGTGCGAGGCGAAACTTCTGAGCTCTTCTGTTAAGGATAAGAATTTAGAGCTTTATGCCAAAGCAAATGCGCGGCTTGCGGTTGCTCGGGTCAGTGTTGTTGAGGTGAGCCTTGCGTATGTTGAGGCGATGTATAATGGGAAGACGGAAAAGTTGAAAGTTCTTGAAGAGGCCATGGGGGATGCCGTAGAGGCTGCCAACCGTATGCAGGCAACTTTCGATTTGCTGAATTAATAATTTGGTGGTTTTGAATAACAAGGAGAGTCCGATGAAAGATAAAAAGTTAAGTAAGATAGTGTTCATAGCTGGTGCGGTTGTTTTTTCTGCGCTATTGGGTGCAGGTGCCGTTGATCTTAATGATGCCCTAGATAAGATGATAGATCTTAATGGGACTGGAACGGTTGCCGCTGAGAAAGTGGCGGATGCGGCCGATGATGCGAAATCTCTAGAAATGGCAAAGCTTGTTCAGGCGGTTGTCAATTATGAAATTCAGCAGGGTGCTGCTGCTCTTGATGCTGTACGAGCTGCCATTGCGAGTGGTGATGATGCTGCTGCAAAGGCGGCTATGAAGGATCTTGAGGCGGCTCTTGATGTTGCACAGGAGGCCTTAAAGGGAAGATTTCCTAAGGATTTCGAATCTCTGGTTGAGAGGGGAGAGATTGTTATTCCTCCCGGAGTTTCCCAGGAAACGGTGATTGTCGCGATTGATACTCCCGTTGTTCCTGCGACTGAGGCTGGCGGTGTGAATCCGAATGCAGTTCCGTGGGAATCGAAGGGTGTACAGAGTGCTCAAGGACAAGAGGCGGGAATATTTGCCAATGCGCAGGGTCTCATTACGCCGCAGGTTGGTGGGCAGATTGTCCCTGTAACGGGTATATAGTCATTCATTAGGTTCTTAAGGGAGATTTACTATGAAAAAAAGCAAGAAACTATTATTTTCAGCTGTGGTCATTTCGGTGGCAGTATCAGCGTATGCGCAGAAGGAGACGTTGTACACGGTCGAGAATCTGATTCGGGTTGGTTACGATGACAACACCCGTTTTAACGATCAGGACAAGGATGCTTCTGTGACCATTTCTGATACGTTAAATCTGGGTGTAAGTGTGCGCTTCAGCGCTGCCACTCAGTTGGATGCGGATTATCAGGGTACGTATACGAGTCTTCCTGATTCCGATCCGGATGATGTTCAGTCTCATCAAGCGTACGTCAAATTTGATCATGAGTTTTCTGAAAATATGGGGATTACTGTTTCTGACAGTTTCATTTATTCGCAGAGAGATGGGCAGTCTGGTGCAAATGCCAATGCAAACTATATTGATAATGCGTTGCGTTCAGCGCTGAAAATGGGTGTTGATGATCTTACTGAGCTTAGAATCGGTGGCGGGTATGTCCTGCGTAAGTGGGATAACGATGCCTATGGTAAAACAGCTGGTAATAACTACGATCAATATGTTGCCAATATGTCGGTTTTCCGGGTGCTGAAAGAAGAAACACAGGGCATGCTGGGTGTGGATTACTCGACCACCGAGTACGATGGATCTCGCGGCTCTATGGACATTGTTTCGTTGATGACCGGTATCGAGCACAGCTTTAATCAGAGTGTTAATGCTTATGGTCGTGCTGGTGCTTCATTCATCGATGCGGAAAAGGTAGTAGATGGCTCTTCAATGTCTCCGTATTTGAGTGCTGGTCTTACCTATGCTGCTTCGGATAAGACTTCCGTTAATGGTTCAGTTGGGTATACCAGCCGCGCTGCAAACAATTCCTTCTACAATGTTCAGGAAATGACGAGTCTTTCGCTTGGTGTGAAGCATCAGTTGTCTAAGATCGCTTTGTCCAGCGGTTTGTCATATAACATGAGTACTTACAAGAGTGATTATGCTCGCCTTGCCGGAACGGGCGATGCAGATGACAATTTCCTAAGTCTGAGTGTTCGTGGTTCGTATGAACTTACTAAAAACAACTTTATCGAACTTGGTTATGTATACAGTAATCGCGATACGGATGTGGGATCCGATTATGAGCGCAATCAGGTCGATTTGGGTTGGCGCTGGAAGATGTAGTAAAAACACCTTTGTGGTAATTTTAGGTTGATAATCAAGGTGGTGAAGGTTTACTTTACCGCCTTGTTTTTTTTGAAATGGAGTGATGTAGATGAGTTTAGGTGCAGAAGTAGAATCGCAGAAGAGTCTTCACTTTCTTGATTACTGGAGGGTCATTCGGTCGAGAAAAGAGATTGTTCTGGCCGTGGCGTGTCTCATTATTATTACTGGTGTTGTATACACCTTACTTCTGGACCCAATGTATGAATCACAATCCCGAATTTCGATTTCCAAGGATACGTTGTCTGTGGACCCGATTACTGGGGAACAACAATACTTTACGTATGACCCTTATTATATCACGACTCAACTTGAAATAATGAAGGCAAGACGGTCGTATGAGGAAGTGGTTCGAAGTTTAGATTTGCTTAAAAGATGGGGAGAAGATGGCCAGCCCATGGAGATGGATCAGGCTGTAAAGATTTTGCAAAGAAGAGTAAATATTATACCCGGTCGTGATACCTCGATCGTCAATATAACGGTTAGGATGAATAATCCCGTAGAGGCAGCTAATATTGCCAATACCTTTGCAGAAGTATATCGAGACTCTCGGAGAAATATTGCCGATGCTGAAAATCGAGATGCGATTAAGCAAATGGAGGAGCAGTGGCAGCAGCAACAGGAAATTGTAAGTGAAGCTGAAGATAAGTTGAATGAGATTGTTGTTGAATTACAGATTGCCAGCGTTGGTGAGGGTAATATTGATATTGACGAATATAGGATGCAGCAGCTGATGATTGAATCGTTATCGGCTCAGCGGGAGAAGATGCAGCTGGAATCCACTCTTAGTATTCTTAAGGGCATTACCGATGAAGACTTGGTGAAAAGTGCATCTGCTGTCACGGATGATGTTACTGTAATGAACGCCATTCAGCGTTTGGCTGAAGTCCGGGCGGATCTGAGTGCTGCAAAGGCGCAGTTCGGTGAAGAGCATCCTGAGCGAACCCGACTGGAAAATCAGGAAGCACAATGGGTTGATTATTTGCAGCAACGACTTGAAGGGATGCGGCTTCGCGTGCAGAAGGATTATGATATTGCCAAGGAAATTTACGATAGCATGGCGTTGGAATTGGAGACCGTGAAGGAAGAAACGATTAAAATGAAGGGGGAGAAGTATAAGGGTTATCGTACTGCTCTTGCCGACGTCGAACGCGCCCGAGCAATTTATGATCAGTTAGGGGCTCGTCTCCGACAGCATATTATTAGAACCGGAGCTCCCAAAAACTCGGTTGAAATCTTTGATCGGGCAACTGCTGAAAAATATCCGGTGAGTCCGAATTTGTTTTTGAATACATTGATCAGCATTTTTGTTGGATTTGGTGCGGGAGTTGGGTTGGCATACTTTATTGAATATCTGGATACCTCCATCAAAACGGCCGACGATGTTGAACGGATTCTGGGATTGCCGGTGCTCGGGTTGATTCCGCAGAAGGTGCGCCCCTTGATCGAAGAAGGGCCTGACAGTGAACATGCGGAAGCCTATCGCGTGCTGCGAACAAATTTGGCTTTCACGGAGTCCGGTTCCTCCCGGGGGGCTTTTTCTGTGCTGAGCAGCGGTGCTGGTGAAGGCAAATCGACGACGGTGTTTAATTTAGCGTATATATGTGCTCAACAGGGGGAAAAAGTCCTCTTGATTGACGCGGACTTACGCCGACCCGTTCAACATACTATTTTGGGCGTTTCGAATCGATTTGGTTTAACTAACGTGCTTTTGCGCGATGTTCCTGTGGAAGAGGGCATCAAAGCAACCAGTGTGCCGAATCTGCACTTTCTCCCGAGCGGTCGTCTTCCGCGTACATCTTTGGGTGTGTTGGATCCGAAGCGTATTAGGGAGTTGATTGCGAGTTTAAAAGAAAAGTATGACGTTGTTCTGATTGATACGCCTCCGTTGGTCGGCATCAGTGATTCTTCGATTATTGCGAAGGAAACCGATGGAGCAATCATCGTTGTTCAGTACCGAAAGTATCCTCGAGACATGCTGGCTAAGGCCAAACAGATGATTGAGGCCCTCGGAGTGAAAGTGATTGGCGCGGTACTCAACAATATCAATATTATGCGGGATGATTATTATTACTATAATTCATACTATTCGGATTATTATTATCACAGTACACAGAGTGATCCGGATTCAGATGATGGGATTTAATGGATAAGTTTAATAGGAGTGGATTGATGTTGTTTAAGAAGAAGAAGCGTTCATGGCTGGTTTTTCCTCTATTTTTTTGTCTGCTCATGACGTTGAGTGGCTGCGTTTTGTTGGGTCCACGGGAGATAACATGGACTCCGCCTCCGGCTTCCGGGGCATATTTTCTCAAACCTGCTGATCCGATTCTGATTCAGTTCAGTGGAACGTCGGATTTGCAGCCTTTGGAAATCTCAATTGATGAGAACGGGGAGATTAATTTACTGCACATCAAGGAGCGAGTGAAAGCGATGGGCCTTACAACGTCCCAATTGGAGGAGAAAATTAAGAGGCTTTATGTTGAAGGTAATATTTATCCTTCAATCTCTGTTAATGTCACCATGACCGCGAAGAGCTTTTATGTTCAGGGAGAAGTGAATAATAAGCAGGGACAGTTCCCGTTGACCTTGGGGACAACGATGCGCCAGGCCATTTATGCGGCAGGCGGCTATGGGACCTTTGCTGATAAGAAGAGAGTTACGATTACGCGCGAAGGTAAGATTTACACCATCGACATGAGGGATATTGACAGAGATCCTTCTCTCGATTTCACGATTGAAGTCGGCGATGTCATATTTGTTCCTGAGAAACTCTATTAATGGCCAGCCTGTGGTTGGTTTTATGCGGTGTTTAATTCTGAACAATGTCGTATTGGGATAATCGGCGGATCATTTGATCCGATTCACCTGGGGCATCTTGTGATAGCGCAGGATGCTCTGGAACGTCTGGAGCTGGACGAGATTGTTTTTATTCCGGCGGCGATTCCTCCGCATAAGCAACACCTTAAGTGCGTTGAGGCGGAGCATCGTCTACGGATGGTTGAGCTGGCAATCGAGGGCGATCACCGTTTTTCCGTCTCGGATATTGAGCTGGTTCGGGGCGGAGTTTCGTATACCATCGACACCGTTCAGGCGCTTCAGTCATCCCGACCGGATGTGGAGTGGGTGTTGATTGTGGGAAGCGATACGCTGGTGGATCTGCATAACTGGCACCGGATCGATGACCTGTTAGACCTGTGTACTATAGCTTCATTTCTTCGGCCCGGTGAAAGTTCGCTGGACCGGATTGCTGAAAAAATAAAGCTTTCTGAGCACCGCAAGGCGCGGTTGCTTGACCATGTAATTGAGGCGCATCTGGTTGAAATTTCTTCGACTGAAATTCGGATGCGCGTTGCCGAAGGGTTGGGAATCCGTTATCTGGTTCCTCCTGAGGTGGAGATGTATATTTGCGAACACGGATTATATCGAGGATAAATTATGGATGAAGATATAGAGATAATTCGCGAGATTACGACGTTTCTGGACGATCGTAAGGCGGAGGATATTGTTGTGCTGGACCTACGTCAGCACGCAAATATAGCAGACTATTTTGTGGTTTCGACCGGGGCGAACAAGCCTCACTTGAAGGCTTTACACGATGGACTGCAGCGCTGTTTTAAGGAACACGGGTATAAAGGTTTCCAGAAAGCGGGTGTGCCGGATAGCGGTTGGATGATTTTTGATTATCAGGGTATTATGGTGCATATCTTTGAGCGGGAGCTGAGAGAGTTCTATGACCTGGAGAAGCTCTGGAAGGATGCTCCGCGGGTTGAGTTGGTGGAGGGCGAGTAAGGATGGCGTTTCGAATCTATAACACCATGAGCCGGACAAAAGAGGAACTTGTTCCTCTGGATGGAAAGCATGTGCGCATGTACACCTGCGGTCCGACGGTCTACAACTACGCCCACATCGGTAATTTCCGCGCGTACATGTTTGAGGATTTGCTCCGTCGTTACATTAAGTTTTGCGGGTTTGAAGTCACACAGGTCCAGAACCTGACGGACGTGGACGACAAAACGATCCGTTCGTCGATTGAGCAGGGGCTGCCGCTTAAGACCTACACAAAGAAATATATCGAGGCCTTTTTTGATGATTTGGCGAAGCTGAACATTGAGCCGGCGGAGCATTATCCTGCGGCGACCGATTATATTCCGGAAATGATCCGTCTGATTGAGACGCTGTTTGAGAAGGGCTATGCGTACAAGTCCGACGACGGCTCGGTCTATTACAGCATCGATAAGTTTGCCGGATACGGCAAGCTCGCACATTTGGACCGCGACGGTATGCAGGCCGGTGCACGGGTGGCACAGGATGAATATGATAAGGAGAACGCCGCCGATTTTGCCCTGTGGAAGGCGTATGTTCCCGAAGACGGCGATGTCTTCTGGGATTCGCCGTGGGGCAGAGGACGCCCGGGCTGGCATATTGAATGTTCGGCGATGAGTATGAAGCTGCTGGGCGAGAGTTTTGATATTCATACCGGCGGCGTGGATAATATTTTTCCCCACCATGAAGACGAGATTGCTCAGTCGGAGGGAGCCACAGGGAAGCCGTATTCAACGTATTGGATGCACTGTGGTTATCTGGTGGTGGACGGAAAGAAGATGAGCAAATCGCTGGGCAACTTTTACACGTTGCGTCAGATTCTCGACATGGGTTACACGGGCCGCGAGGTGCGTTATGAGCTGCTCTCTTCGCACTACCGCCAGTCGCTTAACTTTGCTTTTAAGTCGCTGGATGCCAATCGTTCTGCGTTGAAACGCTTGGATGAATTTTATGCTTCTCTTGCTGAAATTGCGGGTTCTGCTGAGGCAGGTTCGCTTCCGGAATGGGCTGCAGATACACGGGCGCGCTTTACGGAAGCAATGGATGACGACATGAACATTTCCGGTGCCATGGCGGCGTTGTTCGATATGGTTCATGCCGGGAACAAGGCCATGGCGGGAAAGGCCCCGAGTGCTGAAGAGGCTGCGGCCGTGCAGTCGTTGTGGAAAGAGTTGGATTCTGTGCTGGGCATTCTGACTCCAGAGGAAGAGACCATCTCTTCGGAGGTGACGGAGCTGCTGGAGGCCCGTGCGACGGCACGTGCCGAGAAAAACTGGGCGGAGTCGGATCGTATCCGTGATGCGCTGGCCGAGCTGGGATGGACGGTAAAAGATACGCCGGAAGGCCCGAAACTGAGAAAACTCCAGCGATGAGCGGGAAACTGATTACGTTCGAAGGTCCGGAAGGCAGCGGGAAGTCCACCCAGATCCGCTTGCTGGCGGAGAAGCTGGGGGCGCGGGGGATCGACGTCAGCGTTACCCGCGAACCAGGCGGAACGGCAACCGGCGAGGCGATTCGTAATATTCTACAGCACGATGCGGTGAATGAGCCGCTGAGCATGCGTGCAGAACTGCTGCTGTTTGCCGCGAGTCGCGCTCAGCTCGTGGAGCAGGTTATTCAGCCGACGCTCGATCGCGGCGAGTGGGTTTTGTGTGATCGTTTTATTGACTCGACGATGGCCTATCAGGGTTTTGCGCGCGGAATGAATATTGCTGCGCTGGATCGTATTAATGAATTTGCCATTGGCGGACGTACGCCTGATTTAACCATCTTGCTGGATCTCGACATAGAGCAGGGTTTTGAACGAGTCCGCTGTCGCTATGCTGAAGCTGGCGGTGCGGCGGATCGATTTGAATGCGAGGCGCGCGATTTCCACCATCGGGTCCGCGAGGGATATCATCAGCTGGCTGCGCGCGAGCCGGAACGATTCCGTATTGTGGACGCGGCCAGCTGCATTGAAAATGTGGCGGATGATATTTGGAACCATGTTCAGGTGATGCTTTAAATGGACGCTGTTGATCTACATGCTGAAGCGTGGGAGGGAATTCGCAGGGGCTACGAGGCCGGTCGATTGGCGCACGCGTATCTCATTGTCGGATCGTCGCGCGGAAATGCGCTCCATTTTGTAGAGTCTTTTTTGAAGCTGCTCTTCTGCAAAAGCGCGGAACGTCCGTGTAATGAATGCGGTGGTTGTCGTCGGGTTGAAACGCATAAGCATATCGATACCATGTGGCTGGAGCCGCAGAGCAAGGCCCGTCAGATCAAAGCGGATGAAATCCGTGCGTTGGTGCATCGGATGTCGCAAACCTCTTTTGAGGGCGGCTGGAAGGCCGGGGTGATTCTGAATGCAGACTGTATGAACGCCAACTCCGCCAACGCGCTGCTGAAAACGCTGGAGGAGCCGCCTCAGAAAAGCATTCTGCTGCTCGTTACCGATTCGCCTCAGGCGTTGTTGCCCACGATTATTTCCCGTTGCCAAAAGATTGTCTTGTCTGCTGGTTTTGCCTCGAATGTTTCCACCGAAGCTTGGCGGTTGCCATTAATGAATATCCTTCACGATTTTCCGCCGGCCAACGGGCTTGCTGCCTCGCGCCTGGCGGTTCAGCTGAAGGGCCTGTTTGACGGATTAAAGGCCGAGATTTCTACAGCTGTTGAAGAGGACCTGGGGCGCAGCGAAGAAAGTTTGGAGGAAGCCAAGCTCAAAGAGATTCTCGACGCTCGCACCGGCGCCCGTTTGAAAGAGGTCCAGGCAGAGGTTTTCCGAGTGATGCTGGATTGGCAGCGGGATGTCCTTGTGCTGGCCAGCGGCGGGGAATATCTGATTCATAGCGAGCATAAGGATACGTTGGCAAAGCAGGCGGAACTGCATACGCAAGGTTCTGCATTACAGGCCGTAAGGATTTTGGAAGAGCTGACGCAGCGTCTGAATCGTAATATTCCTGATCTGCAGGTTTTTGACGAAGCGCTCCGCAGACTCATTCGATAAGGGTTTTCTATTCTAATCAAGGAAACCTAATCGATTTTTTCGATTGTAATATCGTCGAGCCACGCTTTTCCTTTTCCGGAAACAAAGAGTTCGAGGCGGTCGCGCATGGCTTCCCGAGTCACGGTGATTTCAGCGGTAAACTCAGTCCACTCTTTGGCGTTTGTCGCATCGGCGACGGTTTCGCTAAAGCATTCCTGAAAGCCGCTGTTTTTGCCGGCTACGCGCAGGATGCACTGATCGAAGCCATCGTTTTTGATTTTGCAGGTGATGCGCAGTTTGCGTCCGCGTACTTCTTTCAGCCAGGTGCCGACATAATCGTTGACCGACGTATCGGACTCAACGCGAAGCGAAGCCGGGGCCGAGGCGTATTCTTCGGTATCGCGGATCGCCGGGAGCGGGCCGAAATCGTAGCCCTTGGCATCCCATGCAAACGGGCGGCTTTCGCCTTCGGTCATTGACGGGTTTTCGAAGGTGATCAGCTTGTTATCACGCTCGATCATCTCCGCTGTCACTTTGTCGAGGGTGGATCTGAATTTTTCTGCATGCTGCGGTTCACACATTTTGAGGTACTGCATGAGATAACGGCAGCCGAAGATTTCGTCGGAATAGCCGGAAAGGTGTAATTCGTCGCCGCGATGTGTAAGCCCTTCGGACGAAACAACGGCGCTGTTGGGAATCAATTCCGGAATCCTCTTGAGGTTTTCGTTGAAACGCGTATAGCCGCGGTCGTAGCGACCGAGTTCGCCGACGATGAATGGAATGTCTTCCGCTCCGAGGTCTTTACGGAGCTGTTCCACGAATGTTTTGAGCTGTTCGGGATAATTGCCGTTGCCCGAATCGCTTTCGCCCTGATGCCAGAGGATCGCAATCAGCTCGCCCGATTCCATGGCTGCTTTGGCGCATTTGAGTGCGTTGTCATAAAATTCTCCGCCCGGGGAGAGTTGGCGCAGGCTCTTTCCTCCGACAGCGGTCTGGACATAGCCGATCTGGGTGTCGGGGTGGAGCTGGGCATAATAGCGGGCAAACACATTTCCCGGACTCACGCCGCGGCCGAGAGGCAACTGAGCCTTTCCCCACTTGAGCTCATTGTTCAGCGCGAGTACGCGCGGTACGCCGCTGACATAGACGGGGAATACCGGATACCCGGCCCCTTCCATATTGGACTGGCCCATCAGGAGAATAAACGGGAACTTTTTCTGTTTTTCGCCGGAGATTTGGAACAGCGGCATCTGTTCATCCGCTGTCGCATAAATAATGTCGCGGGGCTGGTGTTGCTGAATCATGGCTTCGATTAGTGTGCGCTCTTCTGCGCGGGCGTTCATAACCGCGTTACGAACATCGTCTTCAGTCGAAAAGGCGGAAAGGGATGCAAGGAGCAGGCCGACGGTGATGGATTTGATGGGAGACTTCATAAACTATTCCTTTGGTGTGTTTTGCTTCAATGTTACGAGGGGGGCAACTCAGCTGGTCAATCTATCGCTCTTGCCTCGGTGATTCAAACTAATTTTCAGTGCGGCAGTTTTTGTTGAAAAGTGTAATATGCATTCCGCTGAATTGTATTGATTTTTTCCCTATCATCGAGGGATCGCCCATGATGATAGGGAAAAAACCAAAAATGATAAATCCGTGCGCTCGCCGCTTGAAAGTTGCTTGGCAAAGTTCGACACTCCTCCACATGCAGATGGAACGATTATCAAAAATAATGGCGAGCCGAGGTATGTGTTCCCGTCGGGAGGCGGATCGCTATATCGAGCGAGGGCTGGTATTGGTGAACGGCGAGGTGGTTTCTGAGCTGGGCACGCGCGTGCCTCCGGATGCGGTCATTGAGTTGGCTGAAGCGGGGCTCAAGCGGCGCGACGCACAGGCAACGATTTTGATCAATAAGCCCATCGGTTACGTTTCCGGACAGCCGGAGGATGGGTATAAGGCGGCGGTTTCGCTGATCTCCGCCCAAACCCGATGGCGCGAAGATCGGGTTCCGCGCAAGTTTCATCCAGCGCAACTGCGCGGAATGGCACCCGCCGGGCGGCTTGATATTGATTCAAACGGCCTGCTGGTGCTTACACAGGACGGCCGTGTCGCGCGGCAAATTATCGGCGAAGATTCATCGGTCGATAAAGAATATTTAGTGCGCGTTCATGGATCGCTTTCGGAGGAAGGACTCCGCCTGCTGAATTATGGGCTGGAGTTGGATGGGAAGCCGCTCATGCGTGCGCAGGTAAGCTGGCAGAACAGCGATCAACTGCGCTTTATTCTGCACGAAGGCAAGAAGCGGCAGATTCGACGTATGTGCGAAATGGTGGGGCTTCAGGTGGTTGGACTCAAACGCATCCGCATCGGAAAAATTATGCTCGGCAACCTCCCGAACGGTCAGTGGCGTTATCTGCGGGAGGATGAAAGTTTCTGATTGTACTGGTTCGCCGAGAATTGGAAAAACCTCGGTCCGTTTTGGGTTGGTTAACTCGCGGCGCTACTACCGATCCACGCCCACCGAAACAAACCTCTGCGTCTTTGACGGCGGACTCTGCGTTCAAGGATACAACGCCTCCGTCAATCTCACGCCTCACGACAGAGTACCTGCGAGGACCCGATCTTGGCGGCGGCGTTGGCGGCATGGTTTATTCAATCGACCATCGGCAATCGCAAATCGGCAATCCTATTTACTCGCATTCCAACCATCGTGGTGATGTAATCGCCTGTACCGATGGAAATGGTTCTTTGACATGGTACGCCGGCCATTCGGGTCAGTCCCGTAATCTAGTAAAATATAAGTTTAAGGGACCAGGAAAAGGTTTCATGTATTTGATGTAAATTTCATCTGGGCAGGAATTAATGATTAATGAAAAGCCAAAAATACTAGAATACGGGACCGACCCGAATGGCACTTAGTTAAGAGTAGGGCTGGAATGGTTGAGTCTTCGAAACGTTGCCACTCACTTCGTTCGTTGCTTTCGTGCCTCAAGCCTCGCTTCGCGTCCAGCCTCAATCGCTCGCATCGTCATGTGTCCTTCAATTGCAATGACTTGGCGACGATTCCAGCCCGTTGGGCTGCGGCGGGAAGGTTTTCAACCATTCCCGCCCTACAATAGCAAAAAGATCTTAACTAAGTGCCATTCAACACAGACACCATTTCAATTGATCAGATATGCATTTGATATTCAGTGGTACAATTATGTAAAATACGGCAGAGTTTGTTGAATATGTGTAGACAAAATGGCGTGTGTTGGGTTAAATGGTTTAGTTTTCAAGCGGGTCATGTTGTTCAGTAGAGGTTGGAATAATGAAATACATCATAACGCAGTTTACAAAGCTATTTGTCCATTTTGGCCTTTCTTTGGTGGTTTACTTTTCTATAGGATCAATGGACGCTTTGGCGCAGGAAGAGCTCCTGATGGAAGTCGCAGATGATCCGGTCGTGACGGTGGGAAAAACGCCTAATGAGAATGCGGAGAAATCAACATCCGATTCGGCAGATACTGAGAAGATCCCGACGAGCGAGAACCCGAAGTATAAAGACTGGGAGCTGACCTATCTGTTTGGGACGCCTGAGCCGACCGGCAATGATCTGACGGCGACATTTTACTGCATGAAGCGGCGAGGAGGTGTGGTTCGAAAGGATGAATTGAAGGCATATTACAGGACCCTGAAGGAGTTTGTCGAAGGCGGGTGGGATACGTCCGTACTTGACGATTTCACTCATTCGCCATCCAATCTTTATGCTCAGTGTATTGCGATTCCTCGTATAAGCAGACCCATCGTGCCGTTTTCATTTGGAGTAACGGATTACTTTAAATATGACAGTTGCTGGGCGGTTCATTATCAGGGGAAACTTATGCACAAAGACGGCATCACCTTCCGCCTCTGGGGAGTCGCAGATGCCGTGTTGAATGTGGGGATTGATAAAAAAGTGGTTTTGGCGGCTAACCACCCGTGGTCCGGCTTAGATAGTCATCTCATTGCAGCGGATTTTTATAATGGGGCATTGCCCAAAGAAAGTCGACAATTCGCAAATGATTACGGAGGAGACTACAGCATCTGGGAATTAGGTCTGGTTGGGAGCGAGTGGATCACGCTGTATCCTGGTGAGGAGTATGACTTTGATGCCGTTGTTGGCGGGGGGCACGGTGGAACTTTTTTTGCCACGTTGATGGTAGAGGTTCTTGGAGAAGAATATGAGGAAAATGAGCGCGGAAAGGTGTTTCCGCTGTTTGCCACCCAGCCGCTTTCGTGGGAGGTGCAGGACAGTATCCTGATGAATATGAATCAAGGGGACTGCAATGTTACAAATATAACGAGTTTTTTTATGGAACAGCGTCCGGATGATGGTGCGCTGATGAAGGCTCCGCTTGATGAATTGTCCGAGGAAGATCGTCCGCATGTGGCAACCAACAATGCTCCGAGACTGAAAGTAGTGGTCCGCGGTTCGGAGAAAACGGCGGAATATCAGCCGAATTCCTGGCAAGACAATAGCGGTAGTGAACACAAAAATGACCCTATCAATATCACCGAAGCAACTTTTGGGGCATCGGTTGCCCAGTTGGATACCAATCAAGTGTATGATTTCGATCTGGATGTTGAAATCTATGTTTTGACGAAACAGTGCTACGCCCCGACTAATTTCCACCTTATTTCCCATGCGCAAAGTGAACCGTTTCGGTTGAACGAAGAAAATCAGTTCCGCTACGTGTTTGCTGAAAAGAAAAAGCACACTTTTTTCAGCTACCAAATCAATGTGGACAATAATCAAAGAAGAGATTGCGGGGAAGCGTTGGCCGAATATTTGGTTCTCGTTCGGAATAAGGATGACGACGTCGTCGGTTATTCGGCTTCGAGTGAGTGGTTGTATGAGAATTTAGCTCGACTAGAAAAGTTGCCCGTCGATGCATGGATCAATGACGAATGCATCCGTGTTCATCCCGCAACGCCGGAGTGGGTTAAAGAAGAATATGGTGTTGATGAAATAAGGGCCGCAGTTGGAATATGAGCGGGGCGTTGTTGTAGAGTCGGTTCTGTGAGTCAGTATTCGTCTCGCAGAGGCGACGCTACAATGTGCAGAGCAATCACGTACCTTGGATCAACTGTATTTTATTTTTTTTGCTCCAGAGAAATATGTGTTAAGAGTATTTATCGCTTGAAATGACGCTGAAAAATTGTAGGGCGGGAATGGGTGGAAACGTTGGCTTCCAAGTTTTCAGCCTGGCTGCGCATCCCGTCGCGGCTGGAAGGGCGTTGCCCGTTCCATCCCTACAAAACCGTTATGCGATATGTCATTCGGGAAATGCTCTAGATCGGTGACGTAGTCGACGATTTATTGCTGTGGCTCAGGGTTCTCTATCGCAAACTCCAGAATCGATTCGCGAAAAGAAATCAAATTCTAAGCTACTCAGCGGGGCCGTGGTTCGGTAGCGTTCTCCTCCTTTGCATTATGATCGATTTTATACAGGTAACGAAGCGGTTTGGCGCACAGGAGGTGCTGCGCGATGTGACGTTCCGCATTAACGCGGGCGAGCGGGTTGGTTTGGTTGGGCCGAACGGGGCGGGGAAGAGTACGATTTTTAATCTGCTCTGCGGCGAAACCGAGGTGGATGGCGGGGATATTGCACTGCCGAAGCATGTGCGTCTGGGGTATCTGCACCAGCAGCTCAATCCGCACGCGGTGGATCAGTCGCTGCTCGGGTATACCGAGAATTCAATTCCTGAGCTCAAGACGATTCCGGCGGAGATTCATGCGCTGGAGTCGCGTATTGGTTCGATGTCTTCGGAGGAGAAGGAGCGGTCGCTCCGCCGGATCGGTGAGCTTCAGCATACCTTCGAGCATTTGGGTGGATATGATATGCGTGCGCGTGCTGAGGCGGCGTTGGGCGGACTCGGCTTTCATGAGGCGGAGTTCGGTCGGCCGTTTGCCTCGTTTTCCGGCGGGTGGCAGATGCGTGCGGAGCTGGCGCGTACTCTGATCGCCAATCCGGATTTGCTGATGTTGGACGAGCCGTCGAACTATCTCGACCTGCCCGCCGTGGAGTGGCTGCAGAAGTTTTTGCGCGGCTATGAAGGAACGATGCTGCTGATTTCGCATGACCGCTATCTGCTGCGCTCACTGGCGACGGTGACGCTGGAGATTGCCGGCGGACATGCGGTGCGCTATCAGGGCGGCTATGACTATTATCTGAAAGAGCGCGTTGCGCGCATGGAACATCAGCTGGCGGCAAAGCGCAATCAGGACCGCGAACGCGAGCGAATTGAAAGTTTTGTCCGTCGTTTCCGCGCCAAGAGTACGAAGGCTTCGCAGGTGCAGAGCCGAATTAAGCAGCTCGAAAAGATGGAAACCATAGAAGCGCCGACCACGGCCCCAAACCTTTCTCGGATCCGATTGGCTGATCCGCCGCACAGCGGGCATGAGATTATTCGGCTGGAAAATGCCGGATTTACGTATGATCAGAAACGGTGGATTTACAAAGGACTCAGCCTGAATATTAGCCGCGGCGAAAAAGTCGCGCTGGTGGGGTATAACGGGATGGGGAAGACCACGCTGCTGCGTACATTGGCGGGACAACTGGAACCGGTGGAAGGAAAACGAGTGCTCGGTCATAAGGTGGTTATCGGTTACCAGAGCCAGGATTTTGCAGAAACCATGCCGCCGGAAAAGAGTGCCTTTCATATCGTTAAGGAGGCAAATCCTGCGGCGTCCGATGCGCAGGTGCGCGGTCTGCTCGGCGGTTTCGGCTTCAGCGGCGACTACGTCGACAAAAAATGTGAAGTGCTTAGCGGCGGGGAAAAAATCCGGCTGGCCTTCGCCCGGCTGTTTATTGATCCGCCCAACTTTTTACTGCTTGATGAACCGACAACGCATCTGGATATCAATGGGCGCGAGGCGCTGGAGTCGGCGCTGAAGGAATATAAAGGCGCGTTGTGTGTCGTCAGCCATGACGTGACTTTTGTGCGCCAAATTGCTGAACACATTGTGGCGATTGACGACAGTGGGGTATCACGGTTTCCCGGTGGGTACGACTACTATTTGGAGAAGCAGGAAGAGAGAAACCTGAAACCTGAAACGGGAAACGTGAAAACAGCACTGGCGCAGGACGCGGTCAAATCCACACCCGGAGCCAAAGGCAAGGATGCGCGCAAGGTACGCGCTCAACAGCGTGAGGCGGAAAAGGTTCTTCGAAAAATTGAAGGTCAAATCGATACGTTGACGAAGGAGCAGACCGTACTTACGGAAGAGATGATGAGTCGGCGCGATGCCGATTTTGCCGCGATCAACACGCGCCTTGCTGAAATTCAGAAACGGATTCAACAGCTCGAATCCGAGTGGGAAACAACTGTGGAAGAGTTGGGTGAGTGCGGTTGATGGTTTTTAAGCGAACCTTCTGAAGGCAAATCCTTTTTGAACTGCCTGTGTGGAAAGCGTTTGGTTTAGCTGTTGCTTTTGGGTATACGTCGGTTACCCCTTTAACTCACGAAGGAAATATGAAAGGAAATTTGATTATGATCGAAAACGGAAAAACAGTGAAAATCCACTACACAGGAACGCTCGACGACGGAACGCAGTTTGATTCCTCGGTTGGGCGCGAGCCACTCGAATTCGAAATGGGTGCCGGCAGGGTTATTCCCGGTTTCGAAAAGGGCGTGGCTGATATGACAGTCGGTGAAAAAAAGACCATTCACATTCCTGCGGCGGAAGCTTACGGCGAGTATCGTGAGGATCTGGTCATACGTCTCGACCGTAGTCAGCTTCCCGAGGGCATGGAACCGGAAATCGGAATGACGCTCTACATGGAGGGTCCGCAGGGGCAGCCGATCCCTGTTTACATTAGTTCCATTGATGAAACCACCATCACGATCAATGCGAATCATCAGCTCGCCGGGGAAAATTTAAACTTCGCGCTCGAGCTGATCGAAGTCCGCTAGAGCCCGGTCGAATCATAATTCAGTCTCATCCCCGGAATCGATGGGTTGATTCCGGCTCCGGCAATTCTCCCGTCGTGTAAACAGCCTTAATCTAATCGTTCGGCCCCATTCCATCTGAAAGCATAAGGCCTACACGCGGGGGTTTCTTTTCCGGACAGCCTAAAGGCGGAACTACATGCATTTGCTAACGATCTTCAATGCAATCCATGGAATGAGGCAGAAAACGATAAAGAGCAGCTTGTAGATTCCGAGGAATCCGTAGAGCGTGGCCTTGATGGTTTCCGCCGGCAGCCCGAACATTTTACCGTGCACCCGGGCAATATAGTTGTTGGCGAAGACGCAGAGTAACGCCGCCAAAATAAACATTCCCAGATTGATCGCTGTCATCCAGCCGAATAGGTCCGTCAGTGTGTATATGTCCATCGTTTCCTCCTTGAGTGATGCCTCCAAAATCTACTGCTGTGCTGATAAATGTGCAATGTTATGGCGTATTTATTTTTTGCTCGGTTTGTCAGATGGGCTTCAGGAATTTTTTCTACCCGGAAAAATGCGCGGCAAATTGAGTTCCCGCAGTCGGAGTTTATCTGTTAAGTTTCCGGCCTTTTGACTGTAGAAAGGATTATTTTGGATGAGTAGAGCGGATTTGATTGTGGCGCTGGATGTGCCGAATGCGGCAGCGATGGAGCTGAAGCTCCAGCAAATGCCGGAGTTTGTTGAATGGTATAAGGTGGGTTTGGAACTCTTTTGTGCAGAAGGACCTGCGGTGCTGGAGCCGCTGAAGAAGCGAGGGAAGAAAATCTTTCTGGACCTTAAGCTGCACGATATTCCGAGGACGGTCGACAACGCGGTTAAAACGGCAGCGGAGCACGGCGTTAATCTGATGACGGTGCATGCGATCGGTGGTCGTGCCATGCTGGAAGAAGCGGTCAGAGCGGCTAAAGCGTGTGAAAATCCGCCGAAACTGGTGGCGGTAACAACGCTGACGAGTCTGAGTCAGGACGATTTTGAAGATCTGGGGATTAAACGCACGGTTTCGGAGCAGGCGATTGAGCTGGGGCGTTTGGCCATTTCGTCGGGTATTGACGGAATGGTGACGAGTGCGCACGAGGCGAAGGCGCTGCGCGAAGCGTTTCCTGAGGCCATTTTAGTAACGCCGGGCATTCGTATGCCGGAGGGCGATCTGGGCGATCAGAAGCGCGTGGCCACGCCGTCGTTTGCGGTGGCGCAGGGGGCAACGCACTTGGTGGTGGGCCGTCCAATTGTGCAGGCCGACGACCCGGTATTGGCTGCCGTAGCCATTTTTGAAGACATGAACAAATAATTTTTGATTGATGATTTCCGATTTCCGATTTTAGGATTTCCTCCGCTTTTCTAGGAAAAGCGTGGGTGGAGTCCATCAATACATCCGAAATCAAGAATCGAAAATGAGGAGCAGAAGCGATGAGCAAACCAAAGGTTTTGATTATTACGGGATACGGGGTCAACTGCGAGGCGGAGTCGGCTCATGCGTGGAAGCTGGCGGGGGCAAAGCCGGAAATGGTCCATCTGAATGACCTGCTGGATAATCCGGCGCAGTTGGCGAATTTTCAGGCGATGATGTTTATCGGCGGCTTTTCGTACGGCGATCATATGACCAGCGGTCATGTTTTTGCGCTGCGTGTGAAGCACCATATGCAGGCGGAGCTGCAGCAGTTTATCGATGACGGGAAGCTGATTATGGGGATCTGTAACGGTTTTCAAGTGATGACGAAGATGGGACTGCTGCCGGGCCTGAACGGGAACTATTTTGAGCCGACCGTTTCGCTGATGCAGAATGATTGCGGTACGTTTCAGAATTTCTGGTGTGATATTCGATTCGAGGAAAATTCGCCCTGTGTCTTTACGCAGGGATTGGGCACCATCCCGCTGCCGATACGTCACGGCGAAGGTAAAATCTTTACGCTCGATGATGCGCTGCTGGCGCGTATTGAAGCCGAAGGCTGCGTGGCCGCGCGCTATGTGGATGCGCAGAATCAGCCGACGCAGGATTTTCCGGAAAACCCGAACGGGTCGCTTAATGCGATTGCCGGGTTGACCGATCCGACCGGACGCATCTTTGGTATGATGCCGCATCCGG
>JAAYDL010000177.1 GCA_012729265.1 Lentisphaerota bacterium | reverse complement strand
ATTTCGATGAACGTCCGGCCGCCTGCACGCCGTGATCTGACGCCATGGAAATCCTCGTAGTCATCGAAGTGCTCTACCAGGCTGCGGTCGATTTTCAGCTGCAGGTCCTCTTGCAGTGTCTTGTCCAACATGTCATTGACTTCGGCCACCAGCTTGGGGATGAACGAAGCGATGGCGATGCATACGAAAATCAAGGCGAGGAGCGGGTCCATATAGATGGCCCAAGCTCTATCCCTGAGCAGAAACCACAGCAGCAAGGAGACGCAGCAGGTCAATGATGAGAGGGCGTCAGCCCGATTCAGCCGCCACTGCATATCCATGACCGGCGAGTACTCTTTGCCCGCCAGACTCTTGTTTCTCAACCAGAACCAGCCCATGATCAGGAACAGCACGAACTGGAGCATGGCGCCGACGAAGGTGAAGGTGGTATTCGGGGCGCTCGGCTTGACCACCTTGATGAGCGCCAAGCCGGCAAGGAGCAAGAGCGCGGCGATATAGGCCATGGAACAGACTGCGCTGGTCAGGACTTCCAGCTTGTCCGTTCCGTAGTCAAAACCACGCAGGCGGCCGAGACGAATGGAGCGGAGGACGCGCCAACTCAGAAAATTGACCAGGATGAAGCGGAGGTTGTCCGGCACGTCACTCATCAACACCAGTGAGCGGGAAAACAGGGCCAGAAGCAGATTGGGGACGCACCACAGCAGGGCGAGCAGCAGGATAATCAGCACCGATTTTTCCTGCTTATATAAGATGTCGTTCTTAGCCAAGGTATGCTCCTATGCGTGTGGTTCTGTTTTCGTCGGTGTCCGGGCGGTTACCGTTGCCCGGCGAAAGAACGGACACAGATCCAGCATGCTCCGTACCATCTCGGGACGTTCATGCGTTTTTCTTGATGGTGAGGATGTTTTTTCCATCTTGGTACTCGTAGTCGATGCTGTCCATGCTCTTCTTGACGAGCAGGATGCCGAGGCCGCCGATCTCCCGCTCCTCTGCCGGGAGCGAAGTATCGGCGTCTTTTTTCGTCAGCGGATTGTACGGTTTTCCCTGATCGAGGAACTGGATCACCACCTGCAGCGGCTCTTTGTCCACCGCGCAGCGGACCGTGGCCTCGCCTACCTCCGGGCGATACGCATAGCGGGCGATATTGACGAAGATTTCCTCCACCGCCAGCTCAATCTGCAGCCTCGCTTTCAAAGGGCAGGCGAAAGACTCCAGTTCGTCCGTGACGAAGTCGATCACGGTCTGCAAGTTCTCGGTCTTGGCCGGAAGACTCATCTCTTTCATTACGGTTCCCCCTCTTTGTACTCGATCCCGAGCATGGTGATATCGTCCGCCTGATCCGCGCCCGCCGCAAACCGGTCGATCTCCTGTTTGACGTGTTTCAGCAGACGGGTCACATCCAGATTTCGCGCGGCCTCGCCATTCAGCGTGGCCTCCAGCCGCGGTTCCGAAAACAGCGTCTGCTCGGGGTTCTGCGCCTCGGTCACACCATCGGTGTAGAGGAACAGCGTGTCGCCCGCGTGGAGTTGAAGCGTGTCCTGACCGTAGTCGATTCCCTCCATTCCGCCCAATACAAAACCAGGCGGCACTTTCATCCACGCATATAGGCCGCCGGCTCGTTTCAGCAGCGGCGGATTGTGCCCGGCATTAACGAAGGAGAACCGGCCCGTATCCAGCTCGAGTATGCCCATAAAGGCGGTGACGAACATCCCCATCTCGTTGTTCGCGCACAGGTGCTTGTTCGCCTCGGTAAACACCTTGGCGGGCGGGAGTCCCGATTCGGCCAAGTTCTGAATCAAGGTCTTCGCGGTCATCATGAAGAGCGCCGCAGGGATTCCCTTGCCCGACACATCGGCGATCAGCACGGCCAGTCGGCGTTCCCCGATCAGAAAGAAATCGTAGAAATCCCCGCCCACCTCTTTGGCCGTGTACATGGAGGCATAGATCTCGAACTCCGTCCGCTCCGGATAAGGCGGGAACACGTTCGGCAGAGAGGACATTTGGATGGCACGCGCGAACTCCAGCTCAGCATCGATCCGGGCCGCAGCCTCGCTGATGGCGTTTTTCAGGGCCGCGACCGTCGAATTGATGCCTTCCGAAAGCGCAGTGAATTCGGTGTTGGTCCTGACCTCGACCCGCTCGCCCAGATCGCCCTTGGTGATTTTATCGAGCGAGCGGTTGACACTGTAAATCCCGTCGATCACCACCCGTTGCACGAGGAACGAGACGAGCACGAACACCACGGCGAAAAGGATCAGGTTGCAGACGACCAGGAAGGCCCCCATCTCATTCCGCCCGAGATAAATCTCGGAGTGCGGCAGGATGCCAACGAGCGTATACCCTTCCTGCCGCTGCGCTAGGCCAATGTATTTGACGCCCGCGAGGGTCACCACGAACGGCGCGTCACCCGCAAGCTGGGCAGCGGAAAAACCGAATTCCACCAAGCTCTTTCCGAGGAATGCACGATCATCGATGCTGACGATCTTGCCCGCCTCTCCAATGATGATGCGGCCGCCTTTGCCGATGCGGAAGCCCGCGGCGAGATTCCCGATCGCGGCGACCTCCATCGCCTCCTGCAGCCGCTTCGGGTGGTAGCCGATCTGCACGATGCCGGGCCGGCCGATCCGGGCGACACCGGCGTACTGGAAGATCTCGCCGTTGATGCCCTTGGCCTTGGGCTCCTGCGCCAGCGCGAACGCCGGATCACGCAGCGCGGCGATGAAAGCGCCTGACTGCGCCGAGGCCGCCATGTCGAAACCTTCATATTCGGCCGGAATGCAGGCGATCAGGATACCCTTCTCGTCCGAAACGTGGAGTTCATCCACGTCCAGCCGGCGCCGGATATTTTCAAGCTCCTCCCGGTTCGTCAGCACCGACGGCTGAAGGTCGATCATCTTCGCAAAGGCCCGCGCCTTGGCCAGCGCTGTCGCATCCGCGATCGCACGGATCGTGGCTACGTTCTCGCGGCTCACCACGATCTGCTTGCGGGCATCCTCCATCTTCAGCTTGATGAGCCCGACCGCATTGTTCTTGGCCTGTCGGGTCTGAATCGAGAAGGAGATGCCGAACGTCACCAGAAAGGCGACGGCGACAAACAGGAAGAGCCACTTCTGAAAAGTCTTACGCATGGCCGGAGGATGTCATCGTTACTCGATCGTCAGAATGTTGGAGAAACCCGTCACCTCGAAAACATCCCGGACGGCCTCCTGAACGTTCCTGACAACCAGTTTCCCTTTCTTGCTCATCAGTTTCTGCGTCGACAGGATCACACGCAGGCCGGCGCTGGAAACATACGCCAACCGCGAGAAATCCAGTGTCAGTTGCGTCACGCCGTCGAGCGATGTTTTCAGCAACTCATCCAGCTGCGGTGCCGTGGTGGTGTCCAGCCGCCCCTCGGCAAACACAGTCAGATTCGAACCCTCTTGCTGTTTCGTCAGTGTCATGCTCTGTCTCTCCTTACATCGAAATCCGCAGTTTGTCCTTCCCGTCTTCGATCGCGCACGTATGCGCCTTGATCAGCTTCTTGAGAATCATCGCAGAAAGGTCGTCCTCCCATACAACCTTTCTACTCCCCACAATCCACACGCGTAAATCAAAATGATGTAATAATAGGACAGACACGCGGAATTAGGGCTTAGCATTTTTGTAATCGGGAAGATTGCTTGCCCGAGACAGCGTTGATCCGGCATGTTACTGCCAATCAACATAAGGAGAGGGATCATGCAGGAATTCGGATGGGGCGTTATCGGATGCGGGGAAATTGCAAACGTGTTTGCGGTCAGCCTGAAATCACTAAATCGCGGGCGGCTCGTTGCGGGCGCATCGCGTACACCGGGAAAGGCAGAGGCCTTCGCCAAACGCCATACTATTCCGCGCAGTTATTCCGACTATGATGCGCTGCTGGCCGACCCCGAGGTTGACATTGTCTACATTTCCACCACGCACAACTTTCATTTTGAGTGCGTGAAGCAGTGTCTGGAGGGCGGAAAACATGTGCTCTGCGAAAAACCGTTCACCATCAATGCGGAACAGACGCGTCGACTGGCCGCGCTGGCCAAGGAGAAAAACCTTTTCGTGATGGAAGCGCTCTGGACCCGATTCCTTCCGGCCATCCTTAAACTTCAGGAACTGATTGCCTCCGGCGAAATCGGAACGGTCGAAACGCTCTACACCAACTTTTGTCTGGGATTTGATCTGCCGCCGGAGCACCGCATGCGCAATATTGATTTAGCAGGCGGAGCGCTGCTTGATCTGGGAATCTATCCCATCAGTATGGCCGATATTATTTTCGGAGAAAAACCCTCTCGCTTCTCCAGCTTTGCCACCATGGACCGAGAAACCGGCGTGGACGAACACTCTCACTATGTTTTGGAATTCGGCGACCGCAAGAAAGCGCTGCTCTCCTCCAGCTATTCTCAAGCCGCTCCGAAGGATGCCATCGTCAGTGGAACCAAAGGCTACATCCGCGTGCCCGACTTTCTCGCTGCGCAGGAGCTGCATATTCACAAAACCGATGCAGAGCCGGAAGTGCTGCGCTTCCCCTACGGCGAAAGCGAAAACTTTAAATATGAAATCGCCCACGTCATGGACTGCGTTGAAGCAGGCCTGCGCGAAAGCAACGTAATGCCGCTCTCCAAAACGCTCGAGATCATGGAACTCATGGACGCCATCCGCAAACCATGGAAGCTGGTGTATCCAGGAGAATAAAGGGGCAATATTTCTTTTATCAGTAGCAGCCGGCACCTTTTCCGGCATAAAAAATTGTGGGGCTTCGGCCAAATCGGTGGCTAAAAAAGTAGAGTTGACCGCAGATTCGGCGGCTTAGCCCCATTTTCAGTTAATGAATAAGCCCCCGAACAAAAGAAAGCGAGGACAGGACCCCGCTTTCTTTAAATACAGATATTGTATTTTTTAACAGGGCAGTAATTCCAAGGCTCCTTCTTCGGATTCTTCTGGTGTACTTCCCAAAGAAACGGAGAGGCATGACTTTAGTGCATTATGGTTCTCGGCAAATTGAAGGAGGAAGTTCAGCAAAACCTCTCCATAAAATTCATGAATCTTTCTTGCTATAATTCCATCTTTATCATCTTCCCTTGCCAGCTCTGCCAAATCCTTGAGCAGTCGATGAACCATTGTAACATGATATTTTACTTTTTCTGCCTTGGGCATGTTTCTGGATTCAATGCAAAGCTGCACGTTACAATCGAGAGCGCTAGCGTACTTCACTACATCATACAAATTTAGTGACTCGTCAGTGCCACTTTCCATTTTTGATACCTTCCCTTGGCTGCAATGCATGTGCTTAGAAAGGGCTGTTTGCGACATCCCTGCATTAATACGCATGCTGATCAAAGAATTAATGAGCTGGCTGTTTTGTACTTGCCTCTCAACCTGTTCCTTCATTTCATCGCTATCGGTCAGTGCTCCGGCCAGCGATGCAATGTCCTTAATTTTAGCGTTCATAACCTTATACCTTCCTCGTTTTGTTTTTAAAACAGCTTTTCCGCCGCTTTTTGGCAAGCGACGATGTCGCTTGCCTGTTTCTGCTTTCCTCCGACTGCAAGAAAATAGCAGATTTTTT
>JAAYDL010000176.1 GCA_012729265.1 Lentisphaerota bacterium | reverse complement strand
GGCTGCGCTCGAAAAAGCGGTTGAAATCTGCGGCGTAAACGTTCGTACCGACGAAGCGGTTGCGGCTCAGAATGCCGTTAAGATCCTGCTCCCGACCGCACTGGCTGAAGCCGCGCCTGAAGCGGCTCCGGTGGTGCGAAAGGTCATCGAGCTGCAGGACTACTTCGTGGACAAAGCCGTCTGGATCTTCGGTGGTGACGGTTGGGCCTACGACATCGGTTACGGCGGACTCGACCACGTCGTTGCTTCCGGCAAGAACGTGAACATCCTGGTTCTCGACACCGAAGTCTACTCGAACACCGGCGGCCAGGCTTCCAAGTCGACCCCGATCGGCGCGGTGGCCAAGTTTGCAACCGACGGTATGCGTTCCGGCAAGAAGAACCTCGGCTTCATGTGCATGAGCTACGGCAATGTATACGTTGCTCAGATCTCCATGGGCGCAAACCGTATGCAGGCGCAGAAAGCCATTCAGGAAGCCGTTGCTTACAATGGCCCCTCCATCATCATTGCTTACGCTCCCTGTATTGCGCACGGCATCAATATGATGAAGACGCAGACCATCGCCAAGGAAGCTGTGGAGTGCGGTTACTGGCCGCTGTACCGCTTCAACCCGGCTGCTGAAACCAAGTTTACTTGGGAAGCCAAGGAGCCGACCGGAAACTTCCAGGAGTTCATTCGCTCAGAACGTCGTTACACGACGCTCCTGAAAACGGCTCCAAACGAAGCCGAAGGGTTGTTCAAGCGCTGCGAAGAAGACTGTAAGAAACGCTGGGAATTCATGAAGGCCGTCGGCCCGCTGATGTAATTCAGCCCGTGCTGATGCACAAAAAAGCCCGCCTTTCCGGCGGGTTTTTTTGTGTCAGGTCGACGCTACACCCGGACCCGCCCCCGCCAGGGGATGAATGCGGGTACCTGCTCCCGGTAGCGTCGGTAGGCTTCGCCGAAGTGCTGCTCCATGAAGCGCTCCTCCCTGCGGGTAAAGAGGGGCAGCACGGCCAACATGAACAGCCAAACGGAAACGAACCAGAGATCGTTGCTCCAGACGGCCACCAGACCGGGCAGGGCGAAGATGTCCGCCGCATAGAGCGGATGGCGTACAAATGCGAACGGACCCGTGGTGATCAGCGTTTTTCCCACACCGTACCGCAGATGTGTGCGGATGAAGCTGATGTTGGCTGTCAGCAAGACCGCCCCCAGCAGAAGGGTCAGCGGAACCTGCGCCGCCGGCCCGAGGCCCAGGGGTAGGGGGAGTGCCCTTCGGGCCAGGAAAGCGGCAACCTCCAGCAATAGCAGCAGACCGAGCAGGAATGGACCGAGGCAAAAGATGCGCCTGAGCGCAGAAAAAAAAGATTCATTCAGCGCTCTTGTAGGGTTAGTTTGTTGTGTTTTTTCTATGGATAGACTTTCTATTTTGACTTACTGATTTAATTATAAAGAAAAGGACAAAAAGGAGTAAGGCAATGATGATATATATCATCCAGTTTGTTTGCTCAGGCGCAAAGCGATTCAGTCGAACGATGTAGACCGTTGCTGACGGCATTTGCACCTCTTTTCCCTCGAAGATCGATTCTTCGTAATTGGTGAAAATCAAACAATTGCTTTGTATATTTACTGTTCTCTTCGGAACGGTGAACGTCGTTTGAATTACTCTGTTCGTGCGGCTAAACTCTAATTTACGTGTAGATGATATCGATACGGAGGTGTCAGCTTCGTCGAATGTACCAAGAAACAGACTCGGAGCCGGTGAAAAATTTGCGGTCTTCTCTTCAATTTCCACCTGAAACTTTATTTTGTCGTTGTTGATTCTTGTTGTTTCGATTTCAAAATGGAATCCCCCTGCTTCTGGCTCCTCGGGTGAAATTTCTATTGTGTCGCTCAGAGCGTATAGTGAAGTAGACGCGGACAGAGTCAGTATTGCAATAATTACAGAAAGAATATTATCTCTTATTGAAGACATAAGCAGTACACAGTGTATAATGAGCGACTGTTGTAGCTTTCGGTTAAATTCAACAAATATGCATTTTAATTTACAGTCCACCTTTTTATAAATGGTGCCCGGGGCGGGAGTCGAACCCGCATGGCCGAAGCCGAGGGATTTTAAGTCCCTTGTGTCTACCTATTTCACCACCTGGGCAGGGTCTGTCGTACAGGAGCGGGATAAATAATCACCTGCGCGATGCAAAGACAATAAAAAAGGAGGGTGATTCGTTGATTTTCCCGTCAGATCGCCTGACAATCAATATTGATTTTATTTAAACCGAAATGGCACACTGAATACTATGTTAACCAGCAATACCAAAATACACGCCCTACTCGAGAGGACCGGTTTGTTTGAATCCAAGCAGCTGGCCGCCTTATTAACTGACGCACGGGAAAACAATATTTCCATCCGCGAAGCTGCACTCAAGGCCGTGCCCGATCTGAAGGAAGACCAGTTTCATGAAAAACTTGCGGAAGTGATGGGGCTGGAATATGAGCGGCTGAAAGATATCACCATCGACCGCGAAGTCTTGGCGCTGGTTCCGACAAAGGCCATTTTTCAGTACAACGTCATTCCCCTTTCTGAAAAGGACGGTTGACTTCGGATTGCCACTAGCAATCCGTTTGTTCCGGGGCTTGTGGACGGGTTGCGTCTGGCAACGGAATACCGTATTCAGCTGGTGCTTAGTCCGGAAGAGGATGTGTCGACCACGGCGAAAAAGTTTTATGGGGTGGGGGCTGAAACCCTCGACCGCATGATGCAGGACGGAGGTATTGATTTTGATGATGAAGAGAGCCTCTCGAAGCAGGACCTGAGCGAGCTCGATCAGGAAGCCTCGGTGGTCAAATTTGTGAACCAGATTATCTGGGAAGCCTACAAGGACCGCGCAACCGATATTCACATTGAGCCGATGGAAATGGATCTGCGGATCCGCTATCGCGTGGACGGTGTTCTGCACGAAACCCCTATGCCTCCGCAGCTCAAGCGCTTTCAGTCGTCAGTAATCTCTCGTATTAAGGTTATGGCCAACATGGACATTGCTGAAAAACGTCTTCCGCAGGATGGCCGTATAGGCGTGCGTATTCGCGGAGAAGAGATTGATGTTCGTGTTTCGACGATGCCGACCGTATACGGCGAGAGTGTGAGCCTGCGTCTTCTGATGCGCGGTGGCGGACTGATTACGATGACGGACCTTGGTCTGAATGATCACGACAGTTCTCTGCTGAAGAAAATGATCACGCGTCCACATGGCATTCTTCTTGTGACCGGCCCAACAGGGTCGGGTAAGTCTACCTCGCTGTATGCTTGGCTGCATACGATTAACTCGATTGATAAGCGAATTATGTCTGCAGAAGATCCGATCGAATATGAAATGGCGGGCGTAAACCAAGTGCAGATGCGTCCGGAAATTGGCCTGACCTTTGCCAATACGCTCCGTACGTTCCTTCGTCAGGACCCGGACGTGATTATGGTGGGGGAAATTCGTGACCGCGAGACCGCCGAAATCTCGATTCGTGCGGCGCTGACCGGTCACTTGGTGTTTAGTACGATTCATACCAACGACTCTGCAAGCACGATCACTCGTCTGCTCGACATGGGCATTGAGCCGTTCCTTGTGGCATCATCGGTGGAAGGGCTTGTGGCTCAGCGTTTAGTGCGCGGGTTGTGTAAAGCTTGCCGCCGCCCCGTTGAGGTTGATGAAGCGTTTCTGCGCGAACATAACTTCCCGGTCGAGCGCCTCGCAACGGAAGGACCCATTTATGAAGCGGTGGGGTGTGATGCCTGCCGCGGAAACGGTTACAAAGGACGAACCGGTATTTTTGAAATCATGCCGGTGACCGACGATCTTCGTCCGCTAATCATTTCCCATGCTTCTGCAAACCAAATCAAAGCCTTTGCCCTTGAGCACGGCATGAAAACACTGCGCGAAGACGGATGGGATAAAGTTTTGGCCGGAAAAACAACCATCGACGAAATCCTCCGCGTTACTGAAGACGACGATATTGACGAAGAAGTGTAAGCTGTTGGAGCCAAGGGTGAGGGTGTTATAAGCGCTCTCTGTCTGTTTTAAGGGAAGCATTTCGGTGCTTCCCTGTTTTTTTTTGGGGGGAGGGGTGCTCCGCAAGGGAAAAATCGTTGCTGCGGAACCGAACCTGCTTGACGATTCTGAACGCGAAAACCGATATGCCGCAGAATTTGTGGGCGATCGATTCGTGCTGCCGTAACATATGCTTGGGCCCAGCAAGACAATGTTGTCCGTTTGGGAGAAAAAAAGGGCTGCCTGAAAGAGCAGCCCTGAATTGACTTAATGAATATTTTTCTTTTCGATGACCCATCCGTCCATCTGCGCAACGCCGCAGTTTTCGCCTCTAAACATTTTTGCTGCTTCCTTGTCGCCCTTTAATTGCCACTGGAACCATGCGGTAGCAACTATAGCAAAGTCTCCGCCGTGGGGCTGGCTGTAGGTGCCGCCGTGGCCGATTCCATTCAGATTGGCTGCAAATGCAGGAACATGATTGATTCGTTCAAAGTCGTCCATGCCGTTTGCATATGCGATATCATCGGGACCACCCAAAATGTAGATGATCGGTGTGTGGATTTTGGCTAGATGATCTTTTTTTAGTGC
>JAAYDL010000175.1 GCA_012729265.1 Lentisphaerota bacterium | reverse complement strand
TTCCATCGCCCATTCCTTCATCGCTTCCGCCACTTCATCGGCGATGCTGGCATCAAGCTCTGTGCCCACGTCTATGGTCCTTTTCAGCTTTTCAAACGTCGGAGCCGATAGGCGCTCTTCCATAACCTTCAGGCTAAAGACGTTGGCGCCGAAGTCTTCAATGTTATTATTCATTTCAATTTTCCTTTAATAATTAATTTTCAGTTGTTGTTTATTCAAATTTCTCGGAGGCCGAACCCGCCACCATCATCATCACCGCTACCAAAAAACGACTATTGTATTTTCCCATACGCCTTTCTTCTTCACGCTTATGCGTTAACGGCACTCTACGCATTCACTGTGCCAGCTGTCGCTGGCAAGTTGTAAGTCATTCATATATGGATAATTACGAAATTCTATACATCATACACAAATACAGTTATGGGCAATAATATAAACAAATATGTTGACACAAACGCCACTGAATACAAATATGTATGCCACTTGACTACGAAATCAGGGGTATATTTGGCTTCAAAAAGACACTGGATTCGTAAAACAGAATGGATGAACTTCTTCTTTGACTTTTGTGACAATCAAATAGGGTATTAATATTATGAACGTTTCCGATCCAACCGTCCCACAAAAACCACGTACGGAAATTGAACTGAACATTCTCTATCGCGTCTCACAGGCGATGGCTCATGAGAAGGGGGTCAACTCCTTATTGGACCGAGTCCTTGATATTCTGGAGACCGAGATGGGCATGGCGCGGGGTACCCTTACCCTGCGGAATCCTGACAGCGACATTTTCGAGATCGAGGCTTCGCGTGGCATCTCTGCGGAGAAAAAGCAACGGGGCCGCTATGAGCTCGGCGAAGGCATCACCGGCAAAGTCGCCGCGACCGGTAAACCGATCATCGTTCCCGATATCCACAGCGAACCGGGCTTCTTGGACCGGACCCGTTCCCGCAAGAATGAACTCATGGCATTCATCTGCGTACCAATCATCCACCAGAAGCGCGTAGTGGGCACCCTGAGCATTGATCGGCCTCCTGCCGATGAGGCCGAATTGCACAAGAATATGAATTTCCTGAAACTGCTGGCCGACCTGCTGGCCGAGGCAGTCTACAACATTCGCGAAGGCATTGCGGCCCAGGAAAGCCTGATGGCGGAAAACCGCAAGCTCAAACTTGAACTGGGGGACCGGTATCGTCCGTCAAACATTATCGGCAACTGCCAAAGTATGCGGATGGTCTACGAGCAGATCGCCCAAGTGGCCAGCAGCGGGGCCACGGTATTAATCCGCGGCGCCTCCGGTTCCGGCAAGGAGCTCGTCGCCCGCGCAATCCACTTCAGCAGTCCGCGCAAGAACAACCCGTTCATCTGCGTCAACTGCGCAGCCCTGCCCGAGAACTTGATCGAGAGCGAACTCTTCGGCCACGAGAAAGGGGCGTTCACGGGGGCGATACAGCAACGTCAGGGCCGTTTTGAGCTCGCCAACGGCGGCACGCTTTTCTTGGATGAGATCGGCGACATAAGCCCTTCCGTGCAGGTTCGCCTGCTGCGGGTGCTGCAGGAGCGCTGTTTCGAGCGGGTCGGCGGCATGAAGCCAGTCGAGGTCAACGTACGAATCATCACCGCCACCAGTGTGAATCTCGAGAAAGCCATCGCGGACGGGGAGTTCCGCGAGGACTTGTACTACCGGCTCAATGTCTTCCCGATCATCCTGCCGCTGCTGCGCGAACGCAAATCCGACATCATTCTGCTGGCCGATCATTTTATCCAGAAATACAACAAAACCTACGGAAAGACCGTCAAGCGAATCTCTACGGCGGCGATCAACATGATGATGGCCTACCACTGGCCAGGCAACGTGCGGGAGCTGGAGAACTGCATCGAACGGGCCGTGCTCACCAGCAACGACGATGTCATTCACGCCTATACCCTGCCGCCGTCCCTCCAGACCGGCGAGCAGACCCGCACCGGACTACTGCCCAGCGATGGAGCCGACCTCCGGGCGATGGTCAACGCCTACGAGCGCGAGATCATCATCGATGCCCTTAAAAATAACCGCGGTAACGCCGCCGCCGCCGCCCGCTACCTGAACACCACCCAGCGCATTCTCAATTACCGCATCAGCCAATTGAATATCAATCGCGATAATTTCAAGGAGTAAGGGGAGTATCGCCGGGACGTGCGTGTGCCCCACCCCACCCCCACCATATGCTTTCACATGGAAAGGGCAAAACAACTGGATTAAAGGGGTTCAACGTGCTCGAGGGATCGGCGATCTGGCAGGCCGTCGAGTATATGCCAAAGCCCGGAGAGTGGGTAGCATCCGGTGGTCTGGTTGCCGGGGAGCATATCGACATTCATAACGAGGCGCGCGCTGACGAGTATATAAGTGTGGTAGCAGAAAGAAGGACGACCGGGCTTGTGCGGGTTGTAGCCGACTTCAGCTCCTTCTTGAGAACCGTAAACTGACATGCAGATCGGCCCCGTCTCCACCTTGAGCTCAGCCATGATCTGTCTTGCATGGATCTCCTTGTCGATGGCGGCCAATGGCAGATAGATCATCGGAATGTCCAACTGCTGCGCCTGCTCATTGCACTGCGAACGGACTTTTGCGGTGATCGATTCCCCCCATTTCCCGAAGTCCCTGAGCAGGATGTTCCGGGTGAAAAAGTACGAGTTGATGCCCGCCGTATTGGCCAGCCAGCCAATCGTTCCCCGGAAACGGATCCGGTCCCATCCGCTGATTGCGCCCACAATGCTTTTCGCGCACGTTCTCAAGAAGTTTTTCATTGGCATCCTTTCCTGATTGTTTGGTGATAAATTCAGTCCTGGAAGGATGCCAAATAACCTTCCGCAGGTAATCCTAAATTTGGTTGCGGCTCTGCCGCACTGGGAATTCAGTGTCTTTTTGAAGCCAAATATACCTCTGATTTTATAGTCAAGTGGCGCCACATATTTGTATCCAATGGAGTTTGTATCAACATATTTGTTTGTATTATTCCCCATAACTTCATTTATGTATGACGCATGGTTATATTCATAATTATTTTCACACGAATGACTTATAATTTATTTGCGACCGTTGGCACAGTGAATGCAAAGAGTGCCGTTAACGCATGACTGTGAAGGAGAAAGATGTACGAAAAAGTACCACAGTCGTTTTTTGTTAGGTGTGAATGGTCAAGAAATCAAAACAAGAGAATAAGGAGGAATAAGTGAAAGGTCGTTTGCGAGGAGTATTGACCGGGGCGCTGATCGCTGCCTTGATGGTGGTGTCGGTGCCGGTGTGGGCTCAGGAGGTGTCGGTGGAGGAAGCCGTTGTCGTAGAGGCGTCGGATAACGCGCTCGCGGCGTTTGCGATTGATAATCTCTTCCTTTTCCTTGGCGCGGTGCTGGTGATCTTCATGCAGCCGGGCTTCGCCATGGTCGAGGCGGGGTTTAACTCGGCGAAGAATACCGTCAACATTCTGTTCAAAAATGTGATGGATCTGTGTATCGGCGTGCTGCTGTACTATCTGATCGGGTACGGGCTGATGTACGGTGACTCGGTGATCGACGGATTCCTAGGGTGGGGCGGTGTAGGTATCGGCGAGATGACTGATGCTCCGGCAGCGGGCGTTCTGCATCCGCAGGTCGATTTCTTGTTCCAGGTGGCCTTTGCAGCGACGGCGGCGACGATTGTTTCGGGTTGTGTCGCGGGCCGCATGAAGTTCAGTTCGTATCTGGTCTACAGTGCCGTGATCACCGGTTTTATCTACCCGATCAGCGGGTTCTGGAAATGGGGCGGCGGCTGGCTTGACGCGATGGGCTTCTATGATTTCGCAGGTTCGATCCTGGTGCATGCGGTCGGTGGCTTTGCCGGACTGGCGGGTGCGATTGTGCTCGGACCGCGCACGGGTCGTTTCTCCAAGGATGGTAAACCGAAGGCGATGCCGGGCCACAACCTTCCGCTTGCGGCCTTGGGTGTGTTCATTCTCTGGACCGGCTGGTATGGCTTCAATCCCTCCAGTCAGTTGGCGATTGTAGGAGCGGACAACACGGCGGCGGTGATGAAGATTGCGGTCAACACGACGTTGGCGGCGGGAGCAGGCGGGTTAATCGCGATGTTGTTGACCTGGGCCCTGCACAAGAAGCCGGAACTGTCGATGGCGCTCAACGGCATTCTCGCAGGTCTGGTGGGTATTACTGCCAACTGCGATTCGGTGAGCAATGTCGAGGCGATCATTATCGGTGCGGTGGCCGGTGTTCTTGTGATAATGGGGATCAAGCTGCTGGATAAACTGCGGATCGATGATCCGGTGGGTGCCTGGCCGGTACACGGCTTGTGCGGCCTTTGGGGTGGCTTGGCCACTTGGATCTTTGGCGGGCATCCGATGGTCGCGCAGATCGTCGGTTCGGTCGTGGTTCCCCTGTGGGCGTTCGGGACGATGTTTATTCTCTTTTCGGTGCTGAAGGCCTTCGGTATGCTGCGAGTATCGGCGGCGGAGGAAGTGCGTGGGCTGGATATCGGCGAACATGGCGAGGAAGCCTACAGCGGGTTCCAGATCTTTACAACGGAATAAGGTGAACGTAACGCTCCCCGCGCCAGTAAACCGGGCGCGGGCCAATCGAAAGGAAAAGAAAATGAAACTGATCATTGCATATATACAGCCCGAGAGGCTGAACGCGGTCAAGCAGTCGCTTTACGGCAACGAGATCTATAAAATATCGGTAACCAATGCGCTCGGTTGCGGGCAGCAGAAGGGGTATCACGAGTCCTATCGCGGGGTCGATATTGAAGTCAACCTGCTCAAGAAGATCCGAATCGAGGTGGCCGTCAATGACGAGTTTGTCAAGCCCACCATCGACGCGATCATCGACGGAGCCCGTACAGGCAAGATTGGCGATGGCAAGATTTTTGTGATGAGTCTGGATGAGTGCATCCGGATTCGCACCGGCGAAACCGGAAAAGAAGCGATCGGCTGAAGCCTCGCGGTTATGCCGGCCGCGCAGGATCGGTGCCTCCGATAAACAGGAATGTACAATAACTGAAAAAAGAAAACAGAAATAGAAAATAGAAAGAAAAAACCAGAAATGAAAAATATTATTGCAATAACGTTGGCAGCCGGGCTTATGGCAGCGGCGGTCTCCGCAGAAGTGAGAACAAGCTTTGACTTGGCATCGGCGTATGTATTTCGTGGTGTAACCTACAATGATGGAGCGGTATTTCAGCCGGGCATCGAAGTCTCCGGGCTTGGGCTTCCGGAAGAGATGGGATCCGTGGCAGTGGGTGCTTGGGCAAACTATGACATTGATGATTACGGTGGTAGTTTGACCGGGTCCCAGTTTTCAGAGGTCGATTGGTATGCTTTCTATTCGCTTCCTTCCATGGTTGATGGATTGGATGTGTCTATCGGATATTTTGAGTATACTTATCCAATGAGCGGCGACGCTTCAACTCCGCCCACGGTTGCTGACAAGGAACTCCGCGTGGGTCTTGGTTATGCGGTTGGCGATGTTGGTTTGGGTGTTACTTATTATCAGTTCGTTGGTGGAGACTATTGTGGTGATGCCCGCATTGAGTTGTCTGCGGGGTATGACTATGCCATCTCAGATTCGGTTTCCGCATCGTTTGGTGCAGTTGCCGGTTATGTTGAGCCGGAAAACGGTGACAGCGGGCTTGCTGATGGGTCTCTTTCGGCAGGTGTAAGCTATGCGCTGACTGATATTTGGAGCCTCGGGGTAAACGGTTCTTATATTGCTCAGCTCGACGACGAGATTCTGCCGGACGGCCCGGGAAGTTACGACGTAAACTTTGTTGGTGTAATGAGTCTCAGCGCTTCTTTCTAAGGAGTCTTTTTCCTGTAGGAATGCCATGCGCTCTCCGCTTCGGCGGAGGGCGCTTTTCTTGTTTAAATGGGGTCATCGCGAGGTCCATAGCCGGCACGTGGTGCAGGCTGTACAGGGTAGCGCCGCCGCTGTATCGGTGGCGTTTTTCTGTAGACGGAAGCCTGCTTCTTTCCGGCGCAACCACTTGCTTCGTTGTGCCCGCTCGGCATGGCAGAATCTGTAGTGCTTATCTCATGTACCTACAGCACAGGGGAGCTTGGTGAAACCGCCGCCTGAAGGCGGCTTGAGCGAAAAAGGGGGTGAATATTGAGCGTGGAGTCAGGGTTTTACGAGGATTTCCGCATTGTCATAGGGCTGCGGGTTGTCTTGATAGCGAAAACGAATGTTCTGCCACGCTATTTCGAGCTTCCGGGCATCATCGAAACAAAGTTGATCAATCCGTTCGGAATAATCCTGACCGATGCTGAAGTTAAACAGCGGAACTTCAAGATTCTGATTGGGCTCGAGGGGTTTCTGCTCCAACGAACCCACATCACCACAGACCTCTTCAATCGTCTCCGCGATTGTTTTTTCGGGAAACAGGAGCGTCAGCGCAGGAGAAACCTGTGTACGCTGTAGATCCTCCGCACGGCATTCCAACATCGGCACACTGGACTGATCTTCCGATCTATCCGAATTCAAACAGCCTGCAAAGTCATACAGGCAGCACCCCGCCACGGAGGCCAAACCCGCTACCGGAGCCAACCATTTGAGTACACACCGAGCGCGAATCGAATTCCACTTTTTGCTGACTGCAATCGCAAATCCACAGCCCGATGCCGCTGCGATCCAAACAATTACCCAGTATCCGGCCAACAGCCAATGGGCAAGTCCGGCTCCGCCGAATAATGCAAGCAGGAGCGCGGTCACCAAATAGGAGGCCCCAATTCCGCCGCTCAGATCCCGCAACGTGGCCGAGTTTGTATATCTTAACAAAAAGGCGCCATACAGAATCATAGCGCCGAGCGCGGAATACGCGTAACACAATGGGATCAGGGGAGAGAACAGACAGAAATCAAGAGCCGGCACAATTAGCGCCAGCTGGAGCAACCAAAAGTAAACGATCGTCCCTGCACATCTCAAATTACACTTCACACTTCAGCTCCAGTTTCGCCGTAAAATGGAATTAAACGATCACCATGGCCCTATTTATTGCTGAGAAAACGAGGTTTTATGTGCGTAGTTGCAGGCGGTGTTGACACAGTCGATCTTGACGTCCTTAACCCAAGTTTCTCAAATGGTCGTTTAAAAATGGCTAAATTTGCTCCTAGACCGCCCGCCCATCCTTGCCCTCTCTGGATGGGTGGGCGCATTTTTCCCCCTCATCGAGCGGTCCCGAACAACCAACCGCTTAACTACACCCACACCATCGGCACCTTTTGCCGGTCACGGGAACCGCCGGGCGCTATCCCGCCCGGCGGAAACACCTGGCCACGCCGCCAAGGCCAAGCACCAAGCCTACGCACGCCACCACGGAGATGGCCTGCTCCTGGTCGAGCAGGTGTTCGGTCAGGCTGCTCAAGGCACTGCTTTCCTTGTCGCCCACCTGCGCCTCGATCTTTTGCGCATCGGCGCCGGACGACTGGTCAGCCTCGACGATCTCCTCGTCTTCACGCTGGTTCAGCGAAAACTTGAGCTGGTTCCGGCGATTGACCAGCCCCACGACGCCCTGCTGCATCTAGGCCGTTTCTAGGCGTGGTACTCCTGGATGGCCCGCACGTTCCAATCGTTCGACTTGATGTAGCGGATGGCCCTGATCGTGGCAATGGCTCCCGATTCGGTGGTGACGATCGGTATTCCACGAAGGATGGCTTCGGAGCGTATCTTGATTTCGTCCTGGCGCGCGACGGGTCCGCTGGGAGTGTTGATCAGCAGTTGAACCCCGTTTCCCTTCATGAGGTCGATCACGTTCTTGCCCTCTTCCGACAGCTTGTGGGTCAGCAGGATTTCCAGTCCCGCGGCATGCAGCGCGTGGGCGGTACCCTCCGTGGCGACCAACTTGAATCCCATTTCGGACAGTTCCTTCCCAATCTGGATGATCCAATCCTTGTCGCGATCCTTGGCGCTCAGGAATACGGCGCCTTCCGTTGGCAGCGCTTGCCCCGCCGCGATTTCGGCTTTCCAGAAGGCCAGCTCGAAACAGGAATCGATTCCCATGACTTCGCCCGTGGATTTCATTTCCGGGCCAAGGATCGGGTCAACGCCCGCAAAACGGTTGAACGGAAACACCGCTTCCTTGACGGCAAACCATTCCAGCTTGGGTTCGAATCCCACCAGGCCCAGTTCCTTGAGGGTTGTTCCTGTGGCGATCTGGGTGGCAATCTTGGCCAAGGGAACATTCGTGGCCTTGCTGACGTACGGAACCGTCCGGGATGCACGGGGATTGACCTCGATGATGTAGAACTCGTCGCCCTTGACGGCGATCTGCGCATTCATCAGACCCCTGACGTTGAGTTCCAGGGCCATGGCCGAGCAGGCCGTCTTGATGCGTTCGACCATTTCATGGCCGAGCGAGTAGGGAGGGATGGAACATGCGCTGTCACCCGAATGGATACCGGCTTCTTCGACGTGTTCCATTACTCCACCGACATAGACGTCCGTACCGTCGCAAACAAGGTCGACATCCACCTCGATGGCGTGTTCGATGAAGCGGTCGATCAGGACCGGATGGTCGGGACTGGCGGCGAAGGCTGCATTGACGAACGGTTCGAGTTCCTTCTCTTCGTAGGCCACCATCATGGCGCGGCCACCAAGCACGAAGGAGGGACGAATCATCACCGGGAAGCCGATCCGCTTGACGATGGCTTCGGCCTGGTCGATGGTGCGGGCGGTTGCGCTTTCCGGCTGCTTGAGATTGAGTTTGTCCAGCAACTGCCGGAACAGTTCGCGGTCTTCGGTCGCAGCGATGCTCTTGGGCGAGGTTCCCAGGATTGGAACCCCGGCATCCAGCAGCCGGTTCGCAAGATTCAGCGGCGTTTGGCCGCCCATTTGGACGATCATGCCGATGGGTTTTTCCGCTTCGTAGATGTTCATGACGTCTTCGAAGGTCAGCGGTTCGAAGTAGAGCTTGTCGGAGGTGTCGTAGTCCGTCGAAACGGTTTCCGGGTTGGAGTTGACCATGATGGCCTCGTAGCCCATTTCCCTCAGCGCCTTGACGGTGTGGACGCAGGAATAGTCGAACTCGATTCCCTGGCCGATCCGGTTGGGGCCGGAGCCCAGCACGACAACGCTTGGCTTGTCGGTCTTGCGCGTTTCGTCGAGATCGGCGTAGCAGGAGTAGAAGTAGGGCGTGGATGCCGCAAACTCGCCGGCGCAGGTATCGACCAGGCTGTAGACCGGAACGATGCCGAGTTTTTTGCGGAGGGTGCGTATATCATTACCCTTGCAGCCGCGCAGGGCGCCGATCTGTTCGTCCGAAAATCCGTTTTGCTTGGCTTTCTTGAGCAGGTCGTAATCAAGGTCCGCGGCGTCCTTAAGCTCCTTTTCGAGTTCGACAATTTGCAGAATATTGTCGATGAACCATGGGTCGAGATAGGTCATCTCGTGGATCTTCTCGATGGAATAGCCCCGCTTCAACGCCATCTTGATGGCAATGGTCCGCTCCGTGCAAGTCGTCTTGAGGTAGGTGTCCAGCTTGTCGGGATTGACCCTTTTTTCCGCCTTAAGGTCCAGCCCATCCACGCCGATCTCCAGGGACCGGAAGGCCTTCTGCAGCGACTCCTTGAAATTGCGCCCGATGGCCATGGTTTCCCCGACCGATTTCATGCTGACGCCAAGCAGGGGATTGGCCGACAGAAATTTTTCGAAGGTGAAGCGCGGCAGCTTCGTCACGACATAGTCGATGGAGGGTTCGAAGCAGGCCGGTGTCTCCTTGGTAATGTCGTTCGGCAATTCGTCCAGCGTATAGCCCACGGCCAGCTTGGCGGCCAGCTTGGCGATCGGGAATCCCGTCGCCTTCGAGGCCAGGGCAGACGAGCGCGAAACGCGGGGGTTCATCTCGATGATCGCCATGCGGCCTGTTTTCGGATGGATGCAGAACTGCACGTTCGATCCGCCGGTTTCAACCCCGATGGCCCGCAGGACTTTCAAGGACGCGTCGCGCATGACCTGGTATTCGCGGTCCGTCAACGTCTGCGTGGGTGCAACGGTGATGCTGTCGCCGGTATGGATGCCCATCGGGTCCATGTTTTCAATGGCGCAGATGATGACGGCGTTGTCCTTCTTGTCGCGCATGACCTCCATTTCGAACTCTTTCCAGCCGAAAACCGACTCTTCAAGGAGAACCTCCGTGGTCAAGCTGGCCTTAAGTCCGCCTTCGGCGATCCTCATGAGTTCATCCATGTCGTTGGCAATCCCTCCGCCGGTCCCGCCCAGCGTGAAGGAGGGGCGGACAATGATGGGGAAACCCAGTTCTTCGGTCGCAATCCGCCGGGCGCTTTCGAGATCGTGCACCTCGAAGCTCTTCAGCGTTTCAATACCCGCTTCGGCCATGGCCATCTTGAAGAGATTGCGTTCCTCGCCCCGCATGATGGCGTCATACTTGGCGCCGATCATTTCCACACCGTATTTTTCGAGGATGCCCATCTTGACCAGCTTCATGGCGGTGTTGAGCGCGGTTTGCCCTCCGAGGGTCGGCAGGATGGCGTCAGGCCGTTCCTTGATGATGATTTTTTCCACGGCTTCGGGCGTGATCGGCTCGATGTAGGTGCGGTCAGCCGTGGCCGGGTCGGTCATGATGGTCGCCGGATTGGAGTTGATCAGGGTAACCTTGTACCCCTCTTCCCGAAGGGCCTTGCAGGCTTGCGTTCCGGAATAGTCGAATTCGCAGGCCTGGCCGATCACGATCGGGCCGGAGCCGATGATGAGGATGTGGTGAATGTCTGTACGTTTAGGCATAGTGTCTCCTGAAATTTGAAACCTGAAACTTGAAACCTGAATGGCCGGGTCAGCTCTTACTGTTTTTAGACATCGTGACGAACATGGATATTAATTCGTCGGTTTCCTTTTTCAGGGTTTCAATTGCTTCTAAATCCAATTTGCAACCTTTGTTTAACACTTCGAGCCACAGAAGCGTCTCGTCGGCTTCCTGTGTGCATATATCAATTTTCGAAATAAAATCCGCCTTGCTTCGTGCCCTCGATGCCTCTCTGTAATTGGCGGCCACCGAGGTGCCAGAGCGAACGACCTGTTTCCCTGCAACCTGTACATCGTACCGATCCTGCATCGGCAGCGCTCCGTACAAATGGACAATCTGGATTGCAAACAGCGTGGTTCGCTCTCTCAAATCACATCTGGTGGGTCCGCTTTTCATGTTTTCAGGTTTCAAGTTTCAGGTTTCAAGTTTCAGCTTTCAAGTTTCAGCTTTCGCACTACTCCCATTCAATGGTGGAAGGCGGCTTGGAGCTGATGTCGTAGCAGACGCGGTTGACGCCGCGCACCTCGTTGATGATCCTGTTGGAAATGGAGTCGAGCACCTCGTACGGCAGCTTGTACCAGTCGGCGGTCATGCCGTCGCGGCTTTCGACGGCGCGCACGGCCACGACGTTTTCGTAGGTGCGGTTGTCGCCCATGACCCCGACGGACTGGATCGGGAGCAGCACGGCAAAGTATTGCCACACATCCAGGTGGTTCGGCATCTTCATGATTTCCTCGCGCACGCGCAGGTCGGCCTGCTGCAGGATTTCGATGCGCTCGGGTGTTATGTCGCCGATGATGCGCACTGCGAGCCCCGGGCCGGGGAAGGGCTGGCGGTCCACGACATAGCTGGGGAGGCCCAGCTCGCGGCCCACGGCGCGAACCTCGTCCTTGAAGAGTTCCCTCAGCGGCTCAATCAGCTTGAACTGGAGATCGTCCGGCAGTCCGCCAACGTTGTGGTGGCTCTTGATGGTGGCCGAAGGACCGCCAATGGGAGAGACCGATTCGATGACGTCGGGATAAAGCGTGCCCTGGCCAAGGAACTTGACCTTGTCGCTGAGCGCGCGGGCCTTTTCCGCAAAGACCTCGATGAAGGTGCCGCCGATAATCTTCCGCTTCTTTTCGGGGTCGGAAACGCCTGCCAGCTTCGAAAGGAAAGTCGAGCCGGCGCGGGCGACATGGAGATCGATGCCGAAGGCGCGGCCAAACAGATCCTCGATCTCCTCGGTCTCCCGGTAGCGCATCAGGCCGTTGTCGACATAGACGCAGTGGAGCTGGTCGCCGATGGCCTTGTGCAGCAGGGCCGCCACGACGGAGGAATCAACGCCGCCGCTGAGTCCGAGCAAGACGTGGTTGTCGCCCACGGTTTCCCGAACCCGCGCCACCGTGTCGTCGATAAAGCGCGACATTTCCCAGTCGCCCGTGCAGCCGCAGATGGCGAACGCGAAGTTCCAGAGCATTTCCTTGCCCTGCGGGGTGTGCACGACTTCCGGGTGGAACTGGACCCCGTAAATCTTTCGCGAGGCGTCCTGCATGGCCGCGAAGGGGCAGTTGTCCGATTCGGCAACGGCCTCGAAGCCTTTCGGCATGGCCTCGACCTTGTCGCCGTGGCTCATCCAAACCTGAAGGTCCGGTGAAAGTCCCTTGAAGAGCGGGGAATCCTTGGTGATGCGCATCGTGGCTTTGCCGTATTCGCGCTTCACGCCGGGCCGGACGCTGCCGCCCAGCGCATGGGCCGTGAGCTGCATCCCGTAGCAGATGCCCAGGATCGGAATCCCGAGGTCGAACAGGGCGGGATCGCACTTGGGCGAATCGCTGTCGGGGACGCTGCATGGCCCGCCGGAAAGGATAATGCCTTTCGGTGCGCGCCGGGCCAGCTCCTCGGCCCGGGTGTCGAAGCGGATGATTTCGCAGTAGACTTTTTGTTCTCGGATGCGGCGGGCGATCAACTGGGTGACCTGGGAGCCGTAGTCGAGGATGGCGATCCATTCGGGATGATTCATGGTTTTTCTTTCCTGTATTCCTTCATAAGGTCGATAAATTCCTCGAAGAGGTAGAACGGGTCGTGCGGGCCGGGCGCGGCTTCCGGATGGTATTGTACGCAGAAGAGCGGCTGCTTCTTGTGCTTCAGGCCGGCCACGGTGTTGTCGTTCAGGTTGATATGCGTGATTTCGGCGATGCTGGGATCGACGCTGTCGGCATCGACACAGAAGCCATGGTTGTGCGATGCGATTTCGACTTTGGTTGTCCGCAGGTCCTGGATCGGCTGGTTGCCGCCCCGGTGGCCAAACTTGAGCTTGTAGGTGTTGGCCCCGAGCGCCAGGCCTATCATCTGGTGCCCGAAGCAAATCCCGAACATCGGCCGCTTGGAGGCGATCAGATCGCCCACCAGTCTGGCAATATCCCGCGCGCCGGCCGGATCGCCGGGGCCGTTGGAGACGAAGATGCCATCGGGCTTCGTTGCAAGGATTTCCGCCGCGGCCGTGGCGACGGGATACACCGTGCACTCACAACCAAGCTGTTCGAAGATGCGCAACTGGTTCAGCTTGATGCCGCAATCGATGACCGCCACCCTGAACTCGGCATCCGGTTTCCCGCCCTTGGGCCAGACATATTTTACGGCGGTGCTGACTTCGGTGGCCAGGTCGCGTCCGACCAATCCCGCGGAATTTTTCGCCTTTTCAACCAGGCTGGATCTGTCGAGGTCCTCCGTAGAAACGACGCATTTCATGGCGCCCTTGTCGCGGATATGCAGCGTGATGGCGCGCGTATCGACCTGGTCGACCCCGATCTTGCCGTTTTCCTCGAGGTATTGCGCCAGCGACTTGCTTGCCCGCCAGTTGCTGTGGATCCGGGAGTATTCCCTCACGACAAGCCCCTGCGCAAAAATACCGCGCGACTCGGCATCTTCGTCGTTGATTCCATAGTTGCCGATCAGCGGATAGGTCATCGTGACGATCTGGCCGTGGTAGGAAGGGTCCGTCAGGATTTCCTGGTATCCGGTCATGGAGGTGTTGAAGACCAGCTCTCCGTCGAATTCACCCGAACCGGCAAAGGCCCGGCCTTCAAAGCAGGTGCCGTCTTCGAGTGCAATAAGCGCTTTATTCATAGTCTTTTCCGTAAAATTTCGTGGGCGAAAACCCGGTTTTTTTTTGAAAATCTGCAAAATCATCCATGTCGGGTGGGTCCCATGCAATCCTTTATTTCGTGAAATGGGCAAAGCTTGAACCGTCCTGAACAGGGTTGGCTCATTCGCCAAAACCGTGGGTGATCCAATGATTCCAAGCGTGGAACCTCCGGGTTTTTCGCGTTCAACGCCAATGGCGCTATCTCCTCGGCAGATCGTCCGGCCCCTTGGTCGGCAGATCGGATTCGCCCATGAGGTAGAGGTCCACGTTGCGGGCCGCCTCGCGTCCTTCGGAAATGGCCCAAACGACGAGGGATTGGCCGCGGTGACAGTCGCCGGCGGCAAACACGTTTTCCAGGTTGGTCTGGTATTGCGCGTTGGTCTTGATGTTGCCACGCGCATCCAGCTCGATGCCCAGGCCACGAAGTACGTTTCCGCGTTCGGGACCGGTGAAGCCCAGCGCCAGCAGAACGAGATCGGCGGGCCAGTCCTTTTTGCTTCCGGGAACCTCTTCCATGTTCGAGTTTCCGGTCTGGCGCTCGCGGGTGAATTCAACCCCCACGGTCGTCACGCTGGCCACATGCCCGACCCTCCCGCCAAAGGCCTTGGTCAGCAATGCATAGTGGCGCGGGTCATAGCCGCACTCCCGGTGCGAGGAGCTGGTGCGGAGCTTCATCGGCCAGTAGGGCCACGGCTGGTGCGACGGGCGGTAGAGCGGCGGTTGCGGAAACAACTCGAAGTTGACGACCGACTTGCAGCCTTGGCGAATGGAGGTACCGACGCAATCGGACCCCGTGTCCCCCCCGCCGATCACGACCACATGCTTGTCCTTGGCGGAAATGCGGTTGGCTGGGCGCTCTCCCGCGTTCATGCGGTTTTGCTGCGGCAGAAAATCCATCGCGAAGTGAATCCCCTCCAGGTCCCTTCCCAGAATGGGGAGATCGCGCGGTTCCGTTGCGCCGCAGCACAACACCACGGCATCGAATTTCTTAAGTTCGTCGGCCGGAATGTCCGAGCCGATCGCCGCGCTGGTCCTGAAGACGATGCCCTCGGCCTTCAGCACGTCGAGCCGGCGGTCGATGACGCTCTTCTCGAGCTTGAAATCGGGAATGCCGTAGCGCAGCAAGCCCCCGATGCGATCCGCCCGTTCAAACACGGTCACGGTATGACCGGCGCGATTGAGCTGGTCCGCCGCCGCCAGCCCGGACGGTCCGGAGCCGACCACGGCGACGGTTTTTCCGGTGCGCGTTTCCGGCGGCTCGGGAACCACCCAGCCCGCCTTGAACGCATGCTCGACGACCGACTTTTCAATATTCTCGATCGTGACCGCTGGTTCGTTGATGCCGAGCACGCAGGCTTCCTCGCACGGAGCCGGGCAGATACGGCCGGTAAACTCCGGAAAGTTGTTGGTGGCCGAGAGCACCTCCCACGCCTTTTTCCACAGGCCGCGGTAGGCGAGATCGTTGAATTCGGGGATAATGTTCCCGAGCGGACAGCCGATATGGCAGAACGGAATGCCGCAGTCCATGCAGCGTGCCGCCTGTCGCTTGAGCTTTTCGTCGCCGAACGGCTCGTAGACCTCCTTGAAATCGCAAATGCGCTCCTCGACCGGGCGTTCCACGGGCACCTGTCGCTTGTATTCCTTAAATCCGGTTGGCTTTCCCATAATGAAACTCCGTTCCCCTATTCCCCGGCATACTGCTCGCTGGCCAGCAGCGCCAATGCCCGCTTGTAATCGACCGGGATCACTTTCACAAACCGTTCGAGCGAAGCCTCCCAGTCGGCAAGGATCCGCCCGGCGACCGCGCTTTCCGTGTAGGCGAAATGCCTTTCGATCATGCCCCGCAGGATTTCGACGTCCTCGGGGGTCAGAGGATCGAGATCCACCATCTCGCGGTTGCAGCGGGTTTCGGCAAAGTCGCCCTGTTCGTCGAAGACGTACGCCACCCCGCCGCTCATCCCGGCGGCAAAGTTGCGGCCCGTTCGGCCCAGGATGACGGCCCGTCCGCCGGTCATGTATTCACATCCGTGGTCGCCGATGCCCTCGACCACCGCCTTCACCCCGGAATTGCGCACGCAGAAGCGCTCGCCGGCCAGTCCGCGGATATAGGCCTCCCCGAGGGTCGCGCCGTAGAAGGCGACGTTGCCGACCAGAACACATTCCTCGGCGACGAAGGTGGATTCCTGCGGGGGACGAATGATCAGCTTCGCGCCGGACAGTCCCTTTCCAAAATAGTCGTTGGCATCGCCCTTGATGCTGAACGTCAGGCCCCGGGCGCCGAACGCGCCGAAGCTTTGCCCAGCCGATCCGGTGCAGTCGACGCGGATGGTATCGTCCGGCAGACCCTCCTCGCCGTAGTGCTTGGATATCTCGTAGCTGAGCATCGCGCCAACCGTCCGGTTGACATTGCGGATTTCGGTTTGGATCACGACCGGCTCTCCGCGGCGCAACGCATACTGGGCCAGAGTAATCAGCTTGTGGTCGAGCGCCCCATCCAGATTGTGGTTCTGCGAATCGATGCAGCGGCGTCCGACCGCCGGGCTGACATCGGGACGGTGTAGAATGCGCGAAAAATCCAATCCCATCGCCTTCCAGTGGCGGAGCGCCTGCGTCGTGTCGATGATTTCGGAATGGCCCACCATGTCGTCGATCGAACGGAAGCCAAGATTCGCCATGATCTGCCGCAACTCCTCCGCCACGAAGCGGAAAAAGTTGATGACATACTCGGGCTTGCCGGTGAACTTCTTGCGCAACTCGGGATCCTGGGTGGCGATACCGACCGAGCAGGTGTTCAGGTGGCATTTGCGCAGCATGATGCAGCCGAGGGTCATCAGCGGTCCGGTCGCGAAACCAAACTCCTCGGCCCCAAGCAGGATGGCCACCGCCACATCGCGGCCGGTCAGCAGCTTACCGTCCACCTCCACGCGGATGCGGCTGCGCAGATGGTTGAGCACCAGCGTTTGCTGGGCCTCGGCCAGGCCAAGCTCCCACGGCAGCCCCGCATGCTTGATAGACGATTGGGGCGACGCCCCGGTTCCGCCGTCATAGCCGGAAATCAGGACGACTTCCGCCTTGCCCTTGGCCACGCCGGCGGCCACGGTGCCCACTCCAACCTCGGAGACGAGCTTGACGCTGACGCGCGCGGCGGGATTGGCATTCTTGAGGTCGTGGATCAGCTGGGCCAAATCCTCGATCGAATAGATGTCGTGGTGCGGCGGCGGGGAAATGAGGGTGACGTAGGGCGTCGAGTAGCGCGTCCGCGCAATCCACGGCTTCACCTTGTGCCCCGGCAGCTGCCCGCCCTCGCCGGGCTTGGCGCCCTGCGCCATCTTGATCTGGAGCTCGTCGGCGTTTGCCAGATAGTTGCTCGTGACCCCGAAGCGGCCGGAGGCCACCTGCTTGATCGCCGAACGGCGCAAGTCGCCATTGATGTCGCGATCGAAGCGGTCGGAATCCTCGCCGCCCTCGCCGCTGTTGGACTTTGCGCCGAGGCGGTTCATCGCGATCGCCAGCGTCTCGTGGGTTTCCTGGCTGATGGAGCCATAGGACATGGCGCCGGTCTTGAAGCGCTTGACGATTTCTGTCCATGGCTCGACCTCGCGCAGCGGAACGGGCTCGCGGGTCGTTTTGAAGGTGAAGAGCCCGCGCAGGGTATGCAGCCGCTTGCTGCGGTCGTTGATGAAATCGGAAAAATCCTTGTAGCGGTCCAGGTTGTCGGTGCGGACGGCCTCCTGCAGCATGGCCACGGCCTGTGGATGGAGCAGGTGCTCCTCTCCGTTGCGTCGCCATTGGTAGGCCCCGCCAATATCCAGCGTCAGGTTTTTCGGGATGCGGCGCGCGGGATAGGCGTGCCGGTGGCGGACCGCGATTTCGCGCGCAACCCCATCGAGCCCGATGCCGCCAATCCGCGAGAAGGTTCCCGAAAAGTAGCGTTCCAGCAATTCCTCCTGCAGCCCGATCGCCTCGAAGATCTGCGCGCCTCGGTAGGAGTGCAGCGTGGAGATACCCATTTTCGACATCACCTTGAGCATGCCCTTGCTGACGGCCTTGAGGTAGTTGTAGGTCGCCTTTTCGATGTTGGTTTCAACCACCATGCCCTGCTGGATCATATCCTCCAGGTTTTCAAAGGCCATGTAGGGATTGACGGCCCCCGCGCCATAGCCGAACAGCAGGCAGAAGTGGTGTACCTCGCGCGGCTCGCCGGATTCGACCACCAGACCGCAGGCGGTCCGCTGCAAGCTCCGAATCAGGTGGTGGTGGACCGCCGCCGTGGCCAGCAAGGCGGGAATCGGCGCGGACTCCCGGTCCACCGCGCGGTCGGACAGAGTGATGATGGTGTAGCCGTCCTGCACCGCCTTGGATGCGGCGGCGCAGAGTTCGACAAGCGCCGCTTCGAGCCCTTCGCCGCCTTCGGCCACCTTGTACGTGATCGGGAGCACGACGTTCTTCAGGCCGGGCTGGTTGAGCGCCTTGATCCTGGCCATCGCCTCGTTGGTGAGGATCGGCTGCCTGAGCTTGAGCTGGCGGCAGTGCAGCGGGGTCTCGGTGAAGAGGTCCTGCTCCGAGCCGATATTGGTGACCAGCGAGGTCACGAGCTCCTCGCGAATGGCGTCGAGCGGCGGATTGGTCACCTGTGCGAAGAGTTGCTTGAAATAGTTGTAGAGCAGTTGCGGTTTTTCCGAAAGAACCGCGAGCGGCGTGTCGATCCCCATGGCGGAGGTCGGCTCCATGCCCTTGTCGGCCATGGGGCCGAGCAGCAGATCCTGGTCCTCCATGGTGTAGCCGAAGAGGCGCTGGCGCTCCAGCAGGGTTTCCTTGTCCGGCGCGGGAACGGGCGCGGACGGGAGCCGTTCGATGTCGATCAGGTTTTCGCGGAGCCATTCGCCATAGGGCTGCTGGGTGGAAATTTGCTGCTTGATCTCCTCGTCGGGAATGATGCGGCCGGCCTCCATGTCCACCAGGAACATGCGGCCCGGCTCGAGGCGGCCCTTGTATTCGACGTTCGCCGGATCGATGTCGACGATGCCGGTTTCGGAACCCATGATGACGAAGCCATCCTTGGTCACGACGTAGCGCGAGGGGCGCAGGCCGTTGCGGTCGAGAATCGCGCCGAGGCAGTGGCCATCCGTGAACGGGATCGAGGCCGGACCGTCCCACGGCTCCATGAGCGTGGAATGGTATTCGTAGAACGCCTTCTTTTCCGCCGACATGGTCTTGTGGTTCTGCCACGCCTCCGGAATAAGCATCATCATCACGTGCGGGAGCGAGCGGCCGGTGTGGTAGAGCAGCTCCACGGCCTGGTCGAGCTGGGCGGAGTCGGACAGCCCGGGCTGGATGACCGGGAACAACCGTTCGATGTTGTCGCCGAAGAGGTCGGACTTGAACAGGCCCTGCCGCGCATTCATCCAGTTGAAGTTGCCGCGCGCCGTATTGATTTCGCCGTTGTGGCACATCAGGTGGAACGGCTGCGCCAGCTTCCACGCCGGGAAGGTGTTGGTGCTGTAGCGCTGGTGCACCAGGGCCAGCGCGGATTCGAATTCCGGATCGAGCAGGTCGGTATAGTAGCCCTCCATCTGCTCGGGGAGCAACAGGCCCTTGTAGATGATGATGCGGCAGGTCAGGGTGGGAATGTAGAAATCGTTCCTGTCCGCCATGTCGGATTTGAAGATCCTGTTTTCCGCCACCTTGCGGATGATATAGAGCATGCGGTCGAACTCGCGCTCGCTTTTGACAGCGTCGCTGCGGCCGATGAAAATCTGCCAGATATCCGGCTCCGACGCCTTGGCCGTCTTTCCGATAAACTTGTTACAGGTGGGCACCTTGCGCCAACCGAGCAGCTTCTGGCCTTCGGATGCCACCGTCTCTTCGAGGATTTTCTTGCAGGCATCGCGCTGGGCTTCATCCTGCGGAAGGAAAACCAATCCGGTTCCATACGCCTTGGGGTCCGGCAGCTCGATGCCGAGCTTCTTGGCTTCGCGCTTGTAGAAATTGTGGGGAATCTGCAGGAGAATCCCCGCGCCGTCGCCGGTCAGGGGATCGGATCCCGCCGCGCCGCGATGGGTCAGCCGAACCAGGATTTCAAGCGCATGGTGGATGATGTCGTGCGACTTTTTCCCGTGCAGGTTGCAGATGAATCCGACGCCACACGCGTCATGTTCGTTTTGCGGATCGTACAGACCCTGTTTTGCCGGGAACCCCGATGGAGAAAACCCGTTTTTCTTGGTATCGGCGCTCATTTTGGACATAAAAACCTCGTCTCGTTCCGGTAAAATTGCGCGGTAATCTGGAGTACCCCCACACTGCAAGTCAACCCCTTAACCCGGCAAAATATCGGCAAAAAGCGGACCGAAGGCGGATGGGAGCGCGGTGAAACCCGCGTTGGCGGTGATACACCCGTCAATGTGGATACGCGCCTGATTGCCGCCACCAACCGCGATCTCAAGGGCATGGTGGAAAAGGGCGAATTTCGCGAGGATCTGTTTTATCGTCTCTATGGTCGTTGTCAGACTTCCGCCGCTGCGGGAGCGACAGAACGATATCCTGCTGCTCAATCATTATCTGGCCCTCTTTAACGAGGAAAACAAGAAGCAGATTAATGGCTTTGAACTAAAAGATGCGGGGACGCCCAAACACCAATGCGTTCAACTCTTCAACGACCTTGTCCATCTTCTTCGCCTGCGCACTGAGTTTAGACAAGGCACTGGCCGACCCTTCCGCATGCGCAACACTGCCCTGAGTAACCTCATCCATCTGCGCAACAGCTACATTGATCTGCTTCAGCCCTTCCGCCTGCTCATTGCTTGAAACAGCAATTTCGTTGATCAGCTCAGCCGTCTTGGAAACATTTTGCACAATTTTCTTCAGCGCGGCCTCGGCTTCATCTACCACAACGGCACCATTCGTTGCATGCTGAACCGCCTCTTCAATCAACTGCGACGTTTCTCGCGCGGCATCAGCGGAACGGCGCGCCAAATTACGAACTTCTTCCGCAACCACAGCAAACCCTTTTCCGGACTCTCCGGCCCGTGCCGCCTCAATAGCCGCATTGAGCGCCAGCAGTTTGGTCTGGAAGGCAACCTCATCAATCACCTTAATAAGGTTCGCCGTTTTGGAAGAACTCGACTGAATGTCGTTCATCGCACCATCCACTCTCTGCATGGCGACACTACCCGATTCCGCCGCACATGAAGCGGCAATAGCCAACTGGCTTGCCTCTTGGGCTTTGGTTGCAGACAAACAGGTCATCACCGACATCTCCTCCAGACTCGAGGCCGTTTCCTCCAGCCCGGCCGCCTGCTGCGTGACGCCATCCGCCTGCAACTGTGCGGAAGTTGAAATTTCTCTCGCCGCCGCCGCGACTCCCAGAGAACCTTTTTTCAGTTCTAATAAAATTTTGCCCAGCACCTTCATGAGCTGGCGAATCATCAGGAACAGCATAACCGCAACAGCGAAAATCACCGCCGACACAAAAATTATCATTCCCTTATTAAGGCGATCTCCGGAATCCTTCAGGTCGGCAACCTCCTGAACAGCAACATCCTTCTTATCCGAAATAATCTGATTTTGATCCTCGATCCGCTCCTCAAGCGACGTCCCTAATCGAGCAATCAGATCGCGCATTGAAGCAAATGTCTTTTCAGCGGACAGTGCTTCAGCCCGGCGCGCTTCAACCTTCTGTTGCATCGTCCGGGCTCGAACAAATAGAGGTTCACCCAAGTCACGCCACTGCTTAAAGCTTTCAAGAAAAGCCTCATACTGACCTTGCGCTTCCTCGTCAAATAGCGCCGACGCATCGGTGCAGCACTCCACCGCCTGATCCGCATTTTCAGCAAACTCATCCGCCAACGACTTCAACTCCGCCGTTTCTGATGCATCATCCAGCTTCAGTTGAGCAGCATAACATTGATAAAGGTCTCTATCTGCCTTAACTAAAAGCAGCAGCGCATCTTTCAGTTCCGAAATCTGTTTCTGATGAGCCGCAGCCTCGGCGGACAATTGACTCTCCTTTTTTACCGACTCTTCAGCAAGCTTTATCGCCTGATCCAACTCAACCGTGGAAACCGAAGGCACGCTGACTTGCTGCTCAATAATGCGTTTTCCAACCTGGCCAATAACGTTTTCCACAGAAAATGAAGGCGCATTCGTATCGCCTTCCACAGGCACCAACTTGATGGACTCTTGTGCGACCACCTGAACCGCCTGCTCGGCAATCGATTGAGAAACCTGCTTCATCTGCTCCGTTGCTTCTTCAGTAAAGGCCTTCACCTTCGGCGACAAACCCGCAATACTCTTAACCGCATCTTCTGTGGCCTTAGCGGAAAGCTGCTCATCCTGAGCCAACTCTTCGCCCACAAGAATCTGTTCTTCCAAAATACCGACAATTGCATTGAGCTGACTCCGCATCGAATCAAACAGCTCAAGCTCCGATGCCAAATCTTTGTTCAAAGCCGGCATCTCATCACGAAGCTCCGTCGTAAGTGTAATGGCATTGCGGCTTGCGGTGCTCCAGTTTTCAAACTCATGCTCAAAAACCTTATACAACGCGGACTCGGCGACAGAAAACACCGAACTGGCTTCCTTTAACCGCTCTTGAACCTGGGTAATATTTTCACTGTTTTCCAGATCATACTTTTCCAGCTCTTCCAGATTGGCATCATCCAGCGCCGACGTCTGAGCAATCAACGCCTGATACGCAGCGCGGTCGGCTTTGAGCAAAGCCCGGATTCCCTCATCCAGCTCCGTAATGGCGGACAGATCGGTATCAAGAATACGCATGAAGGTTTCATTCATGGTTTTATCAACCGACTCCGTCATCTTTTCCATCTGCGACAGGTAGATTAACCCTGTCAGAGCCAACCCGGCAATCGGAACCACCGCAATCCAAATCATTCTATGCGTAATCGTCATCCTTCACCCCTAAAAAATCCTGATTCAATCGACAGCAATTTAGGAGGAAAGAAAGGCATTTGACGAGCCCTTCTTCAAACTATCTATAAATCCAAACGCAAATTTTTCTCCTCCCCCCTCTCAACACCAGATCAGCAGCAGCGTAGAGTTTTATCGCTCCGTTTTTTGAACAACGGCGTTTTCTCCGGCGCAAAGATGGAATAGAGTGCGCGCCATGATTTTTCCCGATCCAGCGCCCATTTCATCTGCGCCCGAACTGACCGACCGTTTCTTTGAACCGGGCGGGCTGCTGGAACAGCTTTGTGTGCAGGACGGCATTGCGTTTGAGATTCGTCCGCAGCAGCAGAAAATGGCCCGAGCGGTGGCCGACGCCGCCACCATGAAGCATCACCTTGCGGTTGAAGCAGGTACCGGCGTGGGGAAAAGCTTTGCCTATCTGGTTCCGCTGATTCTCTCCGCACTGGAACATGAAACGCGCTGCGTGATCGCCACCTATACGATCACCCTCCAGGAACAGCTCATCCACAAAGATATTCCCTTTGTGCGCAAGGCGCTCGGCCGCGAGTTTAATGCGGTGATGGTGAAGGGCCGCACCAACTATCTCTGCCTCCTCCGCCTGCAGCGTGCACGCCGCTCCGCCGCCGACTTCTTCGACAACGCGCGCGCGCAGCAAATCGACACCATCTATGCACTCGCCAGCAACAAACAGTTGGGCGACGGCAGCATTCAGGAGTTGGAGGAGCAACCCGATCACGAGGTCTGGGGTTCCATCTGTGCCGAACACGGAAACTGCCCCGGCAAGCGCTGCCCCTTCCATCAGGAATGCTACTTCATGGTCGCCCGCAAAAAGATGCAGAACGCCCATGTTCTGGTGGTTAACCACTCGCTCTTCTTTTCTGAGCTGGCGCTCCGCGCCGATGGGGCCGCCCTGCTCCCAAGCTACGGCTATGTCGTTTTTGACGAAGCACACCAAATGGAGCAGGTCGCTTCGTCGCATTTGGGCATCCGTCTTTCGCTCTACATGATCGAATATTGGATTCGCCGAATCTACAGCGAAAAACAGCGCGGCCTCTGCTCCATGCTAAAAGACGGCAAGGGCGCATTCATGGCCGACCAATGCCGCGAAGCAGCCAACGCGCTGTTCGAAAACGTGCGCGCCCATTTTAAACTTGGCCCGCAGAAAACCCAGCAGCGTATCTTTGAACCGCCGCCGATCGAGACCGACCTCCCGCTGAAAATCACCAACCTCTGCCAGCATCTCAAAACCCTGCTCGAAACCATCGACGACGATGGCATCGCCGCCGAAATCAAGAGCCTGCGCAACCGTGGCTTGGAGCTGCGCGACAGCGTTGAATCCTTTCTCCGCCAATCGCTCGAGGGACACGTTTACTGGACTGAAACCCAGGGACGCAGACGCCTCCCAGTGCTCTACTCCGCGCCCGTCGATGTCGGCCCAATTCTGCGCGAAATGCTGTTTGAAGAGGTGCCGTGCGTGGTCATGACCAGTGCAACGCTCGCTGTCGGTAACAACCTTTCCTATTTCCGCCACCGCATCGGCGCCGAAACCTGCACCGAACTGCGCGTCGGATCGCCATTCGATTATGCGCGGCAAATGCGCGTTCAAATTCCCGCCGCCATGCCGCCCCCTTCCGCCGACCAATTTGAGAAAGCCGCCGGCATCGCCATTCGCCATTTTGTCCGCGAAAGCTGCGGGCGCGCGTTTGTCCTTTTCACCAACGCGCGCTTCATGAAGAACGTGGCCGACGAACTGCGCTTTGATTTTGAGCTCGACGGCTTTGAGCTGCTTGTGCAGGGCTCTGGCATTCCGCCTAAACAGATGATTGAGCGTTTCCGTAACCACGAAGCCGGCGTATTGTTTGGCCTCGATCGCTTCTGGATGGGCGTCGATGTACAGGGCGAAGCACTGAGTAATGTCATCATTACCCGCCTGCCTTTTGCCGTCCCCGACCATCCGCTCATTCAGGCGCGGTTTGAATCGATCGAAGCCGCAGGAGGCAATCCATTCCGCGAATATTCCCTCCCCGAAGCCGTGCTTAAATTCCGCCAGGGCGTCGGACGGCTCATCCGCAGCACCTCCGACACCGGCACCGTCACCATTCTCGACAGCCGCGTGCAGAACCAATGGTATGGCCGCCTCTTTCTCGAATCCATCGAAGAATGCCCGATCGAAATCGTTGAACTCCCGGAGAGCCTATGAAACTTCCCATCCGAATCGCACTGGCTGTTTTAAGCGGAGCCCTGCTTCCGCTCTGTTTCCCGGCGTTTGGCTGGTGGCCTGTTATCCTGTTGGTTTTTCCACCGCTTTCTAATGCGCCGGAGACGTACAGCCCGCTCGTCACCGCCAAAACCTTTCTCGGCGCATCACTTCGTGTTGCACAAACGGATAAAACATGGAAGGCTGTTGATTTAACGAGGATTTTTGATGAGCACTGAAAAACTGAAGGACTGGGGCGTTTCCACTGGAAACATGCTGTTGATTGCGGGACCGTGCAGCGCAGAAAGCGAAAACCAGATATTGCAGGTTGCCCGCGCGCTGGCGGATCGCGGCGCAACCTATCTGCGCGCCGGACTGTGGAAACCGCGGACTCGGCCGGGTTCATTCGAAGGCGTCGGCCTGCGCGGACTCGCTTGGCTGGATCGAGCGCGCAGTGAGACCGGACTGAAGATTGCCACCGAGGTGGCCGAGCCGTCGCATGTCGATGCCTGCCTTCAGTTCGGCGTGGATCTGGTCTGGATCGGCGCGCGCACCACCACCAACCCATTCTCCGTTCAGGCACTGGCCGATGCATTAAAAGGCTGCGACATTCCAGTGCTGGTTAAAAACCCAATGAACCAGGACGTGGGCCTGTGGATCGGCGCGCTGGAGCGCCTCGCCAATGCGGGACTGAATAAACTCGGCGCCATTCATCGCGGTGTCAGCTCCACGCAGGAAATGCGCTGCCGCAATGCCCCCGCATGGAAAATGCCGATTGAGCTGATGCGCAAAATGCCGAATCTTCCGATGATCTGCGATCCCAGCCATATTTGCGGAAAGTCGGCACTGATTCCCGCCATTGCCCAGGAAGCTATGGATTTACTGTTCGACGGACTTATGGTGGAGGTGCACCCGGATCCGACCAGCGCTCTATCCGACGCCGCGCAACAGCTGACGCCTGAAATCTTTCTTCAAATGGTCGCCGCACTGCGTCATCCCCATGAAAAAGGCGGCGATGCGGCATTTGAAAAAAGAATGAGCCAATTGCGCGAAAAGGTGGACGAAATGGACAGCCGCCTACTGGAAATGCTCGCTCAGCGCATGGAAATTGTCAGCGAAATGGGGACCCTGAAAGCACAGCAGAATGTCTCCACCCTGCAACCGCACCGATGGCAGGAAATCCTGCGCGAACGCGAAGAGCACGGCGCAAAGCTGGGGCTTCCGTCCGACTTTGTCGACCATATCATGCAGACGCTGCACGAAGAAGCCATTCGCCGACAGGAAGAAGCTCGATTGACGTAGACGAAGCATCTTTATGCTGCATAATCCCAGCCATACTGATTCCCCTTCCGCTACAGAAAACCATGAACAATGAAGTCACCCTAGTTGCAGTGAATGTTAGCAAAAACACTCTGGAGATCAAAACTGATTATCACGCAGCTACCGTTCCTGATTCCGAAGCCGGAATTTCGAAAATGCACAGGCACCGGACCGCATCCTGACCCGCTCAAGAATTGAGCTCTCCGGAAACCGCATCGAAGCACAAAAAGAAACCGCGTGCGCGGTTTTAAGTGCCTTGCTCGACCAGCTTCGGTAGAGAGAACTTCCCGAAGAACACGCCTCGCCGCTGCCGGCAATACAGGCTAAACCAGCAAATCGTCTTCTTCCGGCTCGTGGTGCCGCTCTTTCAGCTGAACGGGATCCCACTTCACGTGGCTGAACACAAAGGAGATCATACGCGTGAAGAACAGAATTCCGCCGCCGATCAACAGCAGTGCAAAGACGGGATAACCGCCATAGGCTTCCTTAAACTCGTTCTTGAGCGCGCCGCCAACCATAATGAGCAAAATCACCGGCGTTACAAAACGAATAATAAAATCCCAAACCGGCCAGAGCCGAACCGAAGATACGCGGTTTACATGGCGACGCATCACACCTGATTTAAGTATCCAGCCGACCAGCACACATTCCATGATACCGCCGATAATCAGCGCATAGTTATTGATGAAATGATCAACGATATCGAGAATGTACAGTCCCGCGTTCGTGCAGAAAATCATACTTCCAACCAATCCGATGCCGCAGATAATCGATGTGGCCGTCTTGCGCGACATCTTAAACTTGTCGCAGATGGAACAGGCGAAGGCCTCGGTTAAGGAAATGGCCGAAGAGAGCCCCGCCACGATCAGCACCAGAAAGAAGAGCGCCCCGAAAATGCGTCCGCCCACCGGAATCTGATTAATGGCCTCCGGATACACAACGAACGCCAAGCCGGGACCGGATGCAATCGCTTCGCTGAAAGCAACCCCTTTCGCCTGAGCCATATGGCCGATGGTTCCAAAAACCGCAAAACCGACAATGAAAGAATACAGGCAGTTAATGATGCAGGTGGAAAATGCATTTCCGACAATATCGGTTTTCTTCGGCAGATAGCTGGCATAGGTAATCATGATCCCGAAGCCCAGCGACAGCGTGAAGAAAATCTGCCCGAAAGCAGCGACCCAGACCTTAATTCCCTCGGCATCAAACGGGTTGATTTTTGACCACTCCGCGTGAAGATAATTATCGCGAATTGCGGTCCAGGCACCGGGAAGCTGAAGCGACCAACCGACCAGAATCAGCGTCAGCACAAACAACAGCGGCATAAAAATCATACTCGCTTTTTCTATTCCGTGGCTGACTTCCCGATAACAAATCAACCAAACAATCGCCCATGTAAGGACCGTTCCGCCGAGAATCGGCCAGCGAATACCGCCTAAATTAAAAGGGCCGTCACTTAATTGGAGAAATTTTCCATAAAAAAATGCCCCGGTATCCGCGCCCCATGCACCGGTAAATGAAAAGCAGAAATAGTTCATACACCAGCTGATGACCGCGACATAGAACAGGTTAATGCCCAGAAACGCCACCGTCGGCATCCACCAGCCCAACGGCTCCCAGAGTGGATTTACGCGGGCAAACGCGAGCGGCGGAGAAGATTTTTCGCGATGACCGAGCGCATATTCGAGAATCATCAACGGAATACCGGCCACCAAGAGAGCAACGACATAAGGAACCAAAAAAGCTCCGCCGCCGTTTTCATAGGCCATATAAGCAAACCGCCAGATATTTCCCAGCCCTACCGCCGAGCCGACCGCGGCCAAGAGGAATCCCACCTTACTGCCCCATAAACTGCGCTTTGCCATAACAGAGTCCTTTTAGCTACGATGACGGAAAAGGGGTGCACCCTTTGGTCAGATTGTACAGTGCAACAGCTCCTTCCAAAACTTAGGAAAAATCATACTACACACCTCGGACGCCATTGCAATCCTCACTATCCGCATTTCTAAAGATTGGGGTCCCTGATCTTACTAATCAGGTGAAAATCCGAAGTGAAGACAGATATTCGATACAGTGAGGCCTTTAAGCATTCGCGCACGAAGAACACAGCGCGGCAGAGCCGCAACCAATAAACACCAAGGCACAAAGGGCTCCAAGCTTGGTGTTCTTGGTGCCTTGAGCGTAGCGGGTGTTTTGTAAAACGTGCATAGAAAACAAGGAATCGGCGGATAGTATTACAAAGTATAGTAAATGAATTCTCTGCGACGTTGCGGCTTTGCGTGAGAGGATACCACGAAGCACGGGAGGATTGTAGACGAAGCGTCCAGCTTCGTTGTGGTGAAAAGGTTCCAAGGAGCACAACGGAGCACGATGCTCCGTCTACGATTATCTTTTTCAGTTCCCGCAATCGCCCCTCTACTTGCTTTCCGTCGCTGCGCGGCAGCGGTCGAAGAATTCGAAGATCGAAGGCAGGACCAGACGTACCATCCCGCCGTGGTCTGCGTCCACTTCCATGTATTCAACGCGGAATCCGTCTTCCTTCATCCATGTCTGCATGGCGCGGCTGCCTGCCAGCGAAGGGGTTGCCCCGGTGCCTTCTGTGATAAAGATCGGCTTGTCGCGGATGCGGTCCCATGGATAGGTCGATTTTTGGACGAACGGCCCGGAGATCGGGGCCAGCGCGGCCCAGTAGCCGGCATACTTGCCGCCAATGTACCATGTGCCTCCGCTTCCCATCGAATGCCCCATCAGGAACATCGAGGCCCGATCAACGGGATACTCGTTCATCACCAGTTCAAGCACGTTGATCACGTCCCGCTCGCTGTTTTCCTGCGACTTGATCCGCTCCGCCGTGCGGGTTCCAGCCAGCATCTTTGTTGCTTCGTCCTCTGCTCCAAATACAGCGGGCAGCCGAAGATAGGTTCCATAAGCGCCATCCGCCCCCAGCGGCGACACGAGGATATAGCCATGCTCGTTGGCGAGCTTGACCATCTGCTTGCTGTTCGCATCGAGATACGTGCTTTCATTGCTTCCGGCACCGTGCAGGAACATCACCAGCGGCAGCTCGGATTTTCCATCCCAGCTATCGGGCACGCAGAGCCGGAACGGCATCTCCGTTCCGGTGTCCGGATTGCGGTAGGTCCGCCGTTGGTCTCCCTTGGCCCGCCACTCGGAACCCTCCGGCGTGGCAAGAGTCCTTGCCAAGGCGTGCGACTGGCGCATCTGCTCGATCGGACCGATATCCGACCCAAACGGAACAATGGGTTTTGTCTCCTGAGCGAGCGCCTGCGCTAGGACAACCATTGAAAACAACCCCACAAGCTTAACCTTCATCTCCATTTTCCCTCCTCCTTATACCGCGTAATCTCGTTTTTCAGTATTCTCACGTCACGATGCTCCATATTTCTTTTCGTACTCGCCCTTGCCCGTCTTTTTATACGTTGTAAAACCCGCCTGTTTGGCTCGATCGTGCAGTCCGCTTTCCGACCGACCGATAGACGGAGCCGAGAGCTGACGCACCACCGGCGCTCCGCATTTCGGGCAACGCTCCAGCGCTAGCGCATGGATTCCCTCCACCTGCTCAAAACCGTCGCGGCAATGATCGCAGGCGTGCTCGGGATCGTGGGCAGCATATTCATGAATCGGCATCGGTTTCTCCGTTAGCTTCCTTTTATGGCGTCGCAGACCCAAAAATCAACACTCGCCAATTTAAAATTCAAAATCCGTTAGTCGAGATGATTGCGCAGGTGCAGCTCCATGGGGTGCGGGTTCAGGTAATATTGGTTCTTCAGATAACGCTCATCATATTTCTCAACATAATGGTTCAGAATCGCGATCGGTACAATCAGCGGAACATGCCCTTCGTGATAGCGCTCAATCACTTCGTGCAGTTCCCGTTTTTCATCGGCATTCAGTTGCTTTTTAAAATAGCCCGCCATGTGCTGCAGCACATTCACCTGCTTTTTAACCGTTGTGCGCAGCGCCAACGCCTTCATCAGCCGCTCATAATAGTCCGCCTGAATCTGTTCGATCGGACGATTTTTCAAGTCGGCCGTAATGCGCCCGAGCTCGCGATACAAAGGAACGCTGTGCGCCATCAGCAGATATTTATAGTGCGCATGAAATTTAACCAGCCCACTCGCTCCGCTGCCATCGGCGATCAGTTCCCGCCAGCGCTTGAGCGCCAAAACCCGCTCAATAAAGTTTTCTCGCAGACCGGGATCATGAAGCCAATCTTCCTCCGCAACGGGCAACTCCGGGAAATGGTGCATAAACGCCGCCGCAAAAAGCCCCGTGCCCTTATTCTCCGGTGCCTCGTTTTCCGCCGAATAGACCTTCACCCGCTCCACACCGCAGCTCGGCGACTTCCGTTTAAAGATAAAACCGCACAGCGCCTCGCCCTCCAGCTCCGGCATACGCCTGCTGCACCACGCCTGCATCAACGTCGTCAAATCGTTGCGGGTTTCAATCGTCACCATACGCGGAGCCTCCACGCGCCCTTCCAACTGAATCCGCTTGCGCGGAACGCCCATGCCGCACTCCACCTCTGGACACACAGGAACAAACTCAAACCATTGTCCCAGCACGCCGGTAATATAAGGGTCCTGTTTATGCTGCCCGTCGTAGCGCACGTTTTCGCCCAGCAGGCACTGGCTGATTCCAACACGGATCTTTTCCATCAGAAAGTACCCAGCAGTTTAATTTCCCGCGTCAGGTCAAAGCCAAACTTTTCACGTACGGCGGTGATCATCATCTCCGACAACCGATACACATCCGCCGCCGTTGCATCAGGATCAGCAACGATAATATTGGCATGTTTATCAAACAGATGCGCCCCACCCACACGGAACGCCTTCGCTCCCGCTTGTTCCAAAAACCAGCCCGCCGCCTGACGCCGCCCCGCCGCCGAGGTCGGCTCTATATTGCGGAACACACTGCCCGCACACGGCGTTTTCCGCCAATCCGGATGCTTGCTCCGGCGCAACGCCATAATTTCGTCCCGCTCCGAGCGCATCGCTTCAATATTGCACCTCTCCAAACGAAGGAGTGCCTCCAGCAGCACCGCCCCGCTCTGCTTTAACACCGACGAGCGATACGCAAACTCCAACTCCTCCCGCGCAACCTCTCGAATCGTGCCGTCCTTCTCCATCAGGCGCACCGACTCCACCACATCGCCGATCTGCCTACCGAACGCCCCCGCGTTGCCGGCAATCGCACCGCCCACCGTGCCCGGAATGCCGCAGCAGAACGACAGATCCCCCACCCCATGCTCAATCGCCGTGCAGGCCAGATCGTTCAGCAGCGTATTTCCGGAGACGCGAACACAGCAACCGTCGACCGACACCACCGGATGCTCCTCCGCACAATAGCGCAGCACCACCGACTCAATCCCCACATCCGACACCAACAAATTGGACCCTTGGCCGATTACCTCGAAATCAATGCCCGCTTCAACCAGCCGCTGCGCCGAAGCACAAAGCGCTTCCGCATCCGGACAATCCAGCAGCGCAGGACAGCGGCCGCCGAGGCCGAAGGTGGTATATTGGCTCAACAGTGCGTCATTCACAACGCGCACCGACTCGGGCAGAGAATTTATCAAGGACACATCCATTATGGTTTCTTCCGTAAAATTCTCGCCATGCTAATTGTGCCTCGGCTAATTTCCAAGCCCTTGACAAAAGAAGTTAACCAACCCGGATGTTGCCATGAGAGAAATTACCTCCGCCACCAATCCATTTATTAAGGAGTTGCGCGCGCTGATCGAAACCAAAAAGGCCCGCCGCCAAAGCCAATCCTTCATCGTTGAGGGCTGGCGCGGAATCGATACGCTCCTTCGCCATCCAAGCCGAAACTACCAGCTTGAAACGCTGGTCATTGCGCCGGAATGGATCGACGACCCTCGGCTCCCAAAAGAAATCGACACCGTCCTTTTGCCCGCCCCGCTGCTCAACAAGGTTTCCGATGTTCAAAACACACAGGGCATTCTCGGCATCATCAAACACAGCCCCCTTCCCTTCTCCGTCCCCGACAAAGGCAAACTACTGCTGCTCGATAACCTGCGCGACCCCGGCAATCTCGGTACCCTCATCCGCTCCGCTGTTGGCGCTGGTTTTGACGGAATTCTCCTCTACGGCGACTGCGTCGATCCCTACAGCCCCAAAGTCATCCGCTCCACCATGGGTACCTTCGCTTACTGCAACCTGTGGAGCATAACCGATCAGGAAATTGAAGACCTGCAAGCCAACGGATTTGAACTCTGTATCACCGCGGGCCTCGGCGGAACCAATCTCTATGAAAGCCGATTCAGCAACAAAACCATCCTCGCCATCGGCTCCGAAGCACACGGCGTGTGCGATGCGCTCCAGCAGCGCGCCACGCAGAAAATCACCATTCCCCTTCAGCCCCAGTGCGAATCTCTCAACGCCGCCGTCGCGGGCAGCATCTGCATGTTCCACATCTCCAATGTTCGATAAAGTCGCTCAAGCTTTTTCCCCGCATCTTGGGTGCTGCATCATTTTCAAGCAAACCACCTTCTTCTTCGCGAGCTTGTTGACCTTCTGTTGAAAAAATCGGTATCGAGCCTATTTCAAGCGCACGCCGATCTGGTAGAAGCCCGCTGATTCGGCGGAGTGAACGGTGTCGGTATAGCTGTTCTGCGGATATTCGATCCCATCCTGCAATAGTTCAAAATCGGTATCCAGCGCCGGGCTCCAGAACACACTGTAGGTACGCCCTTCGACTGATGTCCAGTCTGCGACGAACCCACCGGAGTCGGGACCGCCGACCGTCGCCGTAAAACTTGACGCTACATCGGTCGGATCGGTTCCGCTGATATATTCAGCGAGGTCAAGCAGGCCATCTGCATCATAATCTCCTGCTCCATCCCGATCCAGACCGCCGAAATATTCCTGCTCCCAGAAATCATCCATTCTGTCGCTGTCGGCATCCGTGCCCGACGCCATTTGAAACTCATACGCCCCCATATCGACGATTCCGTTGACAATGCGAGGGTTTCCTGCCAGATCCAGTGCGCCAACGACAAATCCGTTGGATCCTGCATCGATACACGGCGACCCCGCCGCCAACCGATAATCCCCGTTCAGCGCATCCACAAACACCGGCGCATTGGTTATGTTTCCATCCACGCCATGGGCTGCATCCGGAGAACACGAAAAATATACCGTTGCGGAATACAAATTGTTCCCTTGAGGAGCCGAGTTGCCATACACAATGCAGTTTTTCGCCGTGCCGCGACCCATCCCGCCGCCATAGTTGGAAGCAGAATTGCCACTGATGGTGCAGCTGTTCGCCGTGCAATACTCCATCCCGCCGCCATAGAAGAAAGCCGCATTCCCGCTGAGGATGCAGTTGTTCGCCGTGCAAAAGGACATCCCGCCGCCATACTCAGCCGAATTGCCGCTGATAGTGCAGTTGTTCGCCGTGCCGCCACGCATCCCGCCGCCATACTCAGCCGAATTGCCGCTGATAGTGCAGTTGTTCGCCGCGCCGCCACGCATCCCGCCGCCCTCTTCAGTTGCCGTATTGTCGCTGATGGTGCAGTTGTTCGCCGTACCGTCGTACGTCCCGCCGCCAACCTCAGCGGTATTGCCAATGATCGTGCAGTTGTTCAACGTGCCATAATTCACTCCGCCACCACTGTAGCCCGCCGAATTGCCGCTGATGGTGCAATTATTCGCTACGACACCACTGATCCCGCCGCCCATGCCCGCCGAATTTCCGCTGAGGATGCAGTTGTTCACCGTTCCATATAACATTCCGCCGCCATTTTGGGCTGCCGAATTCCCGGTGATGGTGCAGTTGTTTGCCGTGCCGCCACGCATCCCGCCGCCACTGCCCGCCGAATTGCCGGTAATCGTGCAGTTGTTCACCGTTCCATAATACATCCCGCCGCCATATTGGAATGCCGAATTCCCGGTGATGGTGCAGTTGGTTAGGATGGAGGCGCCTGAACAATAGATCCCGCCGCCACTTCCGCTACTGTATCCATTCGTTATAGTCAGCCCCTCAACAACACAGGCACTGTCGCCAAGATTAAAACAGCGGACCTGCCCTTGCCCATCCACTTTGGTCGAATCAGGACCATCGACCCCAATGATACGTACCTGCTTATCCACCACGATTTCATTCGTTAAACTATATGATCCACTTCCAACAAGAACTCCGCCACCTAGAAAATTTTGGGCATCGACACCCGCCTGAATCGTCTTCTTGGCACTCGCCCAGCTTGTGCCATCGTTCGAATCGTTTCCGTCTGGCGACACATGGATGGCGGACTCTTCAATGGAAAGGATGGAAACCTCCTGCGTCGCCGACACCCCGCCCGGCCAATCGGCGTTGTACGCCGTCAGCACCACTTCAAAGGTGCCAGGCGAAGCCCACGCATGCTCCACGGAAGGGGAATTGGCAACCCGGGTGCCATCGCCGAAATCCCAGACATGTTTAGAAAGCCCACCATGAATCTGCTCCCAAAAACGAATTGGATAACCGGAAGCTACCATCGATTCATTGACTACAAAGTCGACCGCGATAGGTCCTCTCAGTAGATCGTCGGAAGGCTCGTCGCACCCCATGGAGGGGGGATTGGCCCATGCCTCTCCGTCAATATCTGTTCCGGTGTTGTATTCCACGCTACCCGCACCTCGACAGGGTGAATCGTCCGCAATGTGCGAAGAGGAAACCAGCATCGGTGCATTCGTGATGTTACCGTCCACGCCATGCGTCACGTCGGGCGAACAGGAATAGCTTGCCGTTGTATCATATAAATCGTTCCCGGTGGGAGAGGTATTGAAATAGACAATGCAGTTCTTCGCCGTACCGTAGTATATCCCGCCGCCACTGTTGGCCGAATTCCCGCTGATGATGCAGTTGTTCGCCGTGCCATAATACATCCCGCCGCCCCGTTTGGCTGCCGAATTACCGCTGAGGGTGCAGTTGTTCACCATGCCTCCATACATCCCGCCGCCATCTTCGGATGCCGAATTACCGGTGATCGTGCAGTTGTTCGCCGTGCCTTCAACCATCCCGCCGCCATAATTAGCCGAATTGCCACTGATGGTGCAGTTGTTCGCCGTTCCATAATACATCCCGCCGCCATATTCGGATGCCGAATTGCCACTGATGGTGCAGTTGTTCGCTGTACCATAATACATCCCGCCGCCCCACTCGGCCGAATTCCCGCTGAGGATGCAGTTGGCGACCATTGGGATCCTGCCTGAACAGAAGATTCCGCCGCCACCGACGCTATCGTATCCGTTAGTGATTGTCAGCCCCTCAAGAACACAGACACTATTACCCAAGTTGAAGCAGCGGACGGTTCCCTGTCCATCCACGATCGTAGTTTCCGGGCCGTTCGCACTTTGGACCGTGATCGCTTTGGAAACGGTAATTTCGCTTGAGAGCAGATAGTGCCCGTCCCAGACGAGGACGGTGTCGCCAGAAACGGCAGCGTTGACGGCGGTTTGAATGTCGGTGGCGGCGGTTTCGCGGCTGTCATAGGGCGCTATCGAATTGGTGCTGTTGAGATCGACGTGCAGCGTCTTCGCCATCAGATTCGTTCCCGTCAACGCCGCAAATAGAAACACCACAACCTTTTTCATAGACTTCCCTTTCCAATTAACCCCTGTGCACCACGCCCGCATCCTCCCCATAGTATCCCGCAAACGCGACAAAATAGGAAATCATGCTACCCGATAAATGGATAATATCAAGTGCATTATGCCTGTTTTAAAAAATAATCTGAACCCGCACGTTAAAAAACCTTATGCATCGTGATGTAAAGCTCCGTCAAGCCGCAGCACTCCAAAGAAATGAAGCGAAAAATTTAACGTATCGCGGACTATTTGGCTGCTTAGCGGCTTTGCGTGAGATCATATTAACCACGAAACACACCAAATACACGAAAAGCTTGGGTGCAGGGGTTTTAGGCAGAATGATTTGGGGGCAGAATGATGAGCCGCTCCTTCGTCGCTATTTCCATACTGGAAATTATCTGCGCTGCGCTTCGGACCGAGAGTGCTTTGGAGAACCGCAGATTAACGAGAATGGACACACATTTTAAGGAGAAGTTCTTTGCGAGCTTAGCGGCGTTGCGTGAGAGATTATATCAACCACGAAACACACCAAATACACGAAAAGCTCGGGTGCATGAAAATTATCGATTATTTGCAACGAATGAAGGAAAAGCAGCGAATGGGTATAATTATTCTGTCCTAAATCATTTTGTAAAATATCTTCTCTGTGAACTCGTCGTCCTCCAGCGCAGCGGGTTGTGAAAAAAAGCTGACGGTGCATGGGTTATTAACAAAATAATTTTGGACAAGATGATTTTCTCTGGGTGCATGGGAGTTGGAACCGCAGATTAACGCAGATGGAATGATTTTATTCAGCTCTTCGTGGATTTCAGTGAACGTCCGTCACTTTTTGACCCAAACCGCAAACCGCCAACCTCTAACTGCAAACATCTCATCACACCTTTTTACAAATTTTTACTAACCGATTTTGCGCTTCGGCCCTAGAATCTCCGTCGTTAGCAAGTGTGTTTAGGAGTGTGCATGAGGTGTAAATCCATAGTGAAAAGTTCGATGCGCGAACCGCTGGCAATTGTTGCGGCGGTGATGGCCGCCGGAGCTGTTCAGGCGCAGAATCCGGATGTGCGCGCGCAGCTGGCTCGAAAAACACTGGAAAAACTTCCACAATATGCGGACGCTGATTCGTTTTCCTTTTCCGTCCCCTTTCCGGTAATCAACGCCTTTTTTATGGACGCTCTATTGCCGGGCAGAGAAGACGGGCCGACTCCCCCTCCGGCCCGTCTGATCCGCTCGGAATGGACGGCCCATATTTCGGTCACCAACGAAACCGTAGAAGTGGAAATCGAGATGGACGTCGATGTACTGGATGCGGGCCCCTTCCGC
>JAAYDL010000174.1 GCA_012729265.1 Lentisphaerota bacterium | reverse complement strand
CCCAGCATTCCTGCTTCCGCACGCATCACGGGTTTCGTGCTGATGGTCAGATCGGCCCCGTTTTGCAGATGCGCATCAATCATCTTCCGAATATCCATGCGGTAGAGTTGGTCCCCGGAGAGAATGACGACCAGATCTGGATGATCCGTCATAAAATAGCGGATCGAACGGCGTACCGCATCCGCCGTGCCCTGAAACCAGCCATCTGAGTCCGGCGTCTGCTCTGCGGCCAGAATACGCACATGCCCCCCGCTGAACTGATCAAACCGGAAGGTAGCACCTATATGCTGATGCAACGACACACTGTTAAACTGCGTCAGCAGGAAAATTCTCCGGATCCCGCTGTTAATACAGTTACTGATTGGAATATCAACCAACCGATATTTTCCCGCAATAGGAACCGCCGGCTTTGAGCGCTCTTTCGTCAACGGCTGCAGACGGGTTCCGGCACCGCCACCAAGAATTAGTCCCACAATATTCATACATCGCCTCCACGCTCAAAGATGCTAAACCACATCGCCGAAAAAATGAAATAAAATCTTAATCAAACTGCTTGGCCCTATTCCATCCCTAATCTTATCGTTTTCTCCTTCCACCACGACGGTGGTGTATTGGCTCACTCTCTTCTTCATGAGACGAGGACGTCGTGCCGACGATGCAAACGTTCTCCATCTCATCCGCACCCCAAACCCCAAGTTTTCAGACGGAATGAAACTCCCCGCTGCAGGCAGCGGGGTATCCTTTTTGTAGGGCGGGAACGGCTGAAAGTCTTCCCGCCGCGGCTGGAAGGTCTGCGACCATTTCAGCCCTACAATTTTTACTTGCAAGAAACAGGTTATTAAACCCAAGGGCTACGTAACAACACCAAACCGGCAAATTAAGGGATGATTGGCGCAAAATTGCGGCTAGGCAGACTAGATTTTCTATGCCACATTCTAAGCGTTACAACCGGAGCATGAAATGACTCTCAACAACAACCAATCGGAATGGCAACTTCAGACGGCCAAAGCGCAGTTCAGCCAAGTCGTTAACCGTGCATTACGGAGCGGACCGCAACTTATTACCAAGGCTGGACGGCCCGCGGTTTATGTGATTTCCGCAGAACTGTTTGAAACGGAATTTGCTTCAAAAACCAGAGACCGGAAAAATATCCTGCTCTCCTCCCCGCATCAGGACACTTTCCTTAATCTTGACCGCGATCCCGCAGAGGGCCGCGAGGTGGAAGTATGAACATCCTGCTCGATACCTGCGCCATTTTTGAACTGCGGAAATCCAATCCCTCAGCTCCGTTCCTGGAATGGTTCTGCCGCTGCAACGAACGCCTCCTGCACCTCTCCTCCGTCACACTCGGCGAACTGCGCTTCGGCATTGAACAACTTGCCGACGGAAAATATAAAACCAACCTGCTTACGTGGTACGCGGAGCTCTGCCTCAGCTATCAGGGACACATCCTCTCCCCATCGCAGGAAATCTTCGAAATCTGGGGAACTCTGCGCGCTAAACGCAGAAAAGAGGGCCATCCGCTCAGCATGTCCGACGGCCTTATCGCCGCCACCGCCCTTTATCACTCCATGGCCCTCGTAACGTGCAACACCGAAGCCTTCCAAGGTCTCGGCGTTGATCTGATCAATCCATGGGTTCCGGCTCCGACGGAATAGAGCCGAAGACTCGGTTCCAGCGCGTTTTTAGAACAGGCATAGCCGACTTCAGGAAATATGCCCGCATCGGAAAATGACTCATTCAGCACCTGTCAGGCATGAGCCAAATCAGCATCTTCTTCTTCGATCATCTGCTCGACCTGAGTCGGGCCGATCACGGTAAGCTCTTTTCTGGGCTTAAAACAGATGGATTTCCGGCAGTCCCCAACCATGCCAATCAGATTGCTCAGGCATTCATCATGAAACTGATGAACCGCCTTTTCCATTTCCCTGTCCCCTTTGCTTAGCTTCACCAGCCGCTGAAGCAGTTTAACCATTTCGAGGGCGTGCATTTTGATCCGATCAACGATCTTCATGCCATGAGGAAGAAAGAGAATCGACATTTCCAAATCCAGCGCGTTGGCATAATCCAGCAGATCGCCGATCGAAACGTCCCGGTCTTCTTTGGTCTCCAGCTTAGAAACCCGTCCCTGCGACCAGCCGAGTTTTTCAGCGGCCTGCATTTGGGACATTTTCTTCTGACTACGCATCACCGTCAGCATCCGTGAAAGCTGGCGGGCCTTGATATAGTCCGCCTGACGCTTTTTCTGCCCGTCCGGAATGTCCATTGAATGCAGAACATCCGTCACGCTCGTATACCGCTTTGCCATTACTTTCCCCTTTGTATCTGCCGAACCTTGGCCCGGCAGGTTTCAATATCCTGCTTCTGCGAATCCTTATCACCGATACCCAGAAGATAGAGTGTTTGATTGATCACCGTCGCATACACATACAGACGGACCGCCTTCAATTTACCTTTCTTCCGATCAACCTTGGCGCCCCGTTGGTCAATCGCCACCATTCCTTCCGGCTCCGGATGTACAAACGGCTGCTGATTGGCCGCTTGCACATTGTTTGTCGTCCGGAGAACTTGGAAATAGGTCTCCAGATTGCTCAATGCGGCGGAAGCCTCGGTTTCGTGCTTTTTACTAAACTTTTTGTACTGGTTCTCAAACCCGGTGTACTACTCGATTTCCCACATTGAACGCCTCCGTTATATTCCATAATGGAATATCGTGTCCACCCCTAACTTGCTTCAAATTTCATCTCATCAACCCATCGTAAAAGCCGGCAGTCCAAATCCATATACTCCCTGATTCTATCCGCCTCTGGAATCCTTAACCCCCGTTCCGCCGCCGGATCGCCGCGCACTTTTCCCCTCCCGCTGGGAGATGCCGGGGTAAGGGTCGCACAGCGGTGGCGGGCTGCTCTACCAATTGATCTTCAGTGTAGGCGCGGTGCATTATTTAAACCGCTGTTGTATATATTCGTGAATATGACTTGCAGGCAAGGCGGGCGAAGAGGCCCCGGCGCGGATGTAAAACGCTTCGGTTTGTCCATTTTTCAGGAAGACCGGTTTGTCACTGGCAAAGCACTCAACTGCAAGGAAGCGTTTGTTATTCAGCTCTGAAAACTCGGGTTTGATACAGGCGAATGCGGCTCCTCCAAGTTGGGACTTGATCAGGTTGTCCAAGTGAAGGGCCATCTTGTCTTCATTATCGAAACCGTCGCTATCCAGACCAATTGCTTCGCCCTCATCATTCACGCCCACAAACAATATTCCTCCCCGTGAATTAAGGAATGCCGCTATGGTTTTCAGGACGGCATGTTCCATACGGGGATCCTTCTGCCCGGTATGGATATTATAGCGCAGAGTCGCCTTAAACTCCGTGTTCATGCCTTCACCCCTTTCGATACGTGTCACAAGTGAGTCACTTTCGTCCCCGATCATCTCACCATGCGTCAGCCGCTGGTAGCCATCGGCAATGATCTTGGCGATCCCTTTTCGACGGACATCAAGGAAAGTTTTGTACTCCATCTGATCCCAGCCGTTCGGCAACGCATGCCAGTACGCCTGATCCTTCTGCTCCTTGTCAGTCAGGCGCGACCAGTACTTCGGGAAATATTCCGAAGGAGGCGTATCCGAAATAGCGATGTTATCGTTCCATTCCACGAGCGCATAATTGGCAATCTGATTGGTTTCACGGGTTGTCTTGAAGCCAAGCTCATCCAGATAATTCTTCGGGAAGAGGTGATGCCGTTCCACTGCGGCCTTCGTAGACTTGATAGAGGGATCCAACACATCGCGGATCAACTTCCTGGAAAAAAGGGCTCTTGCATTCAGCAGATTCAACGAAGCATGGTAGGCATACAGAAGCGGACTGGTGGCCGAAGAGGTATCCAGCCGATTAGGCAGCGTGACTGCCCAGAAATCCGTCGTTAACTCGGCAATCATCACGCGCTCAATCCAACTCAGAAAATCCTCCGACGAAGAGACTTCGCGCAGAGCCGCCAAGTCCCGCTCCATCAGCGTTTCCGGCGACCCACCAGTATAGCGGGAAGTCACCGATGCCATGAAAAACCATCGGCCGATTACCTGACCGAGCGTAACCGGATGAACCTCAAGATCAATCCTGCCGATCAGATAGAGAATATACGTATAGTAGACTGTGGTCTGGGAGCTGATCAGGTTGGAACCCGTAAAACCGCTTTGCTTTAAAACCCCCAGAAAGTCATGCCAATGAGTCAGGTTCAGGACGTGGGCTTGTGCCTCCTGCAGCCGGGCAAACTGCGTATCCCGCAGTTCTTCACTGAACTCATCCGTCTCCATGTCTTTTCCACGCAGTACTGAGTACGCCGACTTCAGTCTCGCACGACGGAACGCCATGCCCACTGCAACGCGCAGCAACTGATCAGGAGCCGGATCCACAAAGTGATTGTACGGACTCGGGCCCGTTGTGCTCGGCTGACGCGCTGCCCGGCAGAACTCTTCCAATTCCTTGCGCCCATCTTCCCAGAACACCGACATCAGCGTCAGGATAAAGTCCGCTTGGTTCAGTTTCTTGCCCTCACTGTTGATTCGAACAAACACCTCTGCCACCTGCTCCTCGTCGATGCTTGAGGAGAGCTGTAGAGTTGTGAACGGATAGCTGGGCAGATTGAACAGTCGCTGGAGCGACTGCTCGCAGGATTTTCGCTCCTCCTCGACAAACCCCCGCCCATTCTTCTCCCGGTGTACCGCCAGTGCTTCCAGATAATCACCTACAATCCGGTACTGACTCGCATTCTTCGCGAACAGGTCCGATATGCTCGGCAGATATTCCGGATCCCGTCGAATCGCGGCATCACACACCTCGAACGTGCCATCTACAGGACGAAAGGCGATCTCGATCTGTTCACTGTCATAGTTTTCCCGAATAACCGGAATCCCTTTCAGCACCGCGTAGAGCGAAGTCAGGCGTTGCTGACCATCTACAATCAATAGATTCGGTATTTTCTGATGATTCTGCACACCAATTTGTTTCGTATTTTTGCCCACTTGATTCTCCCAAAACAGGAGATACCCAACTGGATAGCCGCGAAACATCGAATCGAACAGATCGCGCACCTTGGCATTTTTCCACACGAATGGTCGCTGGATATCCGGCAAGCCAATTTCACCCATCTCGATATCGTCAATCAGCTTCGAAAGTGAATAGCCGACTTCCTTGAACAGTGTAGTATTCATATGTGTTCCTTAGGCTTGTTTATCTTACACAGCATCGACCAGCCGGAGGGTTGGTCTCCGCCACGCTCAACTCCCCACTCAGCAAATTCGGCAGCAGCGTGTTGCACAACTTGTCGGCGGCGAGCCAGAGCTTGGCCCCGAAACCAAGGTTGGCGGTGGCGGTGCTCTTTTCTGTGCGTGTTCTTGCCATGCGATGCGATCCTTTGAATCGGGGTCAAATCTTGTCAAACAGGCTAGTTCCTGCATGGGCAGGGAGTCAACAGGAATGCCTTGTTGTTTCCATCGCCAAGGGGCCGGCCCACCTGTGCGTTGCGCGCCAACAGGCGGCTTTTTCCTTTCCGCGGTTCGGTCATGCCGGAAGCTCCTCTTTCAAAATCGCGTGGACCCGTTCCATCAGCGCGAGAGCCGACCGGTCAAGCTTTGAGAAGGCGAACCATTTCTTGCCGAGATCCTTGAGGGAAGCTCCGAGGTGATAGACCGCTTCGCCGTCGAGAATCAGGAAGCGGTCGTGACTGCGGTCAAACTCCCGAACGATGACCGGCGGATACTGCGCGTTGTGCTTGTCAAGATCCTGCGCGAAATCTTTGCTGATTTTACGGATCAAAATGACGGCTCGCACCCCTTTTCGGCGTTTGGCGAGTTGTTCCAGCACGGTATCGTCCACATAGTTGTCGATCAGGACGATGGAATTTGTTGCCTGCCGGAGCAGGTCATTGGCAAAGCGGTAGGCATCAAAAATCTGGCCATCAAAGAACACGCCCTGCGCCGGCACCGTGCGTCTGGCTTCCAGCGCCTTAAAGACCTCTTCGAACCGCTCGTCGGTTTGTATTTCCTGAACGGCCTGCCGTTTTTCGAGAGAGTCCATTCGCTGAATCAATCCTCCATTATCGACTAAGAACCGGCGCATGGCCACAAACGCCTGCATAATCTGGATGCTGACTTTGACCGCACTTTCGCTGCGCAGGACTGCTGAAAGCATGGACACGCCTTGCTCGGTGAAGGCGTAGGGATTGCTCGTCGCATGTTTCAGCGAACCGAACCGGTCGCAATTTGCGACCAGTTCCGCCTTTTCGGCATCGCTTAGCTGAAAACGGAACGATTCGGGAAAGCGCTCGATGTTGCGCTTCACTTGTTCATTAAGGCGTTTGTTTTCCACCCCGTAAATGTTTGCCAAATCGCGATCCAGCATGACCTGCTCTCCGCGAACGGTGTAAATGAGTGCCCGGATGTTGTTCAAGGGGATGATGGAGAGGGGCTCTTTCATGGGCATACTCCGAAGCCGAGGTGGGCGGTGGAGGCATTCTTTTCTGTGTGTGCTTTTGCCATTCGATGCGATCCTTTGAATCGGTTCACTACTTTGTGAAACAGGCTAGTTTTTGCATGGCGGGGGAGTCAACAGAAATACCCTGTTGTTTCCATCGTTCGGCTTTTTTTCTGTGCACGCCAATTCCAACAGAAGAACGCAAAGTTCCCAAAATCGAACCGTTGCATCTTAGCGTCCTTGGCGTCCTTCTGTTAAAAAAGATTCGTGTCCATCCGCCTGCCTGCCGAAGCCTCGGCGCAAGGCAGGTGGTTCAACTTTGGTTGCGGCGCTGCCGCGCTGTGCGATCAGGAATCGATGACGCGCACTTGACTCCATCGCCCTGTTTTAAGACCCTGTCGCACTCGTTTTCAACAATAGGAAATACCAGCAGATGACATCAGAAACACCGTTTTTCGACCCAGGTCCCTTCGTCTCGAAGGATTTAAATATTTCCGCGCGGCAGGTGGCCGCCGTGGTGAAGCTTTTTGCGGAGGGCAACACCGTTCCGTTCATTGCCCGCTACCGCAAGGAGGTGCATGGCAACCTCGACGAAGTCCAGATTTCGGACATCCAGGAGCGGCTCTCCTACTACAACACGCTCGAAGCGCGCCGCCAGACCATTCTCAAGTCGATCGACGAGCAGGGCAAGCTCACCGACGAGCTGCGCATAAAGATCGAGGAGTGCATTTCGAAAACCGAGCTGGAGGATCTCTACCTCCCCTACAAGCCCAAGCGCCGCACCCGCGCTACCATCGCAAAGGAAAAGGGTCTTGAGCCGTTGGCCGAGTTGATCCTCCAACAGGGGCAAGGCGACCCGGCAGCGGAGGCCGCGGCATTCATCAACGCAGAAAAGGAGGTCGCGACCGCCGAGGATGCACTGGCCGGTGCGCGCGACATCGTGGCCGAACAGATCGCCGAAAAGGCGGAGGTGCGAGCCCTGATCCGCGAGGCCTATTTCAAGACCGGCATCATCTCCTCCTCGCCCGCCGCATCGACCGAGCCCGACGACCAGTCGAAGTACAAGGACTACTTCGACTTTTCGCAGTCCATCGGTGAAATCCCGTCGCACCGCTATCTCGCTATCCGGCGCGGCGAAACCGAGGGCGTGCTGCGCCGCAAGCTGGCCATCGACGCCGAGCCCCAGATCGAGCGGATCAAGGATCTCTGCAACGCCAATCCCGCCTCGCCGTTTTTCAGCGAACTGGAAAAGGCCATCCTCGACGCCTACAAGCGCCTGCTGACCACCAGCGTAGAGATCGATGTTTCAGTCGAGATGAAGATGAAGGCCGACCGCGCCGCCGTCGAAATCTTTGCCAAGAACCTGCGCAACCTGCTGCTCGCGGCACCCTATGGCGAGAAGCCCGTCATCGGGATCGATCCCGGCCTGCGCACCGGCTGCAAATGCGTTGCGCTCGACGCGACCGGCAAATATCTCGACACCATCACCATCTATCCCAGCCAAGGCGCCCAGCAAGCGCAGAAGGCGGAGATCGATCTCGCGGCCTTCATTGAAAAGCACCAGCCGCAAGCCATTGCGGTCGGCAACGGAACCGCCGGGCGCGAAACCGAATCCTTCGTGAAGGGCCTCCTGAAAACGATGCGCAAGCAGATCGCCGTGGTTTCCGTCAGCGAATCGGGCGCCTCGGTCTACAGCGCATCGCCGATCGCTCGCGAAGAGTTTCCCAAGCTGAACCTCACCATCCGCGGCGCGATTTCCATCGCCCGCCGCCTGCAGGACCCGCTGGCCGAGCTGGTGAAAGTCGATCCTAAGTCAATCGGCGTCGGCCAATACCAGCACGACGTTTACCAGCAGTTGCTCGCCGACAAGCTCGACGAGGTCGTGGTGAGCTGCGTCAACCGCGTCGGCGTCGAACTCAACACCGCCAGCGCGCCCCTGCTCTCGCGCGTCGCGGGCATTGGCGACAGCCTCGCCAAGAAGATCGTGGAACACCGCAACCAGAACGGCGCGTTCAAGAGCCGCAAGGAGCTGCTGAAGGTTTCGGGCCTGGGCCCGCGCACCTTCGAGCAGGCGGCCGGCTTCCTGCGCGTGCGCGGCGGTGCGCAGCCGCTCGACGCCTCCGCCGTCCATCCGGAACGGTACAAGCTCGTCGAGCGGATGGCCTCCGATCTGGGCGCGCCGCTCGAAAAGCTCATTGGCAATGTCGAGATCATCAGCCGGATCAAGCTTTCGAACTATGTCGGCGGCGACGTCGGCGAACCCACGCTCAAGGATATCATCGACGAACTGAAGAAGCCCGGGCGCGACCCGCGCGAAAAGTTCGAGGAAGTCGGCTTCCGCGAGGACGTCATGACCATGAACGACCTCAAGGAGGGCATGGAACTGAAAGGCATCGTGACCAACGTCACCGCGTTCGGCGCGTTCGTGGATATTGGCGTCCACCAGGATGGCCTCGTGCATATTTCGCAGCTCAGCGATCGCTTCATCAAGGATCCATCCGAAGTCGTGCAGGCGGGCGACCGCATCGACGTCCGCGTGCTTGAAATCGACCTCCAGCGGAAACGCATCTCGCTCTCCGCCAAGAAGGAGCAATCCGTGAAACCGCCGGCGCCGAAGGGACCGCGCCGCGAAAACCGTCCGGACAACCAGCGTCAACGCGGCCAACGTCCGCAAAAGCCGCGCGGCTTCAGCAACAATCCCTTTGCGGGCCTGTAGGAAGACGAAAAGCGGAACAGCCGCGCATCGCCATCGGCTGAGCGCCGGATCGCCCGGCGCGGACCTCGGCGGCATTTTAAGCGTTAAATGCTCTAAGGAGCAGCTCAGGAGATGGTGACAATGAAGCCGCCGGATTTTTCGTCGCGCTGGAGGTCGACATAGCCGCGCGTTTGGGCATCTTCAAGCAGCTCGCCGAAGGAGCGATAGCCGTAATAGGAT
>JAAYDL010000173.1 GCA_012729265.1 Lentisphaerota bacterium | reverse complement strand
TCGATTTGTTATTGCGACTCGACCGGACAACAATTTTGACGGGGGCTGATCCGACATTCCATGCAGTGGCGCCAAATCCTGCGATGCTCTTCATTCCGAATCCGCTGACGGTTGTAGAATTGATTCTCATAAGGAAGCTCCTTTGTGTTTGTTTTGTTTCCCTTTGTTGATGAGCATGAAACACCATCCACATGACAACCCACTCTGCCGCCCCATGAATTTATTGTAATAACTGATCCGCAACAGGATGCTGGATTTTTACTCGGACCTACACCGATGCCGTGATGAAGACGAGGGACCAACGTCCGCAGTGAAATTAACCCCCAATCTGCGCAATCTGTGGATTAAAACGAAGGAACAGCCCCTTGAACAAATCCCCAACTCGGCACTTTATTTTCTGCTGCATCTCGAATAAGGTCTGCGTCCATGGATCCTTTAACTCTATATATTACATTACTTGCGGTTGGGTTTATTCTGGTTGGAATAGAAATTTTTATTCCGGGCGGGATTCTCGGGACATTCGGTGCAATTGCTTGGCTGGCTGCGGCGATTGTCGGGTGGACCAAGTTCCCGGATCCGTGGAAACTGGTGAGTGCGGTTGGGTTGCTGTTTATCGGCCTGCTCACGTTTGTTATCTGGATCCGTTATTTTCCGAAAAGTCGGATGGGGAAACTCCTTTCGCTGAGCGAGAACGCAGCAAACTACAAAGCTCACAAGAACACCGACCTTCCCCCCGTGGGCAGTGTCGGGAAAGCACTCTCAACCCTGCGCCCGAGCGGGATTGCTGAAGTTGAAGGCCGGCGGCTGGATGTGGTGGCCAACGGCGAGTGGATTGACGCCGGCGAACCCGTTAAAATTTCGTCCACTTCCGGCGGACACATTTCTGTTGTAAAAGCATAAATTCGATGTATTTAAAAAATCTAATTTCGACGATTTCCGTATTGTTCGCACTCTCTTTTCATGCCTTCGGCCTGATTCAAACGCCCGAGTACCGAACGGAAACCAATCAAACGGTTACCGCCGAAACGTGGGTATTGTGTACCTCCGCCGCTCCGCAGGGGACCTTTAAAAATGATCTCTTCATCGGCGCAGCCAATCAGCTCACACTCGACGGCACCTACGAAGGAAATGTCTGGGCGGGCTCCGCCGCAAGCACCGTAACACTGAACGGCGTCTGCAAACGCAATGTAAGACTCGCCGGAAGTGACGTGCATATTAACGGCATCGTGGAGGGAAACCTGACGGTTTCCGCTCTTTACTCAATCACCATCGGCACCAACGCGCTGATCAAGGGAAGCGTACAGCTTCATTGCCTGAATTCGATTATTCAGGAGGGAACGATCGGCGGTCCGGCGGTATTTAATTCAGCAAAGAGTGTCACGATTAACGGGCCGATCATGGGCGACACAAACGTCAACGCTCCGGAAATTGTCCTGGCCAGAAACGCCCGGATTGAAGGCAATCTGACCTACCAGTCCAGCCGCGATCTTTTTCCGGCGACAGGGATTATCTCCGGGAAACTCAAACGAGTTCTGCCGCCATCGCCCTATTCGCTGGAGCGCGCGGGGAGGCATGCCATTGCTTTCTTTGCAGCATTTCTTGTCGGCCTCCCGTTTCTCTCGCTTTTCCCAACCACCACGGCACTCAGCACGCTGCTGATCCGCAAATCGCCGCTTAAATGTATACTCGTCGGCTTTGTTGCCCTCTTTGCACTCCCCTTTTTAGGAATGATCAGCATATCTTCCGCCTTTGGACTTCCTCTGGGCGCGCTAATCCTTATTTCGTGGGGTGCGCTGATTTATCTCAGCCGGATTGTGGTGGGGCTGATTATAGGTACGGTCATTCTTCGCTCAGGCAACGCCTCCGCCGGACGTCTTCTGCTCTCGCTGTTACTTGGTCTGGCGGTCATTTACACCCTCACATTTATTCCCTCAACCATCGGCCTGATCGCGCAAATGGCGGTCATCTGGATAGGCTCGGGGGCTTTATTGCTGACCCTTTCTCAACGGCGGCGCATGGCGGTTAAATTCGCCGGCCAAGTCGGCAAAATTGAAGAAACATTGAACAGTAAAAACAATACAACTACAGAGGAGTTATAATGGAAAAAATCATGATCCTGTTATTCATCATCTTAGGACTGATCCTTGTGATCTTCTTAGGACTCGCGCTTTCAGTAATCAACTTATGGGTGCGTGCACTCTTTGCCGAAGCTCCGGTTCGTATCCGCGACCTGATCGGCATGAAACTCCGCCGTGTTCCTCCGGCCCAGGTGGTGCTCACCTATATCTCCGGGATTAAAGCCGGGCTCCCGATCACCACCAACGAACTCGAAGCTCACTATCTCGCTGGCGGCAGCATGCAGAATGTCGTGCGTGCGCTGATTGCTGCAGATAAAGCCAACATCGAACTCCAGTTCCAACAGGCCGCCGCAATCGATCTGGCCGGACGAAACATTATTGATGCGGTGCAGACCAGCGTGAACCCGAAGGTCATCGACTGCCCTGATCCCGATAAGACCTCCGGCGGCATGCTCGACGCCGTGGCCAAAGACGGTATCCGCCTGCTCGTTAAAGCGCGCGTCACCGTTCGAACCAACCTCGAACGCCTCGTCGGCGGAGCCACCGAACAGACCATTATCGCCCGCGTCGGCCAAGGCATCGTCAGCGCCATCGGTTCCATGCCGTCCTATAAGTCTGTGCTTGAAAACCCGGACTCCATCAGCCGTAAAGTGCTCAGCAGCGGGCTTGATGCTCAAACGGCCTTCGAAATTGTCTCGATCGATATCGCCGACGTTTCCGTCGCCGGTATCGGTCAGATTGCCAACGTCGGCGCTAAACTCGAAACCGACCGCGCCGACGCCGACAAGATTATGCGTCAGGCCGAGGCTGAAGGCCGCCGCGCCATGGCGATTGCCGCTGAGCAGGAAATGCGCGCCCGGGTTCAGGAGATGCAGGCCAAAGTGATTGAAGCACAGGCCGAAGTGCCGCTGGCGATGGCCGAAGCCTTCCGTAAAGGCAATCTCGGCGTCATGGACTTCTACCGCATGCAGAATATTATGGCCGACACCGCCATGCGCGAATCCATCTCTTCAGGAGATGAAGATATCGACGACAAGAAATAATTCAGAAGCATCCGCAGCCTGCCTTACGCAGGCTGCGGAGATTCTAACGGGAGTTGTGAAATGGAAGAAATTTTCCCGCTGATTATCTTCATTATTGTGATCGCCTTCAAGGGGTTAGGCTCTATTGCACAGCGGAAGATGACTCCGCCTTCGCCGCAAAAGGATCAGGCTCAGCCGAAGAAAAAGGCCTCTCCGCTGGAGGAGTTTCTTCAGGAGATTGCGGCAAAGGTGGAACCCAAGCCCCGCGAGCTTCCGGAGTGGCCGGAGGATATTGAACGCCCCGATTATATGCAGGAGATGCGCGAATATGAACTGGGCATGCCGCTCACCGCACACCGCAGACCCTTAAAGGAAGAGCTGATTGAAAGCGCTCCGCCGCCCCCGCCCCCTCCTCCGCCGATGCCTGAAATGCAGATAAAGATTCGCGAGGAAGTAAAAACCCCCCATTCGCTCAAACCCACATCGTTCAAGATTTCCGTCAAGGGCATGTATATTCCCGGAATGAATTTTCCGAACAGCGGACAAACTCCGATTCTGCGCAGCGCCACCGGAAAAACAACCTTTGAATTCAACAACCGAAAACAGGCGAAAAAGGCGCTCGTTGCGCAGATGGTTTTCAGCAAACCACGCGCATACGAAACCTCATTCGATAACACCATTTCCCCGTAAAACCTATGTCTGAACCCACACTTTCCCAACTGCTTGAAACCGCTGTAGCCGCCGCAAAAGCAGCTGGAGCACACGCACTGAATAATAAACACCGCCGTACAGAAAGCGCCGAAACGTTTGCGCACGATATTAAACTCGTGCTCGATATGGAGTGCCAGAAGGTCACTGAATCGGTGATTGGCGAGCGGTTTCCCGACCACAGCATTCTGGGTGAAGAGGACAGTCGGACGGAGGCGAATGATGCTTACGAATGGGTCATCGACCCCATCGACGGGACGATGAACTTTTCCTACGGCTTCCCCTATTGGTGCAGCTCGGTGGCCGTCCGCCATAATGGAAAAGTGGTTGCCGGCTGCGTCTATGCGCCGGAATTCGACGACTGTTTCTCCGCGCACATCGAAGGTCCAGCCGAGCGGAATGGCGCCCCTATTCACGTATCCGATACACGGGAACTGAAGGATGCGCTCATCTTTACCGGACTCTACAAAGCCTTCGAGGCCGATGCCGAAACCCACTTCAGCCTCTTTAAAAAGCTGGCGTTCAGCACCAAAAAACTGCGCATCAGCGGTGCCGCAGCACTCGATTTCTGCCACGTCGCCGCCGGCTCCAGCGACGGCTTCTTTGAAAAAGGCATCTACCCTTGGGACTTTTCCGCCGGCGGACTGATTATTGAACGTGCCGGAGGAGCGGTCGATTTCCGTCCGCAGGGTGACGGCACCTACGCTGCCTTGGGCACAAACCCACATTTGATCGGCAAACTGCAGGAACTGCTCGCCCCCTGATCGGAAAACGGCGGCGGAGAATGCGTAGAGAATGGCCCTTTTTTGGTGTCGGTCAAAACGCATAACTGCTACAAACGCACCTATGCAAAGAGACCAAATCTATTCCGAATCCCTCGCCGGGATTGCCGATTTCCGGTTCGACGCACAGGTGGCCGACGTGTTCTCCGACATGATCGAGCGCTCTGTTCCCGGCTATCGCGCCATTATCACCATGATTGAAACGTTGACCGAGCGGTATGCACAACCCAACACAACGCTCTACGACCTCGGCTGCTCGCTCGGTGGTGCCGCTTTTTCTATGCGGCGCGGCATTACTGCCCAAGGCTGCCGCATTGTCGCCGTCGATAACTCCCCCGCCATGATCGAACGGTGCCGCAAAAAGATGGAGCGCGACCACAGCTCCGTCCCTGTTGAGCTGATCTGCGGCGATATCCGCGAGATCGATATTGCCGAGGCCTCCGTGGTGGTGCTCAACTTTACCCTTCAGTTTATTCCGCCCGCCGACCGCCTCAACCTGCTCCAAAAAATCAGCGCAGGCATGCGGCCCGGCGGCGTGCTCATCCTCTCGGAAAAAGTCGTCTTTGCCGACGACCATCTCAATACCCTGCTGATCGACATTCACCACGACTTTAAACGCGCACATGGATACTCCGACCTCGAAATCAGCCAAAAACGCACGGCGTTAGAGAATGTACTGATCCCCGAAACCATCGCCACACACCGCGAGCGACTGGAACAAGCCGGCTTCTCCTCCTGCGATGTCTGGTTCCAGTGCTTCAACTTTATGTCCATGCTCGCTGTAAAATGAAAATCGACTACACCGATCTCTATCCTCTGCTCAAAAACACCGCACTGGAGCCGTGGATCGAACAGCTGCCCGAACGAATCGCTCGCGGCCTGCGCCACGAGCGCCACGGACACCTCCCGGAATGGGAAGCCGTCCTCGCCGCATTGCCCCTCGTGGAAGCGACGTCCCCGTCGCTTACTCGTAGAAGCGACGTCCCCGTCGCTTACACCGCCACCACCCCGCACCCCACCAATTTTTTCGATCCAAAAGAACAAACAGCACACCTTGTCGGCAACCTTCCGCACTGGCGGCAGGACGGCTGCCTATACTTTGTCACCTTCCGGCTCGCCGACTCTCTGCCCAGCGGCAAACTGAACGACCTGCGCATCGAGAAAGAGACGTGGCTCAAACAACATCCCGAACCGAGCAGGGATTCCCCAGACCACTCCGGCTGGCAGCGCGAATATAAAACCCGTTTTCAGGATCGAATCGAAAAGTGGCTGGACGCCGGCCACGGCCGATGCATCCTGCGACCCCCTGAAATCCGACGCGTCGCAGAACAGGCCCTGCACCATTTTGACGGCGATCACTACCGCATCGACTCGTTCGTGGTTATGCCCAATCACGTGCACGTTTTGGTTGCTCCGCTTAAGCAATACACACTGTCCGATATTGTCAAAGCGTGGAAATCATATACGGCTCACGTTCTCGTAAGCCGCTTCGGGATCGCCGCTCCGGTGTGGCAAAAGGAATATTTTGATCACATCGTCCGATCACCAGAGCATCTGGAAAAGTTCAGGACCTACATTATCGACAATCCCAAACGGCTCGCACGGCTATGCGACGAGGCCGTCGCATCTACGAAAAGCCCTCTCGTGGAAGCGACGTCCCCGTCGCTTAACTCAACATGCGACGAGGACGTCGCATCTACGAAAAGCCCCCTCGTGGAAGCGACGTCCCCGTCGCTTGCCCGTAGAAGCGACGTCCCCGTCGCTTCGAAGAACAACGCATCTACGAACCCAAACATCGAGCTCAAGCACGAAGTTCGAATCGACGGCCCGGAGATCGATGGTCTGGCCGATCAGTTAAAAGTTTTTCATCCTTGGCGCAAAGGCCCGTTCCACCTCCACGGCATTCATATCGACACCGAGTGGCGCTCCGACTGGAAATGGGACCGTGTTCTCCCGCATCTGCAGCCGCTCGAAGGCCGCGCCATTCTCGATGTCGGCTGCGGCAACGGCTATCACTGCTGGCGCATGCTCGGCGAAGGCGCCCGGCTGGCGATCGGCATTGACCCTTCGCTCGGATTTGTCTGCCAGTTTTTTGCGATGCAACACTTTATCCGCGACTCGCGCGCCTGGGTGCTGCCGCTTGGCATTGAAGATCTTCCGCCCGCTCCTGGTGCATTCGATACCGTCTTTTCTATGGGCGTGCTCTATCACCGCAAATCGCCCATCGAACACATTGAGCAGCTCTGCTCCTTCCTGCGGCCCGGCGGTGAACTCGTCATCGAAACCCTTGTGGTCGACGGCCCCGAAGGCTATTCGCTCATTCCGCACGATCGCTACGCCAAGATGCGCAACGTCTGGTTTATTCCCTCCGTACCCACCCTCGAGCTCTGGCTCAAACGCTGCGGGCTGAAGAACATCCGCACCGTCGACCGCTGCGCCACCTCCACCGAGGAGCAGCGTTCCACCGACTGGATGACCTATGAATCGCTCCCCGACTTTCTCGACCCCGCCGACGCCTCCAAAACCATCGAAGGGCATCCCGCCCCCCAGCGCGCTGTCATTATCGCCGATGCCTAAAAACAGCGTTTCCTCTTCTTGCCCAAAAGCTCAACAGTCTATACGATGGGCGGGTATTTTTGAATGAGGAATAATTGATGCCTGCACCCGAGTCTGTCAAACAACTGATCGAAACCCAAATCGCCGCCACCGACCGCCAAATCGACCGACTCGTCTACGATCTGTATGAACTGACGGATGAAGAAATTAAGTTGATAGAAGGAACTGAATGATGAATAAGAAAAACATACTCGATGCAATCAACCGCCTGTTTGAACGAGCGCCCTATTTTTCGATCAACGCCATGCGGGACGCCTTGCCGGAATATAAGCCGAACTCGGTGAAGTCTTACGTTTCCCTGTTAAAAATCGAGGGGCTTATTTTTGACGCGGGATGCGGGTGGTATTCCTCTATCAAGGAAACCTACCGACTTGATACCGCCCCGGTGGAAAAACTGGTCGAGAAGCTGAAGACCTCCTTCCCATCGCTGGAGGTTGTCTGCTGGTCAACCGAACAGCTCAACGACATGCTGCTCCATCAACCGGCCAAACACGTGCAGTTTGCCTATGTGGAACGTCCCGCCATCAACAGGGTCGCCGACAAGCTGCGAAAAAGCGGCTATCACGTCTATGCCAATCCCGGCAAGGAGCAGATCCGCAGAACCTTTAAGGTCGAAGACAATACTGTGGTGGTGCTCCCGATCACCACTGAATCGCCCCAAAGCAATGGATTCGCCGCTATAGAAAAGATCATGGTGGACGTTTTGGCGGATGCTTTGCCATTCGCTATCATCAACATCGATGAATTCTGCAAAGGGGCTTCCACTCTGATTCGGAAATACCGTATTGATATCTGCCTGCTTAATCGCTATTCGATTCGCCGGAAAAGGGATATTCTATCGCTGCTGGACAAAACTCTCTTTAACTAACCGCATCGATTACCACTGCGCGGTGTAAAATGAACGGCGGTCGGTTGTTGATTTGTGGCGCAGGCATCCTGCCTGCCCCACATTTTTCAGCCTAAGTAATCAGCAATCGGCGATCGGCAATTATAAAAGAATCTCCATTCACATTGCTCTGCGCATTGTGGTACAAACGCCCCATGTTACAGGAGCACGCGTGATTCCATGAGACAGGTACTCGTACTGATCAATCCTAAGTCGGGCACAGGGGGGCCTTACCGGTATATTTACGCCATCGAAAAGGTGTGGGACACCCCGGAACACGACGTTTCATTCCAGTTCAGCCAGTCGGGTCAGGACGGAATGGATAAGGTTCGGCGCGCGGTCGAACGGGGAACGGATACGGTGTTGGTGGTCGGCGGCGACGGCATGGTCAACACCATCGGCAGCGTTCTGGTGGGCACGTCGGCTCGTCTGGGCGTCATTCCATCCGGCAGCGGCAACGGTTTTGCGCGACACTTCGATATCCCACTTCAGCCCGATGCCGCCGCTGAAGCCCTGCTGAACGGAGAGACCAAAGCCATCGACGTCGGCAAAGTAAACGATCACCTTTTCTTTGTAACTTGCAGTATGGCTTGGGACGGCGCGCTGGTCGAAACATTCGAAAAATATCCCTTTCGCGGGCTAACCCCCTACATCCTCGCCGGTGCCGCTCAGTTTTTTGAATATAAGCCGCAGCCCTTCGTTGCCAATATTGACGGCGAAGAGATCGTGTTCAAACAACCGCTGATCTTTACCGTTGCCAATCTCTCCCAATTTGGGAGCGACATGATCGTTGCCCCGGATGCCAAGGCCGACAGCGGAGTACTCGAACTGGTGGCGGTAGAGAAAAAAGATATGCCGATTCTGCTGAGCCAGATTCACCGCATCATCGACAAAACCGTATTTCGCTCGCCGCATGTCATCAACCGCCATTTCCGCACCATGACGGTTCAGCGCAAAACCAATTCGCCGATTCAGATCGACGGAGAGATCATTTGCGGCGATGCCTTTGTGAAGGTGGAAGTGCTCCCCGGCGCGCTCAATGTCATCACGCCTCTGCACAAATCGGAATAGACGAATGGACCACTTTTCGCCGGAAACCATTTATATGCGCATGGCGCTGCGCGAAGCGCAGCAGGCTGCCGCCGAGGGGGAAGTCCCTTGCGGTGCCGTCATTGTGCTCAACGACGAAGTGATCGGCAAAGCGCACAACCAGACCGAAACCTTGAACGATCCCACTGCACACGCGGAAATTCTCGCCATCACCCAGGCCACGCAGGCCGTTGGAAACTGGCGGCTCAACGGGGCGGTCATGTATGTCACGAAGGAGCCGTGCCCCATGTGCGCCGGCGCGCTGGTGCTCGCCCGTATTCAAAAGGTGGTCTGGGGCATGACCGATCCGATCCGCGGCGGCGCGATCTCTAAATTTAATATCCTCAACGATGCCGATCTCAACCACGCCGTCGAAGTCGAAACCGGCGTGATGGAACTCGACTGCAAACGGGTCATGCAGGTTTTTTTTCAAAACCGGCGGCAGGAAGCGAAAGACCGGAAACGCGCAGAGCGGGAGCAGACCGAATGAGATACGCCACGGAACAGGATTTATCTGCCATTGTGGACATTTACAACGCCGCCGTTCCCTCCCGAACGGCGACCGCCGATCTTGAACCGATTGAATTCGAAAGCAAAAGAGCCTGGTTCAACAGCCATTCGCCCGAAAACTATCCGCTTCTCGTGCACGAGATCGACGGCAAGGTCGCGGCATGGATCGGCCTCCAGTCTTTTCACGGACGCCCCGTCTACCGCTACACCGCGGAAGTCAGTTTATATATTGCGCCGGAGCATCAGGGCAAAGGACTCGGCCGCCTGTTGATGGAAGCGATTCTGGAAGAAGCCGAACGAACCGGGCTGAAAAATCTGACGGCCTATATCTTTTCGCACAACGAACGCAGCCTGAATCTGTTCCGCTACTTTGGCTTTGAAGAGTGGGGATTCCTGCCCAACGTCACCGAAATGGACAGCATAGAGCACAGCGTCACCATTCTCGGAAAGAGGATTCAGCCCTGAACAGCCGACCGCTTCACCGCCACGATTAGAGCACTTTCGGGCCTATTCCGACGGCGTTGCGAGTGCCGCGTCGTGACCAGCATCAGCAGCGGAAATGGAGGTTCCGGCATAGGTCTGGCCTCCGATTACAGCAATGGCAGGCTTGTGCTCCTCAACAAAGTCACCATAATTCGAGTTTTCCCAAGGCGTGCCGTCCGGGTTCAGCCCGCCAACGCCGACGACCGAATCGTACGCGGCAGGATACATGGGTTCTCCGGTCGGTTCGTTTCCGGGGGAGGCAAAGAGAAGCGTTCCCTCGCCGGCGGCATAGTCCATCGCGGTTTCAATAAAACCACTGTTCACCTCTGTGCCCCAGCTCATGGTGACAATTTCAGCCCCGGCGTCGATAACATGGTCCATTGCACGCATGAGCGTGTCGGAGCTGGTGACTCCATTTGGATCGAATACCTGCACCGAAAGAACGGATACGCCCTCGGCCGATGGAGTTGCCCCCTCGGGCACCACGGCACCGGCGGCAATTAACGTCATGAGCGTTCCATGTCCGGTAGGGTCGCTGATCGGCGCACTTGGATCCAGCGCGTTGTAAGTTCCCTTTACAAATTCGGCATTCGCGTAGGTGGGATCGAGTCCGGAATCCAAAACGGCAACCAGCGCCTCTCCGGGTTTAATATTGCGGTTCACGCCACCGCCGGACCCTGGTTCCACCTGCTGCTGATTCTCAATCCTCGGGAAAACCAGATTGGGCTCCGTCGCTTCAACGGCAAACATCGCCGCTGCAAGGGCCATCGCCTCTTCCACCGACATCCCGTCTCCGATCCGGATGCGGTAGAGTCCGGGCGGGTCGATCACTTCAATCAATGATCCGTTAAGCCTTGCCAGCAGGGCGTTCAGATCGGCCTCGGTCGAACCTTCGCGAAACGCAACCAAAATTTCGCCACGGACATATCTAAGGCCCTCTTCATTTTCAACCACATCCAGCACACGGCCTTTAGAGAGCGGCTTTGCGGCGGAGGATTTTCCGGAGGAAAAAACATGAATACTCGAGAGCTTTTCAACCCTCCCCAGCGGACCTCTTTCAACCGTCCATTCCAACAGATAGCTGTAGGGACTGACCATCTGGGATATCACCCGTTCGAGCTTGGCATTTTCCCAGCTCCCTTTCACGTCACTCACTTCCAGCTCAGGATCAACCCATACCTCAACCCCGCACGATTCAAACTGGGAGAGCACCGACAAAAGAGAGGCCCCGTCGCTGGAAAGCCAAACGCGCTCTCCTTCCATGCGCAAGGTAACTCCTGCAGTAAGCAGTGGTATCAATAAAAAAACCAACAGTGCAATCCGTTTCATAGGGGGAAATAACGTATCCTTGCAGGAAAACAATGCAATCCTCAGCTCCGCCGAGATCCTAGACTAAACAATGTGGGTAGGCATCCCTGCCTGCCCATCGCAGGCGGAAAGCCTGCGCCGCAGCAACAAATCGTCAATCTCCTTCCGGCATCACCTAAATTGATTTTTGGTCCTCCACAGGCGGGCGCGGCTGATGTGACCGTGCACATCGAGCCGGCGGAATAACGTAGACGATGCATCCTGCTTCGTGCCCACGTGCATGCACAACGGAGCAGGGATGCTCCGTCTACGGTTCAGCGCTTGATCGGAATAAAGAACAGATCGAGCTTTTTCGAGCCGGTTTCCGGATTTTTTTCGTAGCGGAAGAGCCTCCAAAGGAAGGAGGCCTTGCGATAGCCGTTTTTATAGGAATCGAGGGTGACCGCCGGAAAAATGTCGGTGCTTTTATCGCCGTTGAGCTTTTCATAGTGGAACAATCGCCAGAGTACGCGCTTACGGACATATTCATGGTCCGGATTTTCTGGATCGCCCTCTTCGCGGCGGGTGTCGTACAGAATCCCCAGCAGCGACGTGGTTTTCAGGCTCTGCCCATTCACCAAATCCTCGGAAAGGTCCGATTCCCACAGCGGGAAAATCGAATTTTTCTTTGAATGCAGCTCCGCCACCGTGTTGGTTCCCTGATCGAGATTGACCGTTCGGGTCCACTGCTCATCAAACGTCCCGATAAAATAGTCCAGATATGTGGACTCTTCCTCGATGGAAAGCGAATCGCCCACTTCGCCCAGTTCAGTTGCCTGAGCTGGACGGAGTCCAGGCTTAATGAAGCCTACATAATTATGTTCGCCAAAAGTTTTTTCGCGGCGGCTCTTGCTGTGGCGGTAGTCATAGACTCCGGAAAAACTGTGATAGGTGCGGTTTTCGTTTTTTCCATATTCGCCCAGCAACAGGTAAGAACCGTTGACCGCGCCGGAGTCAAGATCGCGCTTATGGCGATAAAACGGGAATACCCAGCTTCCGGTCTTCCCGCTCTCCTCGTTATAGCTTCCGATCAGCGGCGTGGCGAAATACGAGCGCTTCGGGTCCTTCCCGAACAGCAGCGTGTAAAAAAGCTCGTCCCGCTCCCATAGATAGAGCGGCAGCAGATGCGACCAATCGAGCTGATCCGTTTTCTGATTCTTTTCCCAGCCGACCAGCCCGCCGGCCACCAGAGCTTGGGTGCGCTCCGAGGAAATGTTCCATCCGCTCAACAGCGGCAGCACCAAATGCTTCTGCCCGCTTTTGGTTTTCCACGTCGAATAGGGAAGCGACAGAAAGGATTGATCTTTCGGCGCAGCATAATAAAGGGGCAGCACATAACTGTACGGATCGCTCCCGCCCTTGCGGAAACCGGCCAACCCGGCGGCCAGAATGGCGCGCGTCGACTCGTCATCCGTAGACCATCCGCTCAGCAGCGGTGCGATCACATGGCGGGCACGCCCGCCGCTCTCCCACGTGGCGTACGGAGCCGAGATAAACATATTGTTCTGCGGCGAACGGTAGTAGAGCGGGAAGATATGGCTTGCGCTCCCGGCCTCGTCCCAGCGCTTTGCAGCCAGCCCGCCGAAGAGAATATAGCGCCCGCTCACGTCGTCCTTTTGGCCGCCGCTGAGCAGCGGCAGCGCCAGCCAGTTTTTCTGATCGCCCATCTTCCAATAGCCGCCCAGCGCCGTCATGAAGTGCGCATCATAGTCGGAGTTAAAATAGATAAACGGAATGTAACACCGCCACGCCGGTGATCCGTCGGCATGCTTCTTCCCTGCATACAGCGGAGTAATCATAACCGAACCCTCGTTCGACTCTGCGCCGTAATAAAACGGGAACGCCGCGCGCCAGCGCGAACCGTCCTCCTGCGTTTCCGCCATCCAGACTGGCGAATAAAATCCGCTCGAATCGGCGGTGTAGCGATAGAAATACAACGGCATGAGCGAATGGAAGCCGGAGCCGTCGGCCTGCTCCTTCGACCACCACGGCAGCGTGAACAACAGTTTTGAATCCGCATCGCTCGAATAATAGTAGAGCGGAAGCACCCAATGGCTCCGCGCATCCGTCGAACGGGCGTAGGAAGCCAGCCCCAGCAGATAGTGGTTATCGACCTGATCGGCATCTTTATTTCCCCACGATAGCGCCGGGAAAAGTGCCCACGAACGTGCATCGCCCAGCCAATTGCGATACCACAGCGGCAGCGCCAAATCCCAGCTCTTTCCATTTTCGCTGACGCTGCGGCTGTACGGGAGCGAATAAAACGAGGTGCGCGAGTCGTTGCGGTCATACCCATAGAGTGGGAACGCCCAGCTGCCCGATTGGCTCGGCGAAGAATACATATGAATCAGCGGCCACGCCACCGAGCGCGACACGCTGTCTTTGCTCTTTTTCTGTCCATAGAGCGGCCACAAATACCACGCGTTTTCATCTTCAGAACGATGCCGCGCATAAAACGGCCACGCCACATACAGCGAATCGCCGCTCGTTCGATTTGACCAAATCCACAGCGGAAACAGCGCATCGTGTCCCGTGCCCGACCACGGCTCGCCCTCGTGCCAATAGAGCGGAAACACATTCAGATAGTCGTCGCCCCAGAAAACCGGAAAGATCCGATATTTCTGCTTGCCCGGTGCAAAGCGCGCAATCGGCCAGACCACATTGTATTCCGGATAATTGCTCCCCAATCCATCTGCTGAATAGATCGGACGAACGGCCTGATGTTCCGGGCTGAACTCCATCAGCGGCCAGAGCACCGACAGCGCCGGATCGCGATAATAAACCAGCGGCCAGGCATTGAACCGATCCGCCGGCGGGCCCTCCCGATCTTCATAGTCGCCGAAAAAGAACGGTGTACCCTTCATCGACTGCGTGGTGCATCCAACCAACCCCGTCAACGAAAGCATCGCCAACGGCAAAACCCATTTCTTCATCTCATCTCCTGTTTTCTATCCGATATACCGCCCCCGCTCCGGCTCATCCTCCATCAACATTCTTCTCTAAAATCGATTCCAGCTCCTTCAGCTGCGCCTCGAGAATATCAAGCGCATCCTGCTTAACATCCAGACTTTTGGCGAGTGCCACAAGTCGCTCCTGCGTAGCAACGGCAAGATCAATGCGGCCTTCCTCTTCGCAAACCGAAACCATCCGATCCAGCCTCTGGCAGGACGTTATCATGTCCGTCCCGTCGGCGAGTCGGACCGCCGTCGCCCGGTAGCTTTCCTTGCTTAGACCTTTCAAAAATTCAGCATCCTGAAGCATTTTTTGTCGGACCAACTCCGTCAACTCGACGTTATCACCCGATTTATTCTGGAGAATATAATGCTCTGCCAGTTCACTCGTAATATCGGCCCCCAAGGATGCAGCTTTCTGATAGCAGTTTAGTGCTTCGTCATCGTGCTCCAGTTCTTCATGACATTTCCCCAAACGCATCCACCAACTTGAATAGCCGGAATTGAGTTCCACGGCCTTTTCATACGCGTCAACCGCATCGGCGAAGCGCCCGAGATTCATCAACGAAAAAGCGTACCGATTCCAATACCCTTCATCGTCAGGAACCATTTTTACCAGCTTTTCCCAATACTCCAGTGCTTCGGAAAATTTCTCAGCATCCGTAAGCGTATTTGCCAAGCCCTGAAGCGCCCATACTGCGGATTCCATGGAGACTGCAATTTTTCGATGCACCAAAGCCGCCTCGTAATCATGAAGCTCCTCAGTTAAAAGATTGGCATAACTCTGATGCAGCAAAACCGGACCCACATCAAATTTACTCAGAAGCAATTCATAGCGCTCTTTCCCGAGTTCTCCCATTTCCTGCTCTCTGCATTCAATTGCACTCAGCCAAAGCAGGTATACATCGTCAGGATACTTATCCGACAGCACCACCAGATCTTTCATGCGTTCATCAACCCCCTCATGCAGATCCAGCAACAATGCAAGCTGGGCAGCCAAGGCCAAATAGTCGTTCCCCTTCGAACACTCCGCAAACAGCTTTGTAGATTCAAGTTTGCTCCAGCGCGAACGTTTTAACACCGCATGAGCAAAAAGAATCCTCCGTTCGTTGGGATTACGCTTGTACGCTGCTTCGATCACACCCTCGGCCTCCCACTGTTTCCCTGCGCTCAGCAATTCGATAGACAGGGCATACGCTTCGTCACCCTCAGCAGAAGATACAGGCAGTATGTCGGCAAAAATCTCATTGGTTTGAGAGGAGATCTGTTTCATCATATCGACAAATTGCGGAAGCCCGTAAAACAGCATGAGTCCGAGCCCCCCAACAACCAGCGCACCCGCCAACGAAATAAGCCATACCTTTTTCATAAACCCTTGCCCTTAGATTCAACTCTCCTTGGGCTTACCCCCATTTTTAAACCACGGACCGTCCATTCTTAAGTGGAACCTGCG
>JAAYDL010000172.1 GCA_012729265.1 Lentisphaerota bacterium | reverse complement strand
CCGTATTGTTTTCAACAATCCCTATCGTATTGCCAAACAGGGTTTCCGGATCGGCCGCAAGGGAGATGACGGAAAGCGCCGGGTTTTCATCGATGAAATAGCTGCGGGTCGCCACAGGACCGGGCAAACGCCCCGGCACGAAGGAGCGTGCCCGCAACACCGTTGTCTCCGCAATGTTGATGGGTGCGGAATAGACCGCCGAATCCGAGTCGGGAACGGAGCCGTCCAGCGTATAGCGGAGGGTTATGTTGGTCTCGACAACCAGGAACGATACTTCGATGGGATTGGAGTAAAAGCCGCTCTCCATATCCGGGACGATCGCCGCTGCCTGAACCGCTTCCACAAGGGGTTCGCTGGTGTTGGCCGCCTCGGGAGTGGCTTCCGCAAAGAAGGACCATCCCGTATCAGACAGCGGATCCCGGCCGTAGGAAACATCCGTCATCTGCGCGGGATAGCCCGCAATGGCATCCACGAGAACCAGCTGCTCCGGATCGACCTCGTAAATAACCAGCTCCGCATCCATACTGAGGTCGCGGCTGGAGGCCGAAGCTTGGTGGACCTCGATGGCCAACACGTTTTCACCTGCCCGAAGCAGGGATGCGGGCATATCGACGGTCTCGAAGCCATACTCGGAACCCCCCAGCGAAGTCAGGTCCAGATAGTCCACCGGACCCTCGGGCATCCGGATGCGGGCGGCTTCCTCGCCGTTCAGGTAGAAAATGGCCCCGTCGTCGATCTTTACATTGAATCGGATATCCCCGATCACGGCAGGATCAGAAACCGTAAATCGGGTTCGGAAAAAGGTGGTTGGATATTTTTTTCTCGAGTCCGGGCCATATCCGATCACCGTTGACTCGTTGCCGTCGCCATAGCCAAGTTCGGAGGGTCCGGAAGACCAGCCGCTATCGTCAAAGGAATTCTTCGTCCAGTCTGGTCCGGGATCCACTCCCGTATCGAGGTATTTCCAAACCGACCCCGTTTCGATCATGGTTAACTCCCTCGCCGGAGCCGTCAGCCGAAAGAGCCCGATCGATTCGCCGTCGGCGCTCAGCTTGAACCCCGCATGGTAGCGCTGGGTCGTTAACGTACTCCCCCATGGCCAGTAGTCGCGGACATGGACTTCCCCTGGACCCGCATTGAAGCCGTCGGCCCTGACCATGAGAAAGCCCCCGGCGGGAATGGAGGCCCCTTCCGGAAATCTCCACCTGAGAGGAAGCTCCAGATCGTCGGTCAGATAATAGTCCGTCAGCGGAATATTGGTGCTGGTCGGATTGTACAGCTCGATCCAGTCGGAATAGTCGTCGAAATCGCAGTTGTCAGGATAGATGGTCTGGTTGGACGCCATGAATTCATTGATCACCGGCTGCGCCACAGCGGAAGCCCCGACCAGAGAAAGGCAAAAAACGGTTTTAGTAATTTGCAGCATTGTTTTTTGTCCTTTTTTGTAAAACGAACTCATAAAATTTGGCAAACAACACCAGCACTCTACCTCAACCGCGTTCCGATCCGCAGTCGATCAGACCTAGGGCTGTTCGGGGATAGCTTCCAACTTAAAAAAACGCATTTCGTGATCGGGATTATCCTTTGAAAGGCGCACTTTGTAGTACCAGGTTGAAGCGTCCAGGATGTTGGTGAGCGCCACGGGATCGAGGTCGATGCCGTTGGTGGCGGTGTTCCAGATAATCGGAGCCGCGAGCGACGAGGCGACCTTGAGCGTGTAGCGCACATCGTCGTAGGTGTCGTTGAGCCGGGTGTAGCCGAGCCATAGCGCGCTGTCCAGCATCTGGATGGAGAGGCGGGCACGCTCAAGCCGCTCGGCGTCGGTCAGACCATCAGAGAGGTTTATGCCAAAGGCATACAGCAAAAAATTGCTCATGCCGGCATACCCGGAAGGGGCGTCCGCGCTGGCCGCTCCATCGCCCAAAATATGCTGCACGGAGTAGTTAGCAAGCTGCCATTGCTCATAGCCGGTCGGCTGGTAGGCGGGCGCGTCGGCCAGCCGGAATCGTGCCGTCAGGGATATCGGTGCTTCGCCGACGAACAGGCTGATGGAAGAGTTCGTCACCGCAGTGCCGACCCATCCATCAAAGACGTAGCCCGCATCGGGCACGGCTTCGACCGTGATCGGCAGACTTTGGAAGAAGGTTCCGCTCCAAGAAGCTCTCGAAGTTACACCGTCGGTGTCCGTTGAAATCGTGATCCCGTTGACGATAAACTCGCCGCCCGTGCCGGATGGATCGATGTTGTTTACCTCAAGGGAACCTGTACCTCCCAAACCGAAGTGGTTGTCAAGATGCTCCCACGAGTTGGCGTGACGCTCGGTCGTGTAGTCGATCAGCACATTGGTCACGGTGGTGCGCCACTGCTCCTCCGTGAAGGAATGGCCCCAGCGCTGGAAGTGGCTCTCAACCTCGGGCGCGATCGCGTCGGCGGCTTCAGTGATGATCGCGGCCATGCGCTCGGGGCGGAAGGTGGTGTTGAGCAGATTGGCGTAGCGGGTCACAAAATAGTTGCGGAAGTTCCAATTCGACCAGAGTTGGTTGATCAGGAATCCGGGTTCGCTGCCCCCGCTCATTTTGTTGGATGAGAGATACTTGAGCATATCGAAATCGGCGCCCTTATCGCCGGCGACGTCGAGGTCGTAGAGCATCCATCGCCAGCGGGTGTCGCCGAACGCGCCGCAGGTTGCGGTCTGGTTGGTGTGCGCCCGCCAGAAATCGCAGTTGTTGATCGGCCAGTCGGTATTGGCGAAGAAGGTTTCGGCGATGATGTAGTCGGCGTGGTTGGTGGCGTCGATGCCAGTGATCACAATGTCGAGCGCGTTAGTGAACACGGCGGCCGTCTGCACGCGCTCGTAGTTGGCGTCGATGGAGAGCGGGTTCGCCTGAATCCAATCGATCAGCTCTTCGTACTCTTCGTCGCTGTTTTTATCGCCATCGATGCGCGTGATCTGGACCTTGTCGTTGTCGAGCTTCTCCTCTTCGTGCATCAGCATATCCACGTTGTCGGCGTCGAGCCCGTAGCGCGTGGCAAGATAGTGCTTGTCAAAGCTCTCGCGCATATTGTGGATGCCCCAGTACTCGCCGTTGATAAAGGCGTTGACCGGCCTGTAGGCCATGACCGAGGTGTTCAGTCCTTTGACGATCCGGTGGAACACCGCGTCTTTGAGCATCGTAGAAATGCCTTCGTCCGACATCGGGCCATACCAGTCGTTGCCGTCGTTCCGCAGGAGGAAGCGCTTGTAGGTCGTGGCATCCTCGTCCGGAAAGAGGGGATAGTCGACGAGGTCGTTGCCGTACTCGCCGAGGCGGGCCATGAGGTAGAGCGTCTTCTGCGGGATGGCGCGCGTGCCGCCGCCGTGCATGGTCATACCGAGCGCGAGCGAGAAGGCGGAGGTGTTCTGCGCGGTTTCAAAAAATTCGAGCTGCACCGGGCGTTCCCAGGTCTGGTCGTCATTATCCTGATGGTAGTTCGCGTGAGGCTTGCCCCACTTGTTGTCGCCGTAGCCTTCCGGCGAGTCGGCATAGTATTTACCGGGCACGTAAATTCCCGAGGTGAATCCGAACAGGTTGTCGGCGTCGGTAATGATTGATACCGTGGGCAGGGTGCGCGTCGAAAAGGATGGACCAATGAAGTAGGTGCCGCTCGTCTCGGGTGAACAGAATTTGCCCGTCCCGTCGACGGCGATCGCACGGAGAACCACGGCCTTGGACACGCTTCCAACCGGGGGCTGCCATGCGGCATCGGGCACCGTTTCGCCGATTTCCACCGGGTTGGTGCGTATCCATGAGAGGCCGGAGGTCGCCGGCGCGACGGCATTGAGCTGGATGGGATTGCCGCTGTAAACATATGTGCCGGAATCCCAAGGATCGCTGCCGTCCAGTGTATAGTAGATCTTGTAGCCCGCAGTCGGGGTGCTCAGGACGACGGACTGGTTGGCGGCATAAAAACCAGGATCAACCGAAAATCTCGGCTTTTGGGTATGGAGCGTGACGGAATATTTCTGGTCGTTCGTCGCGTTGGGCAGTCCGGGCGTTGGCTTTTCATAGACTTTATAAATACCAGTCACGCCGTCGGTGGCCAACCCGTACGACTTGTTCTCGCCAGGCTCCGAGGCGGGTCCGTCGAACTTGTGGATGCGAGATAGATTTAAGAAAAGGTGTACATTCTCGCCAAGATTGCTGAGCCCAAATTGACCGTGGACCACCGGTACCTGTTCATCGACCAGCGCCGTGAGCGACAGGTCCATGATCAGATCGACGCTGCTCGCAGAAGCCTGATGCACCTCGACAGCCAGCACATTGTTACCAGCCACGAGGTCGGTGGTGGGAAGCACAAAGGTAGTCCAAAGCGTCGAAGGCACGCTCATCGTCGCATGCGTCTCGTAAGAGACGGCCCCGTCCGGCATGTAGATGCGCTTCTGTTCCACGCCGTTGAGGTAGAGGACCATGCCATCGTTGATTCGTGCGCGGACAGTGAGGCCGGTCACGACGGACGGGTTCACAATCTTGAAGGTTGTGCGAAAATAGGCGGTTGGGTAGCGGCTGTCTGGATTGCCGCCGTCCGGCAGAAGCGTGGCGCAATCCATGTCCAGGGTTGCGTCATTGTATCCAAGAGGCGAGATACCGCTCTCCCAAGGGGTGTCGTTGAAGGTGGTGTCCTTCCATGTCGCGTCTGGTGCACTGGCTGGTGCGCTGTAGCGCCAACTGCTGTTTTCGGGAATCGCGACAATGTCCGGCGCGTTCGTCCAAACCGTGTACTCGGGCAGGTCATTATTGGCGTAGACCACGAGAAAGCCGCCGGGCGGGAGCATGTAGCTGGGCAGTCGCACCCCTTTGGCTTCCTCATACGGATTGGCATCGCCTAACCAATAGTTCTGGAGGTTCACCGCTAACGGACCTGTATTGTACAGCTCGATCCAGTCCGAGGAGGCGTCGCCATTCTCATCGGTCAACGTCTCGTTGTCGTAGCACACCTCGTTGATGACGAGCGCACCTCGGGCACACACGCACACCGCAATCCAAAGAGCAATAATGATTTTTTTATTCATAATGTTTTTCCTAAAATGGTCGACAATAACCAGCCCACCCACACTAACAGCTCCATAAAAAAGCGTTCTTACCTGGTTTCTGGACAGATACACTAAACGCACCAACAGGGCATTCTAGTATGCGGGTATCGGGTCTGTGTAGTGGAAGACCGGGTTTGTGTCAAGGTCGGGAGCCTGTCCAAGAAATGTCTGGCTGATGAGAGTCAAATCAATCAGATGGCATTTGTTTCCCCAGATATTTTGTTTTGCATCAGAGAGAAAGGCCCCCTCGGACACCGCGAGGAGCGAAACAAACTCGTCTTAGGAAGCACGAAAATAGAATAGATTGCGTTTTTTCCTAGTTGTTTCGAAACCGTTAGTGCTATAGGTAAACGTTTATCCGATGAATAAAACGAGCCATATTAATCAGTTAAAAGATAACGCCGACTTTTCCACAGAGCTGGATCGTTTCGAAGCGAAATACATTATTCCGCGGCAGATGGTTGAACCCATAAAGGAGTTTATCAAGCCCTACTGCGTTCTGGACAAGCATTGCACGGCTGCCGGCGGGCGCTACTATATCAACACGCTTCAATACGACTCGCCCTCCCTTGCTCTGCACCGTGCGAAGGAATGGGAGGCCGCATACCGGTTCAAGCTGCGGGTGCGAACCTACGGCAAACCGCCCGGCGATGCACCGGTTTTCTTGGAAATAAAGCGCAAATACTACGACCGCATCATTAAGTCCCGCGCTTGCATCCCTTTCGATGCGTGGAAGCCCGGCATTCTGAAATCACATGCCGACGACTTTAACCTCAAATCGGTCAAGGAGCGCGAAGCCTTTCGGGAATTCATCCGGCTGTACAATGAAATCGGGGCCGAACCTAAGGTATTCATCCGGTATTGCCGGGAAGCGCACACGGGAATCTTCGACCATTATGCCCGCATTACCTTCGATTCCCAGCTCTGCTACCAGCCGGCCACCGACCCCTACAACTGGGGCAACAATGGAAGATTCATATCGATGGACAGCGGCTTGGTTCGAAACCGGAAGGATTCGACCCTTGTGCTTGAGGTGAAATGCACGGAGCAGGTGCCAACTTGGATGATCGAGCTGGTGCAGGAATTCGAGCTCATCCGATGTGGAAACTGCAAATATTCAACGGCGATCTGGATGGAAAATCTCATGACCGGTGCGGGCGATGCCCCGTTTGCGGACGAAATTTTAATTGATTAAAAGATAAGGAAATTATGGAACAACAGGTATTTATTAGCACGATGACCACGCTGGCTCAGATGCCGACGCCGGTGAACCCAATTATTGACGCTATGAACACTACTGTGAGCAACTCGCCAAACGTGGCAATAACCCACGTCATATCCGCCCTGCTGCTTAGTTTTGTGCTTAGCTCGGTACTCGCAAAACTATACCAAATGACCTTCCAGTCGCTCTCCTATTCTCGCTCGTTCGTGCATACCTTGATCCTCGGCGGCATGATCACCTGCATGGTCATGATGTCGATGGGCGACAGCATTGCACGCGGTGTCGGGGTGTTGGGGGCGCTCTCCCTGATCCGCTTCCGAACGGCGGTGCGCGACCCGCGGGACATGATGTTTCTGTTTGCAACACTCGGCATCGGGATCTCCTGCGGCGCGAACATGTATTCCGTTGCCATCACCGGATGCTTGCTGCTCAGTTCCGTCATTATTCTCCTTCATTATGCGCCGTTTGCCACCCGCCGCCGCTACGAGGCCATGCTGCGTTTTCTCGCCGATTCCAGCATCGAGTCCGTGCGCGAAGATGTGGACCGCATCATGGCCGAGTGCTGCTCCGCCTACATGCTGATCGCCATGCGCGAAGCCGTTCAGGGCGAGCTGCTTGAATATTCCTATCAAGTCCGGCTGATCGACCCGTCCTACCAAGTCGACATTGTCAAGAAGCTGGAGGCCCTCGATTCGATCGCCGAGGTCAACCTTGTCATGCAACGTACCACCGTGGAACTCTAGGAGCGAAGGATACCCATGACAAATCATTCATTCAAACGTCCTTCCCTTCGCCATCACCCTCGCCATGTGATCCGCCGTTTGTTTAACGGCTGGCCGTGGCTCGTATGGATCGGCACCGCCATCATGGTGATGGTGCTCCTACCCGGCGGACTTCATCGTCATCGTTTCCATGGGGAAGCCGAATCAATCTATGAATATGTCTCCCCGTTGCACGACGGGCGGCTGAAAACCCTGAATGTCGCTATGGGCGACATGGTGGAACCCGGACAATTGATCGGGGAACTCGACATCGAGGCCCTTATGGCCGAGTTGCTCATGGAACAGACATCCTTTACGATGGAAACTCAGGACGTGATCCATTCAATTCGCGCCGATCTGGAAAAGACCAAGCTCGGCCAGTCGGAAACCATCGCCCAGTTGCGTGTACTCGAAGCCCTGCAAAAGCGCAATCGAGAGCTGGTTCAAAGCGGCCTGATGCTGGAACAGGAAGTCGAGGATCTTGAACCCCAAATCCGGGCCATCAACGACGTGCTGGCCCTATACCCTCAGGTTATCCAGGAGATCGAATTGCGCCTGAAGGTTGCCGGGCAGGACATCGGCAGTTATGACCCCTCAATCTTGGAAAGACTGGTTTCTGCACAATCCCAGCTGAAATCGAGTACGGCGGGCGTTGTGGCTAAGGTGCTCCACCAACCGGGTGATATCGTGATGCCCGGGGATCCGGTCGTGCTCATCAGCAACATATTGACAAGCCGGGTCATTGCCTTCATGTCCGAGGACGACAGCACGGATCTGCCCATCGGGGAGCGGTGTCGGATCATTACCCAGAACGGAAAAAAGAACTTCTATGGTGTGGTCAAATCAATCACGGCCGACATTCGATTGCACCCTGTGTATACTGGATTTGGTTATCAATACATGCGGGGTCGTCTGGTCGTGGTCGAGCTGGAGGAAGGAACTCTGCGTCCCGGTGAAAAGGTTGTTGTCGTTCCGAACATTTCCATCTTTGAACAATGGTTTGGTCGCAAAAAATGAGACGAATAGTTTTTTACAGCGCTGTTATTGCTGCCGCCGCAACGCTTGTTTCGGCGGCGTCTGAGGATGAGATCCGCGAGGCGGTTCAGCAACAGGGGGAGCCGGCCCTTTTGGAACATTTGACCGCGCTGGAACGCGCCGCATTTGAGGCGAAGAACGAATCGGACTTTTCAATGGAACTGCGCCCAAGCCTCAACGATGATGATGATGTGTCGGTGGCCCTTCGTATTAATCTTCCGAGCAGATGGAGTAATAAACGGCTTCAGACGCAACTTGCATTGGTGTCTACGGCGGAGCAATTGCGTATTGCCCAGCTGGAGTGGGAGGAAATTATAGTCGTATATCGCGAATTCTGTACCTACCGAATGCTGGATAAAAAGTCGGTGCTGCTGGAGCAGGAACTCGATTTTATGAAGCCGTATCTTGAGCTGGCGGATGAGCGGGTTGAGCGCAGGCAGTTTTTGGTCTCGGATCGCATGCGGCTTTACAGCGACTATCTGGCTCTGCTGAACGATTTAGGGAAGCTTCAAAATGAGCGGGTTGAGATTGAGAAAACGCTGAAGATCGTTTTAGGCCCGGATGCCGAAATCGAAACGCTTGCTGAGCATGCGGTGATTCCGATACCAACGGAGATGGAACTCGATGCGTTGGTGAAAACAGCAACCAAGCAGCGGGTGGATTATCAATTATTAGAGGTTGAAATTGAACAGATGAAGCTCGCCGAAGAGGCGGCTCGGAGAGAAGGGGGTTTTCAACTCAAATATATCCAACCTTCTTATCGCGTTGATTCCGGCAATGGACGAGAAGGATGGGAGATTTCAACGGCGCTGGTCCTGCCCTGGGGAAGGAAAAATCCTGATATTGCGCTTTATCGGCAGTATCAGGCTGTTTCTCTTGCGAGTCAGAGTCTACAGCGTCAGATGATCGAAGATCGATTGCGTGTTTTATTCGATATAGTTGCGGAGTATCGTGCGCTATCTGCCGAACAAACAGAACGTACGACTCCTGTTTTGGATCAGTTAAATGCGGATATTGTTGAGGAGATGGAAAAAATTACGCTTGATCAGGTTCGAAATTTGCTTTCCATCCGGAAGCAGATTCTGGATGCTTCTCTTCAGGTTATCGAGAAAGACGGTCGGCTGGAGAGTCTTGCGGTTGATTTTGCTCAAGAACTGGGCGGCTGGTAATTCTTAGACCTTTGTTTACTGTCGAATCTTTTGGGGTCCGGGGGGGCTGCAGAAATCGTTCATCGACAGGCATCGGCTTTTTTAAGGGCATTGTTATGACCATTTTTTTGCTATGAAAGAGGAAATATTCCATCTGAGTCGGAGGGCTGTGCCGGTTGTGCTGTGTGCGGCGGTTTGTGTGTCGTGCTCAAAAATCGGAGGCTTTGCTGAGAAGCGGGCCGACCGCGCGGCGTACGGAAATATTTATGGGGCTCAGGAGACTGCATGGGGTGGAGGTTCTGAGTTTACCATCGATCAAACGGACGGCAGTCAGGCGCGCGCAGCACTTGAAGCGGCGTCGAACGAAGAAGAGCCCATTATGCTTTCGCTGGCGGAAACGCTGGCACTTGCAGTTTCGAACAGCCGTTCGTATCAGTTGAGTAAAGAAAACTTGTTTCTTGAGGCGTTGAACCTTACGGAAACCCAGAAGGCCTTCAATTGGGATACGAGTGCTTCCCGGTTTTCGCTCGAAACGTCGTATTCCGATGACGGCTCGACAACCGAAACGTTTGGCGATAACGGAGTGGATGGTCGGTTGGGTCTGAGCGTTTCGCGTACGCTGCTTTCGGGGGCGCGGGTAACGCTCGGCTTTACCGAAAACATTGTCGATTATTTCACGGATCCGGACACGTCGTCGGAAAACGGGGTATTGTCGTTTAATGTGGTTCAGCCGTTGCTCAACGGGTTTGGTCCGCTGGTGAGTCAGGAGCCGCTGCGGCAGGCGGAGCGGAATATGATTTATGCCGTCCGCGATTTTAGGCGCTACCAGCAGGATTTTATCATTGATATTACGTCGCTTTATTATTCAACCCTGCGGAGCCGAGACCAGTTAATCAATGCGGAAAACAACTATAAAAGTGCAGTCGCCAACCGCGAACAGACGGAGTCGTTTGCTGACGCCAACCGCATTGCTCCCTTTCAGGCGGCGCAGGCCCAGCAGAGCGAACTCAATGCGGAAGACCGGCTCTTCTCAGCACGGGCAACCTATGAACGGGCGCTCGACGATTTTCGCTATCAGCTCGGTTTGCCGATTGATCTGAACGTTCAGCCGGATCCGGGTGAGTTGGATATCCTGACCGAACGCGGATTGGTCGGCATCGATATTACGCTGGAGGAGGCGGTTGATTTTGCCGTTTCGAACCGACTGGATTTGATCACCATGCGGCAGGAAGTGGAGGATCGAGAACGCGCGCTCGAGATTACGGAGCGTGATTTTCTGCCGAATCTGGATGTGGAATATGGCGTGAGCAAGGATGTTGAGGGCGGTGATCCGAATCAGAATCTGGATGTCGGGCTTTCTCTGCCGTTTGACTGGACAGAAAAACGCAATGCCTACCGCCGGGCACAGATTAATCTGGATCGCCAGCTGCGGTCGCTTGAACAGAGCGAGTGGGATGTGAAACGCGAAGTCCGCAATCTGTGGCGCACGCTGGAGCAAAACCGCCTCGTCTACAAAAACCGCCTGTTGAGTGTGGAGCTGGCCATGCGCAGTGTGGAAAATACGACGCTGCTGTTAAAAAATGGCGATGCGCTGACGCGCGACTTGCTTGAGGCGCAGGATGACCTGCTGAATGCCCGCAATGATGCAACCGTTGCGCTGGTGGACTATACCATTAACCGCCTGCGTTTCTGGAATACGATTGAACGTTTTGAAATCGACCCAAAAGGAATGTGGTATGAAGGAATTGATGAACAAGATGCCGGAGCTGCTGAAGCTTCACAAGAATAAGGTACTGGCCGGAGCTGCGGCCCTCCTGATTATTATTGTCGCTGTTGTTTTGTCGCGCTGTAAGGGCGATCAGATCGCCGACGGTTCTCCGACGGCCAAAGTGACTCGCGGGAATATGGTGATCAGTGTTCTCCAGTCCGGCGAACTAGTGCCCAGAACGAGCAAGGATATTATTAATCAGGTCAGCGGAAACGCGAAGATTGTCTACATCGTAGAGCATGGTGCGGAAGTCACAAACGGCCAATTGCTGGTGGAATTAGAGTCGACCGATTTGGAAGAGCGTTTTCTACAGCAGCAGCAGGCGGTGACCACGGCGGAAGCCGACCTTCGGCTCGCGGAAGAAGAGCTTGAAATTACCAAACTCCAGCATGCTTCGGACAAGCAAAGCGCCGAGCTGAAGGTGGAATTAGCTGAAATGGCACTGGTAAAATATGTTGAAGCGGAATACCCACAGCAGGAAAATGTGGCGAATTCCGATATTAAACTGGCGGAACAGGAATTGGAACAGGCCCGCAGCGAGCTGGAGGGTACGCAGGAGCTCTACGATAAAGGGTACGCAAACCTTCAGGACCTCAGATCGGCTCAGTTCAATGTAGATCGCCGTGAAATTACGGTGGAAAATAAAAAGGCGGATCTCGAGATTCTCCAGAAGTATACCTCGATTGAATCCGGAAAAGAGCTGACGAATAATGTGAGCAGTGCCAAGTCGGAATTGGAGCGGCTGATAAAAAGTTACGAAGCGGAGATGTCCCGCAGTGATGCACGAATAAGCGCTCAGAGAACCAACCTTGAAATTGAAAGGAGCCAGCTTGCGACCCGAGAACGGGAGTTGATCAATACCAAAACGTATGCCGATTTTGAGGGGCAGGTTTTTTATCCCAACACCAGCAACAACCGCCGACAGCCGCAGATTGAAACGGGGGCTTCGGTAGATTACCGACAGAAAATACTCTCCTTCCCTAATCTGAGTTCATGGAACTTGAAAGTAGGTGTTCCGGAAGCGTTGGTAGAGAAGATTTCCAAGGGTCAGGAAGCCTTGGCAACGGTCGAGGCTTTATCCGGATTCCTTCTGAAAGGGCGTATCAGTCAAGTGAGTGCAGTGCCGGATAATCAGGACTTTCTGAGCACCGGGGTAAAGACGTATACCATCATAATAGAGGTGGATTCGGTGGTCTCGGATAAGCTTAAGCCTGGAATGTCAACGAAGGTTGAGATTGTTACCGATCGATTAGAAAATGTATTACAGGTCCCGATTCAGGCCGTTGTTTCGAAAGGGAATGACCATTATGTCTATGTCATTAATCGCAAGCGTAAGGAGCTTCGTCCGGTTGGGATCGGGAAATCAAACAGCCAGTTTATTGAAGTGATCAGCGGACTGAAAGAGGGCGAAGAAATTCTGCTGTATGCGGAGGTTGAGGCGGAAAAGGATGCCCGTCTTGATAAAACTCCGTTGGAAGAGGCAGGGAAAAGCGGTGCAGGTGATTCAGCAGAGCCGCACTCGTCTGTGCCGCCGACGATGCCGAGGGGCGAAGATTTTCCCGGTGAATATGGTGACGGTTTTGGTGGATATGGCGGCGGTGCCCCAATGGGAGGTGCTCCACGCGGTTTTGATGGGGCCGGCGGTCCTCCGAATGGAGGATTTGGCGGTGGAACTCCGGGCAGGATGCCCGGCGCTGGACAAGGAAGGGCCGGGAATGAGTGAGCCGATTGTCGAGCTCAGAAAGGTCGTCAAGGAATACGTCAACGGCCCGCTCCGTGTAACCGCGCTGCGCGGGGTTGATCTGTGTATCAACCGCGGCGAGTATGCGGTGATTATGGGGACTTCCGGATCGGGCAAGTCGACCATGCTCAACCTGCTCGGCTGTCTGGACCATATTTCGGGAGGGGATTATCTGCTGGGCGGCGAGAGTGTGGCCAACCTGACCGACGACCAGCTTTCAGAAATCCGCTCACGGCGCATCGGGTTCATTTTCCAGTCGTACAATCTCATCCAACAGCTCAATGTGCTCGAAAATATTGAAGTTCCGCTTTTTTACCAAGGCGTTCATGAACATGAAGCCCGCGAGCGGGCAACTCGGCTGGCCATAAAGATGGGACTGGAAACGCGGCTGAAGCATAAGCCGATGGAGCTTTCCGGCGGTCAGCAGCAGCGCGTGGCGATTGCGCGTTCGCTGGTCTGTGATCCGATTCTCATGCTGGCCGACGAACCGACGGGTAATTTGGATAGCCGAACCGGCGAGGAAATTCTTGAACTGCTGGATGAACTCCACGCGGAAGGAAAGACTATTGTCATGGTAACGCATGATGATGATATCGCTCATCGCGCTCAGCGGGTGATCCGCGTCAGCGACGGACAAATTGTTTCGAATGAGTGGAACGGAGGTCCGCGCGGATGAAAAAGAATCGATCAATGCCCTTAGAGCGGATGGTCCGGCTGGCGGTTAAAAACCTGAGTCAGTATAAGCTCCGTGCCGTTCTGACGATGCTCGGTATTATTTTTGGGGTTTGCTCTGTTGTGGCGATGCTGAGCGTGGGCGAAGGGGCGAACCAAGAGATTCAGGAAAAGATTCAGCGGATGGGCAGTCAGAATATTCTGATTGAAAGCGTACAACCCCCTCAAAACGAAAATGAGACGGATTCGACGATGAACCGAATTGCGTCGTATGGATTGACCTACGAAGATGCGGTGGCGTGTCAAAGCTATGTGCCGAATCTGAAATCGATTACTCAACTGAAGGTCCTTCGCTTTAACGTGCAGTTTGGGGCCCGCAGCCTGCAGACGGATGTGATTGCAACAACACCCGGCTATTTTGATGTGCAGAAGCATCGCCGCTTGCGGGGGCGTTTTTTGAGCAGTTTGGACGCGAAGGAGGGACGAGCGGTGTGCGTGATTGGTTCGCGGCTGGCGCGTACCCTTTTTGCGGGATCGGATCCTGTTGATCAGACCATCCTTATTGAAAACGATGCATATCTGGTTGTCGGCATTGTCGGCGACGTTGCTCAAACGGAAATCACCGTAGAGAATGAGCTGTGGCTGGAAGGTGAAAATCAGAATATTTATATTCCGCTGCAGACGTATCGTCAGAAAAATGGAGACCTTTTTATTGAGCAGATTGAAGGGAATCAGCGGATAGAGCAGATTGAACTGCATCAGCTGATTCTGGGGATTGACAAGCAGGAGCATGTTCCGGCGGCGGTGGATGCATTGAGAAAAATGCTTCGCCAGCGGCACAAAAAGGAAGATTACAGCATTGTGGTTCCGCTGGAGCTGATTCGTCAGGCCCGCGAAACACGCAGACTTTTCAACATCGTTTTGGGTTCTATTGCGGCGATTTCGCTGATTGTCGGCGGAATCGGGATTATGAATATTATGCTGGCGACCGTGAGTGAACGAACGCGCGAGATCGGTATCCGCCGTGCGTTGGGGGCGCATCGCCGCGACATTGTACTGCAGTTTCTGATGGAAACCCTGCTTATGTCGATTTCGGGGGGTGTGATCGGGCTCGTTTTCGGAGCGATTATTCCGATGATTATTTCTTCATTAACCAATGTGAAGACCGTCTTGACGTTCCCGGCCTTTGTGGTGGCCTTTTCGGTCTCGGTGACCGTGTCGGTGGTGTTCGGTATTTATCCAGCGCGTCGGGCGGCGATGATGGATCCGATCGAAGCGCTTCGTCATGAATAAAGGTTGCAGCTGCGTTCGCTTCAGATAGGCTCTCCGTATGAAAACGTTGGGAGAAATGGGTGAGCATGAGGCGATTCGGCGGTTGGTCGGGGGGCTGGGTTCTCACCCTGATCTTTCCGTTGGCGCGGGCGACGATTGTGCGGTAGCACATAGTCCCTGTTCGGATTTTGATCAGGTTTTTACCTCTGATCCCGTAATCGAGCACGTTCATTTTCTGCCCACGCATGCGCCTGGGCGCATCGGAAATAAGGCGGTCGGGCGGGTGCTGAGTGATATGGCTGCGATGGGCGCTCATCCCCAATGGATTCTGGTGAACGTGGTTGCTCCTCCCGAACTTGAAATGGCTTTTTTGGAAGGGATTTATGCAGGAATGTCTGCGCTGTGCGGGCGGTTCGGGGGAACGATTATCGGCGGCGATCTGGCGCAGGGAAAGCAGTTGGAGCTCCATCTGTTTGGAACGGGTATTCTGCCGGCGGGCACCGCCTTGCTGCGTTCCGGTGCATGCGCGGGCGACCTGATTTTTGTGTCCGGTCCGCTGGGGTGCAGTATCGAGGGGCATCATCTTGATTTTGTGCCGCGTGTGGAGGAGGGCCTCTTTCTGCGTGAATCTTCCGGTGTTGGCGCAGTGATGGATATCAGCGATGGGCTGACGACAGACCTTCGACATATTCTGGCACAAAGCGGTGTGGGGGCGGAGTTGGATGTGGGGCGTATTCCTAAAAACGGTACGTTGGAGCAGGCGCTTTACGATGGAGAAGATTATGAGCTGCTGTTTACGGTGCGGCCCGATTGCGCGGAGGCCCTGATTGAACATTGGGCGGAGCGTTTTGGAACTCCGCCGGCTTGTGTCGGTCGGATAACGCCTCAACCGGATAAACTGAGCCTGTCTTTCCCCGACGGACGTGTCTCGACGCTGTTCGATAAGGCGTTTGAACATTTTTCGGGAGGGCGGGTGTAGAAAAGGAAGCCCTTTCGGCTTTCTGTAAACTTGTCATTACCTTGTATTCATGGATAATGCGCCCTCAATTTTTAACGCTGACGAGTAAAAACCGGAGATAAGATGGCCGAAAAAAAATCCTTTGAGTCCTCACTTCACGACATCGTATACAGTATCGACATGGGAGTCGGCCTGAAGATAATTCGGGGCCTGCTCTATTTTCTTGTCCTTCTTTTAGTGATTGGGATTTACACCGCAACGCAGTATCGGGGACTGAAAACCGATGAGGCGATGGACTTTGCCCAGCTGGGGCGAAATATGTCCATTCAAGACGGAATGACTACCCAGTTTGTCCGCCCGCTTTCAATGTGGAAAATGAACGAGAAGGAGGGCTCTCCTCAGATTCAGAATCATCCCGACCTGTTTCATCCGCCTGCTTATCCCGCGCTGCTCTCTGTCGGGTTTAACCTGTTGAAGTCCTCCGGCTCGGATCTCTTTGATGTTGACCTCTCAAAAACAGGGCTGAAAGCGGAAAAGTGGGTGATTCTTCCGATCAATCACCTATTTTCCATTCTGACCGGTCTTATGGTGCTCCTGATTGGAAAGCGGTTGTTTTCTCATGAGATCGGCTTTATCGGGATGACCATTTATTATTTGAGCGATCTGGTCTGGAAGGATTCCATTTCGGGATTGAATATTTCGATGGCGATCTTCTGCATGGTGGCTGCTTTTTATTTCATGATTGTGTCGATGCTGAACAAACGGGACGGGAAGACGAAGGTCCGTTGGCTGGTCCCCTTTTTCCTGTCGATCCTGTTTGCAGCAATTGCCTTTCTAACACGATATATTTCGATTGTGGCGGTTCCTGGTCTTTGCCTGTTTGCTTGGCTGATGACGGGCCGTTTCCACGGGGGTACACGGTATGTTATTCTCTTTACGCTGCTCTTCTCCCTGCTGATTACCCCGTGGCTGATCCGCAACGTCCGCGTTTGCGGGAATCCGTTGGGGATGGTGGCGTATACGGCATTGTCCGGCACAGAGCATTTCCCAGACAATACGCTGGAACGCGATCTGAAGCCTGATTTTACCCTTGGCAGCAGTTTGGATTGGGTGAAGGAAAAATGGGTTCAGACCTATTTGGATCATCATCCTGCGGCGATTCCGGCGATCGGCGGCGGTATTTTGACGGCGATGTTCCTTGTGGCGTTCTTTTATCACTTTATGCGCCCGCAGGTGAACTATCTGCGCTGGGGGATTGGTATTTCGCTGCTTCTGATGTTGGTGGTGGCCGGATTCTTTTCGGATTCTTCTGTGGCGATGCTTCACGCCTTCTGGCCGTTCATCATTTTGTACGGACTCTCGTTCTTCTACATTTTGATTGATCGGTTAGATTTGGGGGTGCCGTTGTATGAACAGGGTCTGAAAGTACTTATTGTTGTGCTGGCCATGATCCCCGGAATTCTGCGCATTATGCCCCCACGGGCGGAGCATTTGTATCCTCCATATTATCCTCCGTATATCGCGGATGTGGCCGCCTCGGTCAATTCTAATGAGGTGGTCTGCACGGACATGCCGTGGGCGACGGCATGGTATGGAGATCGGATGTCGATGCTGCTGCCTCGGACGATGGATCAATACTTCGATGTCGACTTTATGAATGTCGGCAAAGGCTATTCCGCAATTCGTGCGCTTTATCTTACTCGAATTACCTCAGATAAACCGTTCTCGGCGATCTATGATAATAATGAGAAGGTGTGGTTTGGTCTCCTTGAAAGACAACGACCGGCACAGTTTCCCGGCTGGGCGGCATACAATTTACTCCCTGGAGAAATATTGTGGCTTGATCCTGCAAGAAAAGTAGTGCTGGAAAGTACGTCAGAAGGGTAATAGGGGCGCATTATGCGAATCATTTTTATGGGATCAGCTGCGCTGGCAATTCCTTCCCTAAAGGCGATATGCGACTGCGGGGAGGATGAGGTGGTCGGCGTGGTCTCTCAGCCGGACCGCCCGGCCGGTCGCAAACGCCTCCTTACCCCTTGTCCGCTGAAAGCCTTTACCCAAGAGCGCGGGTTGGCCGTGATGACCCCGGAAAAGGTGGGCGACCCTGAATCCGTCGCTGCGTTGGCGGCGCTGAAACCGGACCTTTTTGTCGTGGTGGCCTACGGGCAGTATATCCCGTCCAAAATTATTCAGCTGGCCCCGAAGGAAGCCATCAATGTCCATCCCTCGCTGCTGCCGAAATACCGCGGTTCTGCACCGATCCAGTGGGCGCTGCTGAACGGCGACCAAGTGACGGGCGTGAGCATTATCTATCTGGCCCCCAAAATGGATGCAGGCGACATTCTCCGCCAGGAAACCTATCCCGTTGATCCCCACGATACGTCCGTTTCCCTGCACGACAAACTGGCGGAATTCGGTGCAGCGCTGCTGCTCAAAGCCATCGACGACATCCGATTCGATCGGGTAACCCGGACAGCGCAGAATGAGGAGGACGTGGTTGAAGTGCGCAAGCTCACAAAAGAGGATGGGCAGATCGATTGGACGCTTCCGGCAGAAACGCTCCGAAACCGGATTCGTGCGTTTAATCCGTGGCCGGGGAGCTTTTGCCAATTGCCGGACGGCAGTGCGCTCAAAGTGTGGGCGGCACATCTCGAAAATGAAGCCGGGGCGCCGGGCGAGCTGCTCGACGATGCGTTGCTGGTGGCCACAGGCGAGGGCGCACTGCGCCTCACAGAAGTTCAGCCTGTCGGCAAGGGGCGTATGACTGCCGCTGCATTTCTCAACGGGCGACCGCTTATTGCTGGGCAAATGTTGCTTTAGGCACGCAAAAAATCCTTGAAAACCACATCCTTATGCCGGGTTTCCAAGGATTAAAGCGCAAGGCCGACCGAAAAGGTGCGGCCTTTAAATCATTAAGCACAGAAATGCTTATTTCTTTTTATGCCGGTCCGCGCGACGACGCTTACGCCGTTTGTGGTTCGACATCTTTTTTCTACGCCATTTTTTAATGGTTCCCATGATATTCTCCGGTTTCTTCTCAAAAGGGTGCTTACAATAGTTACGCCACAATTTTGTTCAAGCTAATTTCAATAATTCCTTCAGCACCGTTGGCCTTCAGGTCGGGAATGATTTCTCGGACGACCGATTCGTCCACAACCGTTTCGACGGCAAACCAGCCCTCATCCGACAGCGGGTTAACGGTAGGGGAGTGCAGCGCCGGCAGCAGTGCTTTGACCTTTTCAAGGTTTTCTGCGTTAACGTTGAGCTTAAGGAGCACTTTGTCCGCTGCATCCAGAGCAGCCTTCAGAAGAAGGGCAATCTTCTCGAGCTTGGCCTTTTTCCACTCATTTGCCCAGGCATCCTTAGAGCAGAAAAACTTGGTGTACGACTCCATCAGTGTATCTACGATGCGCAGGTTGTTGGCTTTCAGCGAGCTTCCGGTTTCGGTGATGTCCACGATGGCATCTACAAAGTCGGGCACCTTTACTTCAGTGGCTCCCCAGGAAAACTCCACTTCGGCCTTAACACCGTTGCGTTCGAGCCAGCGTTCGACAATGCCTACGCCCTCGGTAGCAATCCGCTTACCTTCCAGATCCTTCACAGAGTTGATGTCGGAGTCGTTCGGCACCGCCAGCACCCAGCGTACCGGGCGTTTGCTCTGTTTGGAATAGACGAGGCTGCACAGGTCAACCACATCGGAGCCGTTGGCTTCAATCCAATCCAGGCCGGCAATCCCTGCGTCGAGCATGCCGTGTTCAACATAGCGGCTCATTTCCTGTGCACGGAGAATGCGTAGTTCAATTTCGTCATCATCGATCGACGGAAAATAGGAGCGCGATCCACCTTTGATATTGAATCCAGCTTTCTTAAACAGTTCGTAGGTCGACTCCTGCAAGCTGCCCTTGGGTAGTCCGATTACCAATTTATTCATAAATCTTTTTCCTTTTTTGAGTTGGGAAAGGCGGGAATATAGAGGACTCCTCCCGTTCGTCCAACCTTGATTTGAAAAAAAATCTACTGCGGTGTTTTTGGAGGGGATATCACCGATCGTAAACAGGTAAAGAAGGCGGTGTGTGAACGTGAGATCCGTTCCAAAAGATTGCATCATGTTTCCAGCCCAGCTGCGCTGCTAACCCGTACAGCCTTCACTACGTGCTGGCTCATGCACCCTCGAATGGCGATAGCGTACCAGAGGGAGCGCAAGGGGTTAAAAAAGATTTCGGCAGTGAACCCTTTTCAGGACACCCCGTAGACGGAGCATCCTTGCTCCGTTATCATGGAGACAAATAGAAGGAAGAAGGAAAGAGGTTTGTAGTTCAGCTTTCAGGCTGCCTAATGGAGCATCCTTGCTCCGTTATCATGGAGACGAATAGTAGGAAGAAGGAAAGTCTTTCGGTGGTGCGGCTCCTGCGGAATATATCGGGGCAATGTTTGACTCATCCTTCTTTTTACGCTTCTATGTCCCCAAAAGGGCGCTCGACAGATAAGTCGCCCGAGAGAGGTTAGAAAACGGGAGCATTTTCGTGAAATTACTAGATTACGGGACAGACCCCTTGGGCGGGCTAATCCGTCTCCGATAATTCCCCGTCCGTCACAGCCGAGTCGCCGTATACGCGATCCGTACGTACGGTGATAAGGGAGGGCTCCTCAGCGATGGGGAGTCCTATCCCAATCTGTCTTCCGTTTCATTTGTATTGCGAGCGCAAGAACCGCAACGGGAAATGCTATCGCAATGGGCCAGTTAATTATTGCAATCGCAACTGCAATCTTACTGTACTGATCCATGCTGATTCTGCCAAACGACTGCTGGACCAACGGATGCATCAGCAAAGGCGGAATGGATGTCAGGAAGCGAATGATCGCTGTTCCGCCTATTACGCATGGAATCCAGCGTGGGCAGGTGTACCAAAGCTTCTTGGCCGCAAGGATCAGCAGTGTCGGGATCGCAAAGAGAACAATGACTCGGACAACAAGAGAGCCGATTGCAGTGATTATCATGGCTTCAAAGTTATTCATTTCTATTCCTCTGACAGAACGATTAGGATTTTATCCCTCCTGCTTCTCACAAATATCCTCATGACCAAAGCAGGTTAAAAGCAGGAGGATATGAGGGCACCCGCAAGGTACCATCTCTCTGTTGGACTGAGCCGTAGACCGAGGGGGAACACGGGCACACCCAACCTATCTATGGGGATCGTATGCCCCCGCGCCGATGTTGCAATTCTTTTTATCGGCATCTTGTCAAGGAGTTGAGGATTTTGGTCGCGGAATTACAAAGTCGAGAGGAGTTTCTGCGGATTTCGCTTTCGATTTTCTTGGATAAGGGCGGGGTTTTCCGTGCTGAGGCACAAGCGGGCCGGAAGGCTCCTCCTTCGCTTTTCAGGCTTTGGCGGACAAGCCGGACGCTCATTCTACTTTGGGGCGCTGGTGGCCGTGTAAAAAAGCCGCCTGAAGGCAGAACTGCGAATGATATTTAAGCGACGAGGACGTCGGTTTCTATGAAAGCAATTGTTTTTCGGGGTCGGCCTGCTCAGCGACGTGGCCGCCAAGATGGCTGCGGTACGGGAGCAGGGCCGCCAAGATGGCTGCGATATGATTAACGCCTTTGTCTGGAGATCAGATTGCAACGAATGAATGAAAAGCAACGAATTGCGAATTATTCTGCCTCCAAATCATTTTGCCCAGATATCTCTATCCTCTCTTGCGTCTTGGCGTCTTTGCGTGATTTAAACTCTGACGGTCCGAGTCTTCTGTACCCTCCAGCGCAGCGGGGGTGAATAATTTCAGATTTCCTGATCCGGCGGGAAAATGATTTGGCACTTTTCACGTCAGTTCATAAACCATTTCCAACCCGGTTTCAGGGTGATGAAAGTTCAACTCCGTGAGTTCGGTGAGCAGGGCCGCGATGG
>JAAYDL010000171.1 GCA_012729265.1 Lentisphaerota bacterium | reverse complement strand
GACACCTCTTTCCTTCAGCCGTTGATTCAACAGCTGCTGGGCGACGAGGCCGATCTTTTTGTGAAGGTCGCATGGTTTTTAGAGCGCGGACGCATTGAGGCCACGCTGCGTACAAAGCCGACCGACCCCGAGGCGCTGTGCCGTCGGTTTCAGGAAGAGAGCGGCTTGGATCTCATTCTCACCTTCCCCGGACAGACGGCAGCCGCCGCTCCGGACGAGCTGCCCGGGGGCAACGCGATCGCTTCGCCCCGCTGCACGCAACAGGACGCCATGGCCATGGTGCAGGCGGTCTTCGAACCCGAAAACGTAACCATTTACAAAATAAAGGTGCTCAGCGACGCCGCAGGGAAATATCTGGAAATACAGTTCTTAACGCCGGAGCTGGGCGCTCGATATCAAAAATGGCTCCGGGATTTGACGGAGCAGTCCGGCTGGCGAATGGTCCCGAGTCCGAATCCCCGGCAGCAGGAACTCATCGCCGTGGCGCGCGGCTTAATCGACCCGCACGGAATCATCACGAAAGGGCCCGGAATTGTTGCGGCGGAGCGGCTGGTCCGTGTTAAGGCCGCCCTGTCCGATTCCGCTGACACCGAAGTGCTCAAAAAGCGTTTCGAAGAAAAAACCGCCTATGTACTGGAGGTTTTAGAGGAATGATCGAAGATCATTCTATTTCTGACTGCCAAAACGCTGGCCGAAATGTTTATTATGCTTCGTTATGAATGCAGTAGAAATTGAACAGGCGATCAGTGAGCTGGCGGAGCTGCCGTTTGAGGCAGCGGAATTTCCGTATGCCTTTTTGACGGCGTTTGGAAATAAGGCGACGACGATTAAGCGGTTGCGTGCGGGAACGTCGAATAAATCGGATCTCGGCGGGGTGTTGCAGACCAATAATGTGCATCTGAAGGTGTGCGAACGCGGCGGGGTGGATGAAACGCTGAAGGCACTGCGCGAAAGCCCGGCCACGACAAAGGGCAAGGTGAAGTTTATTGTCGCCACCGACGGCGAACTCTTTGCGGCGGAGGATCTCAATTCCGGCGAGGTGGTTTCCTGTGACTATGCAAAGTTTCCAGATCATTTCGGCTTTTTTCTGACCTTGGCGGGCATCAGCACCGTAAAGCAGATTCGGGAAAGTGCGTTTGATATTCGGGCCACGAGCCGACTGAACCGGCTCTATGTTCAACTGCTGAAGGATAATCCCGATTGGGGGACGTCCGATAAACGGACCGAAATGAACCATTTTATGGCCCGGCTGATCTTCTGTTTCTTTGCGGAAGATACCGACATTTTTAAACGCCCCGATCTGTTTACGGATACGATTGAGCGGATGAGCGCTTCGGACGCGTCGAACACCCACGAAATCATCATGGAGCTGTTTCGCGCCATGAATACGAAATTTGACGAGCGGGAAGCAGCGGGGATTGCCCGCTGGGCCAATGAACTTCCCTATGTCAACGGCGGCCTGTTTTCCGGCAGCATGGAGGTGCCGAAATTTACGCGCATTGCCCGCTCCTACCTCCTGCATATCGGCAGCCTGAACTGGAAGCAAATCAATCCCGACATTTTCGGCTCCATGATCCAGGCGGTGGCTGATGATGAAGAGCGCGGCGAGCTGGGCATGCACTATACGTCGGTGCCCAATATTCTCAAGGTGCTCAATCCGCTCTTTCTGGATGAACTGCGCGAACAACTGGAGGCGGCGGGCGACAATGGCCGCAAGCTGCTCAACCTGCGCAACCGGATGGCACGCATTCGGGTATTTGACCCCGCCTGCGGCTCCGGTAACTTTCTGGTGATCGCCTACAAGCAGATGCGCGAAATCGAGGCTGAAATCAACCGCCGCCGCAAAGAGTCGGAAAACCGCTCCGTCATTCCGCTCACCAACTTTCGCGGCATCGAGATCCGTGATTTTTCGGCCGAGGTGGCGCGGCTGGCGCTGATCATTGCCGAATACCAGTGCGACGTGCTCTATCGCGGTCAAAAAGAGGCGATTCAGGATTTTCTACCGCTGCAGAAAAACAACTGGATCACCTGCGCCAATGCCCTGCAGGTTGACTGGCTGAGCATCTGCCCGCCCACCGGAACCGGCGTAAAACTCCGCTCCGATGACCTGTTCCAAACCCCGCTCGATCAAGCGGAAATCGATTTTGAAAACGAGGGCGGTGAAACCTATATCTGCGGAAATCCGCCGTATCTGGGATCAACGTGGCAATCGAAAGATCAGAAGGCCGATCTGAAACGGATCTTTGAAGGAAAAACCAAAAGCTGGAAATCGCTCGATTATGTGGCGGGCTGGTTCATGAAAGCTGCGGAGTATGGAACGCACACCCAATCCCGCGCGGCGTTTGTGTCGACCAACTCCATCTGCCAGGGCCAGCAGGTGCCGATTCTGTGGCCGCTCCTTTTTAATACGGGTCACGAAATCGCCTTTGCCCACACCAGCTTTAAATGGGCGAACTTGGCGAGTCATAATGCTGGCGTCACCGTCGTGATTGTCGGGATGGCCAAGAACGCCGGAAAAGTGCGGAAGCTGTTTTCGTTGAATGAAAATAAGAAAACGATTTCCAAGGCAACAGATAATATAAATTCTTATCTGATCTCTGGCCAAAATGTCATCGTAAATCCTGTTGGTAGACGTTCGGATGGGTTGGCACTCATGGAGTGGGGAAATAAGCCTACAGACGGTGGAAACTTCTTTTTAAATTCGAGCGAGCGAATGGAGTTGTTAACGGAATATCCAGAGGCTCAGGTTTTTGTAAAACGTTTTTTGGGAGCGCAGGAGTTTATTAAAGGACAGCAACGGTATTGTCTCTGGATAGAAGACTCTGATCGGGAAAGTGCGGAGAAAATTCCCGAAATTTCGCGGCGAATAAGGGCTGTTGCTAAGATGAGAACAGAAAGTAAAGCAGCAGAAACGAGACCTGCTGCAAATTTTCCTCATCGATTTCGTCAAATTCAATCTGTTGCAAAAAAACACTCTTTGGTAGTTGCTAGAGTTAGTTCTGAAGGTCGTGATTATCTGCCAGTTGGCTTGGAAGATTATACTGCTATTATTGGCGATCGTAATTTTGCACTTTACGACGCCCCACTCTGGAATATGGCGCTGATTGCGTCCCGGCTCCATTGGGTTTGGATTGGTACGGTTTGCGTTCGTCTTGAAATGCGATTTTCTTATTCCAACACGCTCGGTTGGAACACGTTTCCGGTGCCGCCGCTGACGGAGAAAAACAAGGCGGATCTGACTCGTTGCGCGGAAAATATTCTGCTGGCGCGGGAGGCGCATTTTCCCAAGACGATTGCGGAGTTGTATGCTGGGAGCGCCGACGTCCCCGTCGGCTCTTCACGAAAACAGGCCAACGAGGACGTTGGCGCTCCCGGAATGCCCGAAAACCTGCGTCAGGCGCATGAGCAGAACGATGAGGTGCTGGAGCGGATCTACATCGGCCGGCGCTTCCGGAATGATACCGAGCGGCTGGAAAAGCTGTTTGAGCTCTATACGAAGATGACGGAGGGGAAGGATGGCTGAAAACAAGAAAATCAAGGTGTTGAGCACCGAAGTAAAAGTGAAAACCACCGACCAACGTGACTTTATTTGCCTGACCGACATTGCAAAATCAAAAAATCCGGACCATCCCGACGACTTGATTCGAAATTGGCTGAGAAACCGTAACACGCTGGAACTTCTTGGAATTTGGGAGCAACTGCATAACCCTGATTTTAACCCCGTCGAATTCGACGGGATTAGAAAACAGGCCGGGCTGAACAGTTTTACCCTGACTCCCAAACAGTGGGTCGCTCTAACGGGCGCTGTTGGGTTGTCTTCCAAGGCGGGGCGTTATGGCGGCACCTATGCCCATAAGGATATTGCTTTTGAGTTTGCGTCGTGGGTTTCTGTTGAATTTAAGCTGTACCTCATCAAAGAATTCCAGCGGCTGAAAGAAGAGGAGCAAAAACAGCTGGGCTGGGATGTCAAACGCCAGCTGACCAAAATCAATTATCGGATTCACACCGATGCCGTGCGGGAAAACCTGATTCCGCCGGAGTTGACCCGCCAGCAGGTGAGTTTTGTCTATGCCTCGGAAGCGGATTTACTGAATATGGCCCTTTTTGGGAAAACGGCTCAGCAGTGGCGGGAGGAGCATCCGGACGAAAAAGGGAACATCCGGGATTATGCCAATGTGTCGCAACTGGTTTGTCTGGCTAATCTTGAAACTCTCAATGCCCATTTGATCCAGCAGACGTTGCCGCAGTCGGAACGATTAAGTTTATTGAACCGCACCGCTATTCAGCAAATGCGCCTGCTCACCGATGACCAACGCATCAAAAAGCTGGAGGGAGAGGTATGATGGAGCACGCAGAATTGAAAGATCTGGAGACGTTACTATGAGCACAAAAAAATCAGTTCCGTCCGTATCGGTAAACTATGCCCGGACGGGCGCTTCCACACGATCCAATGAGCTCGGGATGCGGGCGATGCAGGAGCGGGCGTTTGAAAAACGCGGGGAGCAATATTTGCTGATTAAGTCGCCGCCGGCGTCGGGCAAGAGCCGGGCGCTTATGTTTATTGCGCTGGATAAGCTGCATCATCAGGGGCTCAAAAAGGCGATGGTGGTGGTGCCGGAAAAATCGATTGGCGCCAGTTTTGCAAATGAGCCGTTGAGTGAATTTGGTTTCTGGGCGGACTGGGAGGTGCAGCCGAAATGGAATCTGTGCAATGCCCCGACGTCGGAGCAGGGAAAGGTGAAGTCGGTCGAAGCATTTTTAAATAGTTCGGATCGGGTGCTGGTTTGTACGCACCAGACGTTCCGCTTTGCGGTGGATGCTGTCGGGGTTGAGGCATTTGATGACTGTTTGCTGGCGATTGATGAGTTTCACCATGTTTCGGCGAATCCGGATAATAAGTTGGGTGCGCATTTGGCGGAGTTTCTTGCGCGCGATAAAGTGCATATTGTGGCCATGACGGGCTCCTATTTTCGCGGGGATGCGGTGCCGGTCTTGATGCCGGAGGATGAGACCAAGTTTGAAACGGTGACCTATACCTATTACGAGCAGCTGAACGGGTATGATTATCTGAAAACGCTCGATATCGGCTACTATTTTTATTCGGCGGCCTATTCGGATGAAATCATGGAGGTGCTGGATCCTTCTGAAAAAACCATCATTCATATTCCGAATGTAAATTCGCGGGAAAGTACGAAGGATAAGCATAAGGAAGTGGAGCATATTATCGGGGAGCTCGGAGAATGGCTGGGCGAAGATCCGGAAACGGGGTTTCAGTTGGTGAAAACACCCGAGGGCAAAACGCTGAAAATCGCGGAATTGGTCGATCAGGATAATCAGTCGCGAATTCAGCAGAGTCTGCGCAATCCGAAAATAAAAACGGACCGGGATTATGTGGATATCATTATCGCGCTGGGTATGGCCAAGGAGGGCTTTGACTGGGTCTGGTGCGAACATGCGCTGACGGTCGGTTATCGCGCCAGTCTTACGGAGGTGGTGCAGATTATCGGTCGGGCGACGCGCGATGCCGAAGGAAAAACGCGGGCGCGTTTCACCAACCTGATTGCCGAGCCGGATGCTTCCGAGCTGGCGGTCGCCGAAGCGGTCAATGATACCCTGAAGGCGATTGCGGCCAGTCTGCTGATGGAACAGGTTTTGGCGCCGCGCTTTAACTTTAAGCCGAAAAATCCGGGCAGTGGGCCGGAAGAGGGTTTTGATTACGGCGAAAAAGGGTATCAGGTGGGCGTATGCAATGCCGGGTACAATAAAGATACCGGAGAAATGCAGATCGAGATCAAGGGGTTGGTGGAACCAAAAAGCGAAGAAGCCCAGCGGATTTGCAGGGATGATATTAACGAGGTTATTACGGCGGTGGTGCAGGATAAACAGACCATAGAACGCGGTATGTTTGATGAAGAACTGGTTCCCGAGGAAATCACGCAACTGCGCATTGGAAAAATCGTCAGCGAGCGCTATCCGGAACTGGATGCGGAGGATCAGGAGGCGGTGCGTCAGCATGCGGTGGCCGCGTTGAATCTGACGCAGCAGGCGAAAAAGGCGCTCAGGAACATGCTGGGCGGTTCGTCCAATAACGAGGAAACTCCCAACACGGCGCTGATCGATGGAGTACGGAAGTTTGCGATGGATGTCCGCGAGCTGGATGTCGATTTGATTGATCGCATTAATCCGTTCAGTGAAGCGTATGCCATTATGGCCAAGACGATGAACGAAGAGCGCCTGAGAGAGCTGAAGGCCATTATCGCGGCAAAAAAGATCACCCTGTCGATGGACGAGGCCCGGGAATTAGCGAGGCGGGCGTTGAAGTTTAAAATGGAACGAGGTCGTCTGCCGAGCATCACAGCTGCAGATCCGTGGGAAAAGCGTATGGCGGAAGGTATCGCTTTCTTAGCAAAGAAAAAGGCGGAGGCGAATAATGGCCAAAGCTAAAAATCAGTTTACCGAAGAAGACGATGCGTTGCTCGGAGAGCTCGGCGTAGAAGTCGAAGTTAAGCAAGCGGGAAAATATACCGCAGAGCAGGAGCGGATCATTGCGGGGTTTGAAGAAATCCAACGCTTTGTCGAAGAACATGGGCGGATTCCTCAACACGGAGAAGATAAGAATATTTTTGAACGACTCTATGCCGTGCGGCTGGATCGTTTGAATGCGCAGGCCAAGTGCCGTGAGCTTTTGCAGTCGATGGATCATCAGAGGATTTTGAGTGCAGAAGGTCGTGAGATGGGGGCTTCGGAAGAAGCCATGAATGACGATGAACTGCTGGAAGCTTTGGGAGTTGAAACTGAGGTGAGTCCGATTCAGGAGCTGAAGCATGTTCGATCCACCAAAGAAATCCGCGCAGCAGAAGAGATTGCCAGTCGGGAGCGGTGTGAAGATTTCGATATATTCAGGCCGCTCTTTAATCTGGTTCAGGATGAACTCAAGGCAAAGGTTCGGCAGTTAATCCGGTGTAACGACAAAACGGATGTGAAAGTCGGAGATTGGTTTGTTGTGGATGGGCAAACCGCCTATATCGCGGCCGAAGGTGCGATATTTACAACCGATGAGGGAAGAGAGGATCGACGTTTGCGGGTGATTTTCAGCAATGGAACCGAAAGCAATATGTTGCGTCGTTCGTTCCAAAAACGTTTATGGGAAGATGATGCCGCCCGGCGAATTGTGACTCCGGGCGATCTGGGGCCTTTATTTGCGGACCGTGTTTGTGAAGACGATCAGGCATCGGGAATGATCTATGTGCTGCGCAGCGAATCGAAGCTGCCGTACATTGTCGAGAACCGGGTGCTCATCCATAAAATTGGATTTACCACAGGAAGTGTCGAAAAAAGGATCGCGGATGCTAAAAACCAACCGACCTATCTGCTGGCCGAGGTGGAGGTGGTCGCCACATTTGCTCTTTACAACGTGAATGCCAACAAACTCGAAAATTTATTCCATAAGCTTTTTGCGCCCGCTCGGCTTAATATTGAGCTGAAAGACCGCTTTGGAAAACCGTTTCAACCGCGTGAATGGTTTTTTGTGCCGCTTCATGTAATCAAAGACGCCGTGGATAAAATCGTTAATGGAACCATTGCTCGCTATCAGTACGATCCGCAGAAGGCTTGTTTGGTTGCGATTTAATCCACAGGATTCATCGTTGGGTTTTCTCGTTTTCAGAGTCAAGGCTGACACGTCTTAATCCCTAAACCTGAATTTAGATGATGATTGATTTAGAAGGCCGCTAATTCCCGGTGGCTTGTTCCAGATCGAGGGCGATCATGCGCAGGAGCTCGTCGTTGTCCATTTCGGTGAGCGATTTTTCGGCGCCGCCGCTGAGGATTTGGTCGGCGGTTGCCTGTTTTTCGGTGAGCAACCGGTCAATCTTTTCTTCTAAGGTGCCGGAGGTGACGAATTTGTGGACGAGGACGTTTTTCTTTTGGCCGATGCGGAAGGCGCGGTCGGTGGCTTGATTTTCGATGGCGGGATTCCACCAGCGGTCAAAGTGGATAACGTGCGAGGCGGCGGTGAGATTGAGCCCGGTGCCGCCGGCTTTGATGGATAGAACAAAGAAGGGCGGGCCGTCTTCGCGCTGGAACTGTTCGACCATTTCCTGCCGCTTTTTAACGGAGGTGCCGCCGTGCAGAATGAGGCCGGGTCGTCCGAAGACGGCGGTGAGGCAGTCGGCCAGCGGTTCGGTAATTTCACGGAACTGGGTGAAGATAAGGGCTTTTTCTCCGCGCGATTCAATTTCCGCACAGAGCGATTCGAGGCGCTCAAATTTAGCGCTCTGTTTGGGTTCGTAGGCACCTTCGCCGGTAAACTGATCGGGATGGTTGCAGATCTGCTTAAAGCGCATGAGATAGGAGAGTACGAGACCTTTGCGCTGGATGCCGTCGGTGTCCTTGAGTTCTTCCAGCAGGCTTTGGACCGATTGTTGATAGAGCTTGGCCTGTCGACCGGAGAGTCCGCAGAAGACCTTCATTTCAGTTTTTTCAGGAAGGTCGGAAATTATGGATTTATCGGTTTTGAGCCGCCGCAGAATGTAGGGGCCGACGAGGCGGCGGAGCGGCGCATAGTGTTCGTGATTGCCGGATTGAATGGCTTTGGTGAATGCGCTGAACTGCGAGGCGGAGCCGAGGAGTCCGGGATTGAGAAAGTCAAACAGCGCCCACAGATCGCCGAGCCGGTTTTCGATCGGGGTTCCGGTGAGTGCAAAACGCGCCTCGGCGTTGAGTTTGCGTACGGCTTTGCTCTGGCGGGTGGAGTGGTTTTTAATGGCCTGAGCCTCGTCGAGTATCACCCAGCTCCATTCGGTTTTCAGCGGCCAGTCGAGGCGTTCGAACATGCCGTAGGTTGTGATGACGAGTTCGGTGCTCAGATCGGGGTCCTGCGGATTTTCCGTTTCGGAGCGGTGGGCAATGAAGAGCTTGAGCGTAGGCGCAAATTTGGCGGCTTCGCGTTTCCAGTTGCCGATCAGCGAGGCGGGCACTACGAGCAGTGCGGGTTTGCTTTCCGGCGCATCGGCCTGTTTTCGCAGGAGCGCAGCAAGCACCTGAATGGTTTTACCCAGCCCCATGTCGTCGGCCAAACAAGCGCCGAGTCCGGTGCGGGCGCAGAACCAGAGCCAGTTGAGGCCGACTTCCTGATAGGGCCGCAACTGCGCGTTCAGTGTTTTTGGTGTTACGAGCTGTTCGGGGCTCCGCAGTTGTTCGAGCGTTTCGTTGAGCCATTCGCCCGGTTGGGTGAAGGCCCATTCGCGGTGCTCTTCGAGTTCGCTCTCCTGTTTCAGGTCGGCGGGTGCGCCTGCCAGTAGGCGCATCCCTTCGGCAAAGGAAATACCGCCGTGGCGCTCAATCTTTTCCCAATGACTGAGCGCCTGCTGCAACTGTTCGCGGTCGACCTCAATCCATTGGCCGCGCAGTTGAACGAGGCCGTCTTCACCGGCGAGCAGCGCATCGACTTCTTCGCGCGTGAGCCGCTGACCGTTCACGACCACATGGAGGTGAACATCGAGCAGCGCATTCAGGCCCATACCGCTGCTCTTTTTTTCGCCGATCGTTACGGCGGCCTGCGGGCGTGCGCTCTTCTTTTTCCACCAATTCGGCAGGCGGGTTGTCAGCCCCGCTTCCTCGTAGGCGGGGATCGCCTTGAGGAATTCATAGGCTTCGTTCGGCAACCAGACGAGCGGATGAAAAACGTCGCCGGTCTTAATCAGGTCGTCCATGAGCGGATCATTTTTGGCGGCGGTATAGAGCGGTGAAAGCAGTTTAAGCAGCGCCGGTTTATTATTTGCGCCGGCATATTCCTGCAGCGCTTTTCCCAGCGGCAGCTGCTGGAGTCGACCGGCCTGAGAGATGCCGGAGGCATAGGTGGCCATGAAGGCGAACGGGAATTCGGGGTCCCCCTTGTTCTCGGCCAGATGCAGCGTAACGCGTCCCACGCGCGACCACTGTGGCGCGTGCGATTCCAGAAATGCCGGAATGCCGCCTTCTGCCTCAACGGCGACGCGCGTCCAGCTTTCGAGCCGATTCCACAGGGCGGTCAAAACGCCGGGCGAGAGATATTCCGCGCCGCGCATCGGCGGCGCATTCAGCACCCACTCCGCCAGCTCCGCCGTGTCCGGCGGAGGAAGAGCCAGTTCAGCGCCTTCCGGAATATGGCAGAGCGCACGGATAAAGCGATCGGCGATGCGCTTCCAGAAAACGGTGGAGGCATCGGCGTTTTCCGGGCGTTTTCTGCCGCCCAGCGCGATCAGCCCGGCGGTCTCCGACTCTGCAAACGCCGCCCATTCATTCTGTGGTTCGCGGCAGACCACAATGCCGTGCGGAGTGAGTTCAAGTTGGGACATGGTAAAATGTTGATTGGGCTGTTATGATTTTTGGAGCGGGAGTTGCAAGTCCCTGCGCGTCGCTTCGTTCATGGTGCGAACAAGAAGATCCACGGTAGTGGCGGGCGTGGTTCGACCGGATTGTTCGCTGTCTTTGCGTAGACGTTGCGCATTTGCCACTGCAAATGGAATCTTATTGAGCGTTTCTGCGGAAGGATTTTCCGATTTGGTATATTCGGGGCATTTTTCCTTTAGTTCCTTGGTCACGGCCTCGCAGCTGTCGAAGCTTTTCGCGGTGTAGGTTTCGTGAACCACTTCAATATCGGCGGCTTTTAGTCCAAGCTTCTTTCGCAAGGCCTTGAGATAGTTGGGTTCGGTGTTTTTCCCTTCGGTGACGATCAGAATGCACTTGTTTGATGATTTTTCCCTGATACGCGCCAAGGTTTTTGCGTTTTTGCGAAACTGGCTTTTTCCCCGACTCACAGCTTGAGTCCTTCCATCAGATCGGGAATTCCGCCATAGACACCAGCCAGATAACGTTTGGCAATAGCCTCCTTGTCCCTTGGTTTGTAATCGGTCAACGGATAGAGGTGTGTCGCTCCCAAGCCGTCCTTTTCAGTGAACCAGATTTGGTCGCGGCGAAGCAATGCAAGGTCAAGCAGAACCGGGTTATGCGTTGTGAAAACGACCTGAGCTCCGTTTGGATTGTTCTTTGCACAAAGAAGGAGCTTCAGGAGTGCGCGAACAAGAAGGGGGTGGAGACTTGTGTCGATTTCGTCGATGAAAACGGTATAGCCCTTTTCAAGCGTATCCAGCCATGGACCGATCAAAGAGAAGAACCGACGTGTTCCGGAAGATTCCTCCTCTTCATAGTCCATGGCAACTGGCTGGCTGGTTGCATTCATGTGTAACAGGTTGATTTGTGTTTCAACAAGTTTTCCGTTTTCGCGCTTTGCAAGAATTCTTGATAAAACCGAGGGAGGAATCTTGGCGCGGATTGACTCGATATCCAGTTCGCTCTCAGTGGTTTCAATATCTGTGATTCCGATATCGGCACTACGAAGCAATGCAAGAATTCGATCATGATTTCCCTGTTCTTCCAGAAGGCTCAAAGTGGTCCCTGGTGATATTCCCAAGTCGTCTGCACCGAGGTGGACAAACCGAAGCTTGGATTTGAACCAGTTGAAAACAGCCGTTAGCTGCTCATGGTTGAACTGGGCTCCCACGGAAAGGAACAGCGAGTTTTCTTTGGTGTATTCCTGCAGTTTGACATCGCGTTTAAATGCCGCCGAGGGCTTTTCCCATTCGTAGGCTTCTGTGGTGTCGTTGTACGTGCGGTAGCACCAGCATTGGGGTAGTCCTTTGGGATAGGCATACAGGTATTCTTCAACAACGCGTTGGGCTGCAACAGCGATTGCGTAGGTGTATCGGATGCCATCGGTTTCAAAGGTCACTTCGAATTCAGAGGGTTTTGATGCGAACTCCGGATCAAGCTTGAAGGGTTCCGCTCCGGTTGGATCTCCGGGTTTCAAGTCTGTGGCAGAGGTTTCAACAAGATCTGAAAGGTATAGCAAAGCCAGCAATACATTGCTCTTTCCCGAAGCATTTGCCCCGTAAATCGCGGCTCCCCGGAGAAACTGGATGCCGGAAAGCCCTTTGAGCGGTTTGTCGATAACGCAGTCCGGCAGGGTCTTGTCGGAATTGGCGGCAACGAGACTGAATGTTTGCTGGTCGCGGATGGATCGGAAGTTTTTGACTTTGAATTCTATAAGCATGCGGGCAGTTTATCGGAGAAAAACCCTATATCAAGAATGAAAATTGCAAAAAAAATGCAATAATGAGCCTGTGAGTTGTGTGCAGAACTCGTTCGAGACTATTTACTCAGCAGGAAAGTGGCGGTTTCGTAGGTGGCGGTTACACCACCTTCGACGGCAAAGTTATCCTGATAGTCGGCGACGAGGCGGCTGAGTTCGCTGCGGGAGAGCGGGGTGGCGCCGGCGCTGACTTTTCCGCCAGTTACGCCCTGTTCGTGGATGGCTTTCAGGAAGGCGGCTGCGGTGGGATAAAGGATTTCCTCTTCGCTGTGTTTGCAGCGCTCGAGCGTAAAGCCCGCTGCCTGAAGCGCTGTTTTCGTGGCTTCGTAGGTCGGCAGTCGCCGTTCGACGGCTTTTTCCGGGGCAATTTCTGCCCGCAGATCGTGCAGCTCTTTGAGCGTTCCTTCGAGCATCATGCCGAGCACAAAGCATCCGTCCGATTCCAAGTTGGCATAAACATTTTTTAGGGTAGCCTCAAGATCGCGCGCCCAGTGGAGCGCTGAACTGGAAGCGATGAGCGGGTAGGGGTCTGCGCCGCGCCAGGTCTGGGCATCGCCCACCAGCCAAGTAATGTGCGGGAAGCGACGGAAGCGCTCGCGACTGTGAGCCACCATTTTTTCAGCGAGGTCAACGGCATCGATCAGCACTTCAGGAAATCGCTCGGAAAGCAGTCGGGTAAGCTGTCCGGTGCCGGGGCCGAGCTCTAGAATTTGCTCGGGATAAATCTCGGGCAGCATCGAAAGAACCGACTGCGCCAGCGCCAACTGAGGGCGGGCGTGGCGGTCGTAGGTCTCGGCTGCGGCTGAAAAGCGTTCAGAAATCATTTTTACCATCAATAAGCAGGTGAATTTAGGGGCCAAAGCTGTCGCAAAACCGGGCCGCTCGGCAAGGCCAAAAGCGGATAATTTGGCGGTTCACGCGAGGAGGAATCCGGCATTCGCAGCTATGATGTGTAAATTGACACACAATAGGTTGTGCACTATAAAGCACATATAACCGGGAGGCAATATGGCCACAAACTTACAGCTCAGCGATTCGCTCATTCAAAAAGCCGTCAAGCTGGGCGGGCATAAAACTAAAAAGGGCGCGGTAACCGAGGCGCTCAAGGAATATGTCAACCATCTGGAGCAGAAGAAGATCATTTCGCTCTTCGGGGAAATCGATATTGATCCGGACTATGACTATAAACAGCAGCGCGATCGGGCATGAAAATAATAATCGATACCTGCGTGTGGTCGTTGGCGCTGAGGCGTCCCGCATCTGAAACACCGCAAAAGCCTGTATCGGAGCTGAAATCGCTGACCGATCAGGATTTTATTCATTTCGCCGAGTATCTGCCCATTCATCTCCATCAGGTGGAATATTAGCTGCGCGTAATCTGAAGGCCGGTTTCGGAGAGGGAGAAACCAACAAAGCGCGCACCGTTGTTCGGCGGTGTACTTTCGAGGCGTTGTCGAATTCGCAGGGCAGCATCGGGATTGCGGGCGATCATAAAGAGATACCCACCGCCGCCGGCGCCGAGCAGTTTGGCGGCGGACAGATCGTCGCCCGCCGCATCTAGGATCTGCTGCACCTCCGGCGGATTAGTGCCGGGGTCAAGCTGCATATTCAGTCTCCAGCTTTGCTGAACGGCCGCGATAAAGCCGTCAAAGTCGCCCCGCTGAACGGCGTCGTGGCATAGGAATGCGGTTTGCGCAATGGCATCGACCGTGTCCAACCGCTCTTTGGAATTGAGGAAAATGCCGCGCACAACCTCGCTGAGAATATCATACGCTATGCGGGTAATCCCGGTGTAATACAGCAGCATGCAGGCCTTTTCCGGCCCTTGGAAAAAGCGGTCCGGCAGCCAGCGAACCTCCGGCTCCTGCGTCAGCCCGGGCGCGGTTTTAACTAGTTTAATGCCCGGAAATATGCCGCCGACCTGATCCTGCCATCCACCGCCGCTGGTCAGGAGCTGCTCCAGCGCGAGTGTTCGCTGCGCAATTTCCGTACGGCTCCAAGCCAGTCCGCCGAAATCGGAGAGTACGCCGAGAATGGTGGCGGCGAGAATACTGCTGGTGCCCAGCCCTGAACCCTTCGGAATCGCCGAGAGCATTGAAATTTCAACACCGCCGCCCAGTGCCGTCAACTGCTCTTCCAGCGAAGCGAAGGACTCGCCGTTAAAATCGGGGTGGAAGCCGGCGAGGGCAAAGGCCGCGCGGGCGAGGGTGAAGCCGCTGCCGAGCTGATCGTACGCGCGGACATCGTCGTAGGTTTTAAGCTGTTCGGCCAGACCAAGATCGATGGAGCGAATCGTCAATACGGGCTCTTCTGTTCGGCGCGCAAACACCTGAATCGGCGGCTGTCCGTTGAGTTCGATCGCAATATTCAGCACAGCTCCGCCATGCTCCAGACTGTACGGCGGCGTATCGGCCCAGCCGCCGGCAAAGTCCATCCGCACCGGACAGCGCCCCCAGACAATCTGATCCTTCAACAGCGTATTCTTCGGCACAACGGGCTGATCGCGGTAGGGATCAACAATAAGGTCGCGCAGCAGCTGGAACGCTTCCCGCTCCGCCGTTTTCCAGTTTTCATCGCCGCGACGCCGCAGTACGGCCGCGCGGAACATACGATCGTGCAGCGCAAGCATTGGGTTGCGCAGTTGCTCCAGCGCGGGCGCGTCCGGCAGGTCGCCGACATAGAGCTCCGCCGTCGCCTCCAGATCGAGTTTATAAAAAACGCTGTGCTCCACGTGTCTGGCCATCAGCGGCAGCGCGGCCTGACGGCGCGTCGCTCGCTGGGCATACATCCGTTCCAAGTCGGCGGTTTGGCTCAGCTCCCGTGCGGACAAGCGTCGCGCCTCCAGCCAAAGTGTACGCCAGTGCTCCGAATCCTCCGGCTCCGCAGCAAACATCCACTTCACGAAGCCCTCTTCGAACGATTCAAGCACCGGGAAAAGCGGCGCCACCTGCAAATCCGTATCAGGCTCAATGCCCGCTGCGGCGAGCGTGAGGCCTCGCCGCTCGAACCACTCCGGAGCGGGCCGATTGATCCAGCGCGTGGCGGAATCGGAAACGGCTCCGCGGAAGGCATCGGAATAGCCGTAAACGCGCAGGGCGGAACCGCCTTCAACGGGAACAAAATCAAGGCACACGCCGTCTTCCAGCTCCAGCGCCCACTCATTTTCGGGAACGCCGGTGAGTATATTTTCGGCGGCAATCCGCCAGCTTGCCGGGATACAGCTGTTTTCAACCCACAGCGAATGATTTTCTTCGCGACGCAGCGGCGCCAAAAATTCCGAGTTCTGCACAAACTGACGCGGCTGCGCCATCGACGGAACGGCACCGAGTTTGGATTGATCGGCCACGATATTCTGCAGCTCATAGATCGACTGCATCATATCAGCGCAGGTGCCGAAATGATAAAACTCCGCATCGGCCAGCGGCACCACCGCCGTGGTCAGCTGCGCTACCTCCGGATCCCGCTCGACCGGATCGCTGCCCAGACTGAGCGCCCAGCGACCGTACAGATCGTAGGTGTCCGGCCGCTCATTCGTAAACGCACGGCGCTCCGCGTCCCAACCGCTTTTGCGCATCAGGCAATCGACGGCTCGCTCGCTCAGGAGCCAAATCCCCACATCGATCAAAAACGCCTGCTTGCGCGATCGCTCACGAATCTCTCCGGGCGACGGTTTCTGCAGAAAGGTCGTCAGTGTTTCCGGGTGATCCGGATCGCAGAACATAACGCCAAAATTTTGTGCCTGCTCCGGCGTAACCCAGAGCCCGAAAAAGACCACGTCGGCCTCGGGAATCTTCGGCAGCGGTCCATCGAGACGCACAAAAGCATCGCCGCTCGCCACCATCACCCGCGCACCGGAGGGAGCCGCCTCCGTAATCCGATTCAGCGTCGGCTCCGCGACATCAAGCAGCGTTTGGTCCAGCCGCTGGCCCAAGGCCCAGCGGAAAACCGGCACCGGAATAAAGAGCTTGCCCTGCGCGGCATACGGCGGCAGCCGACGGCTCTCTCCGCCGCCGTGAATAATCAGCTTGCCGCTCGCCTGCAGCCACTCGGAAAAATCTGCGCACCCCGATTCGCGCCACGCCTGCTCCAGGACATACGCCGTTCCGCCGCCGGATCCCAGCTGGCGCCCCGGCGGATCAAAGGTGGTAAAACTGCGACGGGCCACTGCAGGCTCGCACGCAGCAAGATGCCGGCACATATTCGGCGGCAGCGAGAGCAACAGATCGAAAGTAGACGCTGAATTCATTTCGGCACGCTACCAAACCGCCCGCAAAATACAACCCGCAGTTATGATCTCCCTCAAATTCCCCAATCTAACCGTTTACCCCTAAGCACCACGTAATTCCGGATCGATATAAGCGGAGGCAAGAATTTTTGCAAAATGTGGGGGCGTTTCCCCGTACGGGGTGCCGCTTGGCCGGAAAAATTCCGGCACCATTTCGATTTTGCGTCTGGAAATCGTCTGTTTCCCGGGTTTTTTCCTGCGAGACACAAAGGTTCCCCGCGGCGGGTGCGGGCCTGCCGTTTCTAATCTTCGATGACTGGGCGCGATGCGTCAGCAGCGGGAGAGGGCTTCCCACCAACCGGTAAACCATGCGAGGTTCCCGGCTCCTCCGCCGATGAGCGTCACTGTACTGGTGCGCGAATGCACCTTGATGAAGCCGGGAAGAGCGAAGAGGTGGCGGCGCAACGTTGCTATCCGAAAGAAGCGCGGCGCGTATTTGCAGGCCTTCCGCAACTCCCGCCGCTTCGGCGCACCACAGAGCAGGTCGACCCCGAAAAAAGGTGTCAG
>JAAYDL010000015.1 GCA_012729265.1 Lentisphaerota bacterium | reverse complement strand
GCTTCAGCGTGTCCCACGGTCTGGATTGCGGGGTCAACCCTTATGACGATTTAGGCGGCCCGCCCCCTTCTCCCTCCAATACCAGCACAAACCCCGTAATAATGAATTAGGCGGCCCGGCACCTTTCTGATCCGCCGTCATTTTATCGCGGAAAAGGCGCAGCGTTACAACCGCGTTAATCTCGCTCCAGACCGCATTATCATCCAGCCAGGTGAGCCGCTTGAACCCGCTCCATCCGCCGGTCTGACACCAGACCGAAATTCCGGCAATATTCTGACCGACCAGCTCATCGCGGATCTTCTCATAGTCCCATCCTACAAAGGATGGATATTCGCCGAAGCCCTCATATTCCCGCCGCGCCTGAAACTCGATCAGCTTGCGCTGGCGTCCACGGAAAAAGAGCCGATTGAGCGGCAGATAACGAAAAAAGTCCGACTGTCCATACTTCATTGAAACAATCAAATGATCGCTCTCGATGCCCTTGAACACCTTATCGTACGTCTCCGGGTTCCAGCTCATATCCCCCACCCGACCGACGCCGACGCTCCACGTGCGGAAGATCATCAGCGTATTAAACGCCCTAAATACCGGCAGCAGGGCCGCAATCATCTTGCGGGCCTGCGACGGGCTCCGGATCATAATACGGCTGCGGAAATCGCCTTCCACGTCCACGCCGTCCACCTCGCCCGCTCGAAAAACAATCCCCGCCACATCCGGAAACCGTTCAAAAAGCTGACGGCAGGCATGTGCGGCAAAGCGACGCAGCGCCGAAGCCTGATACGAAACACAGCGATCGATCTCCTCGTTAAAAAAAAGCAGATCCGTGGTAATGAACACCTTCATCCCGAACTCCGCCGCCGTATCGAACAGCGCACGATAAAGGGCCCGATATTCGGAAATTTTGTTGCGCAGCGTATCGGAATAGAATGGGAAAATGCAGCAGTGCGCCAGATCGTCTAGCGTTACCGCATTATATCCCGTCTCCGACGCCTTACGGCAGAAGGTCTTAAAATCATCCTGAATCTGCCGGTAGCGCTCTGGGTCGAGTCCCTCTCCATTTTCCAAATGAGCAAACGGAGCCTTCGACCAATTAATCACATCCTGATCGCAGCCTCGAAAAAACGGCCCTATGCCGTCGATGATAAACAGATCCATCATATTCAGTACTTCATCGTTCCTTGAAGGAGCGGGCTTTCCCCCGTTTTCCGGCTCCACTGAGAACCAGATATTTTCCTTCAACTCCGGTACTGAACATTCGTGACGTTAGGGCTTTATGAGTTATGCATAAGGCTATCGTTTGGAGCACTGACCTAAACGGCGCAATATTATCTATGCTTTCATAGTTCTATACAAATAATATTATATCTCAAACCACACATGATTACCAACACAGGAAAACGATATGGAAAAGACACACATTACAGTTCTCCTTCTGATTCTCCTCAACGGAGTCGTTATTAACGTTCGGTCTCAAGTTATACCAGCAGAAACAACAGTCATCGATACTAAGTCAATTGCCGAAATCACTTTGAATAAGGAGGTCATCGAAGGCCTACAAAACGAACGATCAATCCTTCAGATGGACAAGGAAAAATGGGAAAAATGGGTGACTGAGACGGATCTAATTTTCGATAATCATAAGGAACTCATAATGGATTGGCAGCTCCACATCAACCCGCCCCCTCCAGATCTGAAAACGTTAGAGTTACCGCTGCCATTCCTTATGTGGAAATTGCGCCAAGAACAGGCTGACGTAATAAAACGGGAAGCAGCATACATGGACGCAATAAAACGGGGACCATACATGGACGCAGCATACATGGACGCAATAAAACGGGTAGCAGCATACATGGACGCAATCACCCACCATCATGATGAACGACGAATTGATGCTCTCATTGATTTCTTTCAACAGGAGGGGCAAAATAGCTCATGGCTCAACAACTGGGAAACGATTTTAGCAAATGCTGCCACCCCCGCTTGGGCCTCTGATCAGTTGCGGAAACTGATTATTCATGCCGAGTTATCGTCAGAAAACCCGATTGCATTGGAACTTATTAAGCGCTTCGCGGAAGATCTTCCAAATGACCTGACACTTCCCGCATATGAATATGTACAGCAAAGATGGCAACCCAATCTTTTACGCACAGAAACATTGGCGTACTACAATCTTCTATTAACCATTGATTTAGCTCGTGGACGCCGAGATGTGATTTCTTACTACGAAAGTGACAGTAAACTATCAATTTATGACGCCGCAAGCGTACTAAGCAACCACAAAAGCCCCAGCAGCGACGTTGCAAAAGCTGTCCGTCGTTGGCTCTCCACTGTCGAAAATAATAAAGACGCTGATCGCCTGCAGATCCTGCTTCTATATTCAGATCCAGATCATGAATTGAAAACCGTTTTAGCCAGGATAGACCATATTATTTCACAAAGAAATACGGATGATCAGCACCCAAAAACGCTCGACGCACTCGACTCTCTTGTTCTTGCCGTGCTAAATCTGGATTCTGACGCCGCTGTTGTCAATCTGGCAAGATACGCCAACGAGCCATCGATATATGGGCTTACCCCCATTTTTAAACCACGGACCGTCCATTCTTAAGTGGAACCTGCGGTTCCATTTTTGTTCCTGTGGCGGCCAACGAGCCGCCTTCCTCTAATGCCGTCGCGGAGCGCAGCCCG
>JAAYDL010000170.1 GCA_012729265.1 Lentisphaerota bacterium | reverse complement strand
CGATTTCGGTGGCTCCATTTCACCTCCTAAATCCGGTTTTGCGCGCGGGGGCAAAAGAGTCATTCGCCCGCCGTTTCCGTTCTGCCAGCAGAGGGGATCTCGCCTTCGCGCGCTTGTGTAAACGATCATACATCCGGCGTTGTTCTCTCACCGCTGTTAGAAAAAGTATAGAACACCGCTGCGATCTGTCAAGCACAGCCAATCTGGTTTGTATCGGGTCGGAATTGGCTCATTTCAGCGATCATATCAATGCTATAATCACCAAACCACCTCGATGAAAAGCTGGTCAAATCCGCCAGACATCACTCGATGGCGGATTTTTGTTTCGCTAAAGGAGATCGAATGAACTCGAAATTGTACGTGGGAAATCTGTCGTATGGGACGAGCGCCGACGAACTACGCACGCTGTTTTCCGAAGCCGGCACGGTGACCGAAGTGGCCGTGATCAAAGATCGTGAGACCGGACTTTCGAAAGGGTTTGCCTTCGTGACCATGGAATCGCAAAACGATGCGGAAAATGCTATTCGTCTGTTCAATGGAAAATCCATTGGCAACCGAGAGATCAAGGTCAACATCGCTCGCCCGCGCGAAGAGCGCCCACAGGGTGGGTTCGGTAACCGGGGCGGTCGCGGCGGCGGGCGCCGTTACTAAAAGATCGCCGGCCGGTCGAGTTACGTTGATAAACCGAAAAGAGACGCTCAGGCCGAGCGTCTCTTTTCGGTTTACTCGGGCGGCACCTGCCCTCGAGGAGATACGGGGGCCACTTTTCTAAGAAAAACCCACCGATCATCTTGACAAGTTAAAAAACATTCTGGTATACTTTGTCTCTGTAGGATGCTAGTAGGTTCTCGTTGGAAGGAAACGACGGCTCGAAGGATCGTCCTCGAGCCGCATTTTTTTTGCAAGGCCCGATGGAACATACGCTGCATCAAAACTTTTTTTCTTTTGCCATATAAGGAGGCATAAAACAATGTCCGAGCGTATCATCGGTACGGTCAAATGGTTCAACGGTGAAAAGGGTTACGGTTTCCTGGCCCAGGAAGAAGGCCCAGATGTGTTCGTTCACTTCTCGGCAATCCAGTCCAGCGGGTACCGCACGCTCACCGAAGGCCAGAAGGTCGAATTCTCGATCGAAAAAGGACCGAAGGGCTTGCAGGCGGCTGAAGTAACACCACTCTAAAGAACGCCAGAAATCCCGAACAACCTGCCCGAAACGGCAGGTTGTTTTTTTTACTATAATTGATGTGTGCTCAAAACGGCGACAACTGCAAAGAGTATCACAATCTTCAAACGCACGCACCTCGTCGTTGTGCTTGCTGTGCTGTTTGTGTTGATAACCGCCGTTTACTATAAGGTGCTCACTAAACCAACGTTAAACTACAGCTACGACTGGCTGTTTGCCTTCCGTCCGGCGACCCTGGCTATGTTGTCCGGTCAGTCTCCTTACGAAATTCCGCTCACGCTGCCGGTTTCGAACCCACCTTGGACCTTTCTACTGCTGACACCCCTCGCCCTGCTGCCCCCGGCATTAGGGGCGAGCATCCTGTTGACCCTGTACGTCTATTCGATGGGCTACTGCGCCTATCGAATGAAGATGAAAGCAATTGTCCTCGCCGCATTTTTGTTGTCAATTATTGTGCTTGGCGGTGCATGTAACGGGCAGGTCGATTTCCTCAGTGCGCTGGGGTTGTTTCTGCCGGCGCCCATTGGGCTACTACTTGTGTTGACCAAACCTCAAGTCGGGATCGCCGTAGCGCTGTATTGGGGCGTTGAGGCGTTTCGTACAGGCGGCATTCGTAGGCTGGCGCTAACCTTCGCGCCGGTAACTGCTGCTTTTCTGCTCTCGTTTATGATTTATGGTTTCTGGCCGCTACACAGCCTGACGTTCGACAACTTTCCTTGGAATACCTCGCTGTTTCCCTGGTCGATTGTCCCCGGTGTAGCATTATTTTGTTGGTCCATCAAGCGCGGCGATATCAAGCTCGCCCTGCCGGTCTCTCCAATGCTATCTCCGTACGTAGCTCTGCACTCCTGGTACATCGCCCTGCTTCCGGTAACTGACAGCCGAATCATGGTAGCGGCCGCGATCCTTTCCTGGATATTGAAGTTACTCGCCCCAACTTAAGCCAATAACCGGAAAAACCGTTCTTGCCAAAACCAAGGGCTGCATGGACTTGCCTATCCATGCAGCCCTTCTACGAGTAAAACAGGCGAGAGCAAAACCAAACCCAGCGTCAGAAACTTACAAGCTCAGGAAAGATCGAACGAGTCGTGCGCGCAGGTTTCTGCCAGCGCAGAGAAGGACCCCGCCGGCGCAAGCTGATAATCCATTCCCATCGGGGTTTGCGCCGGCACAAAAGATTCGCCGGCCATGCGCCGAGAGGACAGAATACGCACCTGTTGATCCTCGCAATAGACCCATTTTTCCGCCTCTTCGGCGGTTTCTACCAACCCCTGGTAATGGTAATCGGCCATGCAGCCGCACCAGTTGGTCATCTGAAAAAGAGCATACCCATAGCTGACCCGGTTGGCCAACCGGGAGCGGTCATCGTTGACGGCAATCGTTTCCAGCATTCCCTACACTCCGTGCATTGGTCGAATTCTCTGCCGGAGTTAGATGCAATTTTTGTGCCAGGTGCTGCCCAACCGGTCCAAAAGCGTCGAAGCTGCGCTTCAACCGGGCGTTTTTTTACTTGTCCAGGTTTTCGCGCACGATCGCTACGGCCGTTTCCACCCGCGAGTGCGTACCCAGTTTGCGATAGATGGTCTCGACGTACTTTTCGATCGTCTTTTCGCTGACGCCCATTTCAGCGGCGATAAACTGGTTGGTCTTGCCCTGAACGATCAGGCGCAGCACCTGCATCTCGCGGCGGGTGAAGCGGCGCTCATTCGGCTTTTTCGCCTGCACGTGCGCTGAAAGCTGGGCCGCGATCTGCCGGCTGAACCAGCCTTTTTGCCCGCTGGCCACGCCGAGCACTGCGTTCACGATCATTTCGAGCGCCTCGTCCTTCACCAGGTAGCCCGATACGCCTTCCTCCAGCACGCCCTGAATGAAGGCAAAATCCTGGTAAGCGCTCATCACCAAAATATAGGTGCGCAGGTCAGATGCCTTGAACTGGCGGGTGACCTCCAGACCGTTGATATCCGGAAGCCCCATGTCGAGCAAAAGCACGTCGGGGTGATGCTCG
>JAAYDL010000169.1 GCA_012729265.1 Lentisphaerota bacterium | reverse complement strand
CGCGGGAAAAGCGCGCCGGACGGCGAAATTTCAGAACCGGGAACCAACACGCCAAACTCGGTCAGACGGTCCAGATGCGGTTTGGCATCGGCCATACCCAGCGCCGTCCGAAGCGCCACCATTTTCTCGGGCATAACCGGATAGAGCAGCGCCGCACAGACGCGCAGACATTCCGCCGCCGTATAAAGGCAGTGCGCCACCTGCGCCTCTGTCCCTTCCTGCTTGGCCAGACTCCAAGGCGCACGCTCCTGCAGATAAACATTAATTTTGCGGACCACCGACATCACTGTCGCCACCGACGCATCCAGCTTCATATTGCTGATCATTCCGCCCATTTCATCCGCCACCGCCACGGCTTCTTTCCACAGCGCATCCTCAAGCACGGTGTCGATTCCGTCGGTGCTTGTCCTCGGCATTTTTCCGCCGCAGTAACGCGAGATCATGTTCAGCACGCGGTTGGCCACGTTGCCGAGGTCGTTAGCGAGATCCGAATTATAGCGTTTCACAAACGACTCTTCTGTGAAGGAGGCATCCTGCCCCAGCGTCATTTCAGCGATCAGAAAATAGCGGAAGGCATCGACGCCGTAACGGTCGATCATATCCATTGGATTCACCACATTCCCCAGCGACTTGCTCATCTTCGTGCGCCCGGTCAGCCACCAGCCGTGTGCAAAAATGCTCTGCGGCATTTCAACGCCCATCGCCTTGAGCATCGTCGGCCAATAGACCGTGTGCGTAGTGAGAATATCCTTCCCGATGAGATGGCACGAACAGGGCCACCACTGTTTGAAGCGTTCCTCATCGGATTTATAGCCAATGGCTGAGATATAATTGATCAGCGCATCGAACCAGACATAGGTCACAAAATCCGCATCGAACGGCAGCTCAATCCCCCACGCCAACCGCGACTTCGGTCGCGAAATACACAGATCCTGCAGCTCCTTGTTTTTAAGGAAACCCAGCGTCTCGTTGGCGCGGAACGAAGGCTGAATAAAACCGGGGTGCTCCTCAATATACTGAATCAGCCAATCCTGATATTTGCTCATGCGGAAAAAATAGTTCGACTCCACAATCGAATCGACCTTGCGCCCGCACTCCGGACAGTTTCCATCCACCAAATCCTTCTCGGTAAAGAAGCGCTCGCAGCCGACGCAGTACCAGCCCTCATACTCCGCTCTATAAATTTCGTCGCGATCAAACAGCTCCTGCAGCGTCTGCTGAACCACCGTTTTATGGCGCGGCTCCGTTGTGCGGATAAAATCGTCGTGCGTAATTTCCAGCCGCTTCCACAGCTCCTGAAAACGAACCACCGTCTGATCGCACTGCTCCTGCGGCGTAATTCCGTTCGCGTCCGCCGCCTGCTGCACCTTCTGTCCATGCTCATCCGTTCCCGTCAAAAAATGAGTCGGCACATCGAGCAGGCGATGATAATTCGCCAGCACGTCGGCCAGAATCGTTGTGTACGAGTGGCCGATATGCGGCTTATCGTTCACGTAATAGATTGGTGTCGTTACATAATATTTGGATGGTTT
>JAAYDL010000168.1 GCA_012729265.1 Lentisphaerota bacterium | reverse complement strand
GCGCTCCACGGCCATCACACATTCGCCGGTGGTTGTTTGCGGAATACCCGTATGCACCAAAAACATTTTCATGCGCGGTAGCGCCATGGAGCGGGCCGAACCCTGCTCAAAACGGGCGCATCCGCCGTGGAGTGAAATATAGGAATCGACTCCGCTCGGGTTTCCATGTTGCAGCTTTTCAGCTTCCAGACTGAATTCATAATACCACTCCGGCTTAAAGTCGATGCGCAGATAATGCCCCATAGCCCGAAGCTCGCTGAGTACGGTAGCCGCCGAAGAGCCAAGGCCGCAGCCCATCGGAATGCTGGATCGAAGTTTCAGCACCAGCCCGGAATCGAGTTTGCGGTGAAGGCCGTCGAGGGTATTGATGAAGGCAAAGCGGAAAAGATCCGCTGGTGCAGCAAGCACATAGCCGATGCCGATTTCGCCGCGCTGAAATTCGTGATATTTCTTTTCCACCCGGCGTTTGAGATCGCGCAGCGCCATCAATGTAAACGATTCGCGCTCTGTGCTCCCGGGGAGATCAAAGCAGATTTGATCGGAAGCATGAGGAGCGAGTTCAAACACGGCGCTACGGTCAATCGCCATCGCAATGGCCGGCTTCCCGTACACCACCGAATGCTCCCCGCTGAGAATTAATTTTCCGGGCGCTACTGCTTTCATCGTCTACTCCATCAACGACTCATATTCACGTTTGTGCTGACTGATCCCCGAAAACCGAAAAGGACCGGTTCGGTATTGCGGGAAAACATACTCCCCGCCGTCCGTCGGCACCGCATAATTAAAGATGTCTTCGTATTGTTGATAAGTTAATTCCGTCCGATTATCCAGCATATTCTGATGCTCATCGGCATAAAGGAAATTGCGGTACTCCGGCTGCACCACACCACTGAAAAATTCACCAACGCACCCTGAACCGTAGCTGTAAAAACCAATGCGCTTCCCGGAAAGATCCGCTGTCGTTGTATCCAGCAGCGAGGCCAACCCCACATACATCGAGCCGGCGTAGCAGTTTCCGGTGATGCGACTGTAACGCAGCGAATCCTCCAGCAAATGCTGCATCTGCTCGGGATCAAGCTCAACCTTCAGCTTTCGGCACAGCTTCTGATGCGCTTTCTCGGCCATTTTTGTAAAGGGAATGTGATAGCAGAACCGATCAAAATCGCTCAGCGTCCGCCCGGTCAGATCCGCGTACTGCGCCCACGATTCTAAAAGCGCGTGAATATAGACCATGGTGGAATATTTTCCATCGACCAGCGCTTCGGAGCGATAATTTGGGCGCCAGAAATCCATTACATCTTGGGTATAGCAGCCGCTCTCGGGCTCAATGACGACGAGCTGCGGATTTTCTGCAATCAACATCGCCACGGCCCCGCAGCCCTGCGTGGCCTCACCCGGACTTCCCAGTTCATAGCGAGCCACATCGGAAGCAATCACCAAGGCCTTTTTGCCGGGATTACGCGCAATGAATCCGATCGCCATCTGAAGTGCTGCCGTTCCGCTGTAACACGCCTGCTTGAGTTCAACCACGCGACAGCGCGGCTGCATTTCCAACAACCCGTGTACATACACTCCAGCCGCCTTCGACTGATCAATCCCGCTCTCGGTGGCAAAGAGCACCAGCTCCACATCGTTCAGCAGACCGTCTCGCATCAACGGCCAGGCCGCGCTGGCCCCGAGCGTAACCACATCTTCATCCGGCGGAGGAATCCCCATCTTCTCCTGGCCGATTCCCTTGTAGAACTTATCGACATCAACGGAGCGAGCCTCTGCCAACATTTTCAGATCCACATAATAATGGGAGGTATAGAAAGCGATCCGATCAATTCCAATGTTCATCAAGAATAAGCTCCTCGTTCCCTAACAAATCTTTCGTCAATCCAACCCCCAACAAAAACATGGCCGTAACAAACTCGCGCCGCAGCCGCTGAATCACAACACGCACCGCATCGGACGACTCGCGCGCCGGCCGCAAAAAAGGCCGCGCCATACCGCACACTGTCGCCCCAAGCACCATGCTCTTCACCATATCGATCCCGTTTCGGATTCCACCGGAAGCCAATAATGTCAGCTCCGGTCGGAACGGTTTCAGTTTTCGCAGTGCCAGCGGGGTCGGAAGGCCCCAATCCGCAAACAGCTCACCCAGCTCAGGTTCAGCACTCCGACGACTTTCGACCATACTCCATGAGGTTCCGCCGCTGCCTGCAACATCGATGTACCTGACCCCCGCAGCACATAAAAGTTCAACATCCGCCGCCGAGATTCCCGCACCGACCTCTTTAACAATCAGCGGCTTACTGAGCTGCCGAACCACTTCGCTAATTCGTTTGTGCAGTTGACTGAAATTTGTATCGCCCTCCGGCTGAATCACTTCCTGCAGCGGATTCAAATGTAAAAATAATCCATCCGCATCCAAGACATTCAACGCAGCTTCGCAATCTTGAACATTCATTCCGTTACTCAACTGAATTGCACCCAAATTTCCCAAGAGCACTGTCGAAGGTGCCCAGCAGCGCAACGCAAAACTTTCCTGCGCGGCGGGCTCCAAAAACAAAACGCGCTGCGATCCCACCGCCAGTGCCACGCCCTCCGCTTCAGCAGCAACCGCCAGATTCCGGTTCATCTTGATCAGCTCTTCATCCGCGCCGCCGGTCATTGACGAAATCAGCAAAGGAAAAGATAACCGCTTACCGAGCAAGGTGATCGACGGATCAACCGAGACAAGATCCAGCTCGGGCAATGCTCGATGAGTTAAATGAATCCGATCAAAATAAGATTTCCGACGATCAATTCCCTGATCGGAGAAAGCAATCTTAACGTGATCCGTTTTGCGTTGGTTAATCGGTTTCATAATAAAAGAAAAAGCCCCGTTGAAACGGGGCTGACTAAGGAACGGAGCTATTTTACGCCCTGTTCCTCCTCCGGAAGTTTTCGGTATAAAGTGGCCAAACTAATGTCAAGTTCTTTCGCGGCAGCAACTTTATCGCCACCCATCGCCTCAATCACCGTTTTGAGATATTCTTTCTCCTTCGCCCTTAAAAAGGCCTTCAGCGACTTTCCACCCCCAAACTCGTCTCGACCTCGCGCAGGGCTTGGTGTGTAGCCGGGATCTTCCTCTTCATAGGAAATGACCAACTTTGCCGGCAACGTGTCTTTCGTAATCTGGTTGCCTTTTTGGAAAGTGAGGCAGTGCTGAATCACGTTCTGCAGCTCGCGGACATTACCCGGCCAGGAATAATGCTGAAAAATCGCGCGCACCGTTTCATCAATCTCTGGAACATCCCCAACCTCAGACTCTTTTTCAATAAAATGTTGCGCCAGCGGAAGCACATCCTCCATGCGTTGTTTCAGCGGCGGGATATCAATGGAAATAACACTCAGTCGATAAAACAGGTCCTCCCGGAAGGTGCCGTCCTTGACCATTGTCTCCAAGCTTCGGTTCGAGGCTGCAAGGATGCGGACATCCACATCAAACTCCTCCGTTCCACCGACCTTACGAATACGCTTGTTCTGAATAGCACGCAGCAACTTGGACTG
>JAAYDL010000167.1 GCA_012729265.1 Lentisphaerota bacterium | reverse complement strand
CCTCCCTCGAACCATGTCCCATCCGGTCCTTGCCAGGCCCCGCGCCGCTCGATAAGCTCCGACCATGCTTCGCGGAGCGCGGTCTGGCTTTGTGCATGCCGATCCATCAGCCGCCAGAGATCGCGCATCCGCAGCCATTCCGTAAGCTGTCTACGGCTCAAAGGTTTGAACCGCCTGGCCGTGCTATCCATGAAAATTGTTGCAATAAGCGAGGGATAAACGAGAACCCCGTCCCCGCTTCGCAAATCCTTCGCGTGTCGAAAGACTTGGCCGTTGGGATGCTGAAAATCCAGAGAGAAACGGACCTGCTTGTCTTCCACGGTAAGGTACGGATAAAACACGTCATCCCGTCCATCGGGGAGTCTGATGGGTATGGTTTTAAGAAGCTCATGCGGATGATCAAGAGACTTGAGGCTGAGGGCAGTGACGCCCTCCCGTGCTTCGTATCCTGTCACCCGCCAGATTTCGGGCTCTTTTTTCTCATACAGCTCATCTTCTATGTTCCGTGTTGCTTCAATCACGGCCTGAAACGGCGTCATCCTGGGGAAAGCCACAACCCCGACCCGAAGCGGCAAACGGTCCCACACGCAGCCGAATTGTTCCTGCCACTTTTCGATCGCCTTGTCCACACACGCCGATGCGGCATCAAGCGGCAAAAGGACCCGAAAGCGCATCGGGGAAAGCTCAAGGGGGATCACCGGGTGATAAACGCCCAGAGCGCCTGCATCGTCTGCTGCCGAATGCACCACAAGTCGTTGGGCGTCCATGCTATCGTCCGCTTTCAACTCCAGAGTGATCCCGCGCAGGCAATCCTTGTCTTGCTCCGGTTTCAGAAGTCGGGCCAGGTTGCAGATGGTGAGGAAATCCTTGGTCTGTTCCCGATACAACAGGCTTACGGGAGCATCCCCATAACGTCCGCCGCAGGTCTGCCGGTCTTCCCACGAACCGGAAAAGCCGTTATCGGGCTTGATAACCAAACGGCGCACGCGCCAGCGGTTCTGGTCTGCGGCCGCTATCTCGCGGAATTCGGCAAGCAAGGCTTTGAAGAAGTCCTCGGCTTCCCGCTCAAAGCGATAGATACGGCCAGGTGAGGCGAGCTTGCAGAACAACTGATGGGCGAGCCATGCGGCATTACGGCCTAAGTCATCTTTTTTCCATTCTGGCTGGTCGTCGGGAGTTCGATCTTCGACAATCAGGGAGAAATAGTTGTTCCATATTTCGTCATCGCTCCTCTTGTCATTTTTCACTTTCGCGTGCCGGTAACCTTCTTGGAGATTGCAGAGCAGCAAGTCATCTTCCTTGAACTGCCCAAGCCGGTTCATTATTTCTTGCTGAAGGCTGTCAAGCGGTCGCTTTATATTGATTGGGTTCGGTTCTTTCGTTCTTTTGTTTTCATCTTTTTGCCAAAATTCAAGTAGCTCAGGATTGAACTTGCGCCATTCCGGAATGGCCTGGGTCCTGAGTGCATCCAGGCGGGTTCCATCAAGCCACGGCTCAATGTCCAGGCTCATTGTGACGAGGGCAACTCGATCATTCGCGTCGGCCACCTCGCTGATCCAGATGGAGTCTGATCCGGACTCTCCCTTAAGCCACATGTTCAGGCGGTGAGTCCGCCGCTCTTTGCACGGGTCGCAAGGCCTTTGCTTGTCTGTCCCTGAGCGGCTTCTGCGCACAAGACATACCGGACAAACATGGCCATCCGGCGAATCCTGCCCGGGAATTTGCCAGTTGCGGTGAAGCGGCACGGCCATCGTTTCCCGCGCCTTCCGGATTTCAGCCGTCATCCCGACAAGAGAGCGGGATGGCTCACTGATATGGCAATAGGGAGGCATCTCGAGGTTGGCGTCACGAGCATAACCGTCCATCTGTTCAGCCATCCAGCTTTGCCAATCTGCGACCTGCAGATCATCGCCTTGGTACCCTTGTTTGTCATGGCCGAATCGCTCCCCTGGGAACGAAAAGACACAGGCCTCGCCGTCCCTATACAGCAGGGAGCCTACAGCCAGATCGACCTCAACGAGTTTGCAGACTCTGGTGAAAAACTCGTCCAGCGCCAGCCGCGCCCCGGTCCAGTCGCCGATCTTAACCGCCCGGGCCTCGTAGTGGTCCGCACCGATCCCGATGGTCAAGAGCCGCCAACGGGTCTGTTGTTTG
>JAAYDL010000166.1 GCA_012729265.1 Lentisphaerota bacterium | reverse complement strand
TCAGTCTGCCAGTCTACCCATCGCTGAACGCGCTCACCCTTGTTTTAGGACCACTGGTTTAGGTCAAATCAGCCTGTTTGACCTAATATGGCGAATCTTTTCTATTGCATCTTCAGTGCGGCAGAAAAATAAGAATTATTTATGCTTTTAATCGATTTCTAAATATAAGTTTCCCGTCAAAACCTTTCAGCATTGGCATTTTATTTGCTAGCACACAAGGCTTCACGGTGTTTTTGGGGAAGGGGAAGAAGGCGGCTCACCACTGACGCTCTTTACTGCCCCAACTACGCTTAACTCGGATGTTCAGGGGGAATTTTTTTTAGGGGCGGAGGCTCCACCTTCTGATTGTTGCTCGCGCGAAAAGAAAGTCAGAATGAATCAAAACAGGACACAACGTACTGATTTGGAACGAGACGGCATTAAGAGACGACTATGTCAACGGATTCGTCCATGGAGAAGGGAACGATGCGCTCTATTCCATTTGTTTCCTTCCCTGCTTTTGGGGGCAATTCTGTTTTGTTCAAATGTGGTTTTTGCACAAGAGGCGTCTCCGAGTACGTCGGAATTTTCGCCCAATGTATTGATCATCAACTCCTATTCGCCCGGTTATCCGTGGAGTGACGAAATCCTCGAGGGCGTCCTTTTTAAAATACAGGCCAACAATTTTGGTGCGGGACCCATTATCTGCTATCTCGACTCCCGCCGCTTTCCAGATCCGCTTCGCGAAAATTGGCTGCTGAATGATATCGAATATAAATGCCAATTTATGCCGCCGGATCTGATTATCACGATCGATAATGCAGCATTTGATTTTGTACTTCGGAATCGGGAGCGTCTGGGCGCTGAAATTCCGGTGGTGTTCGGAGGGTTAAACCGCTTCCTCCCCGAAATGATTGAGGGGCAAAAAAAGATTACCGGCGTGGCCGAACAGTCGGATTACAGCGGAACATTTAAGCTGATCGAGCACCTTTGTCCGAAGGCCAAACACATTCTGGTGCTGAGCAATCAAGGTGAAAGCGGCATGGAGTCCCGCCGCAATTTTGAGTCCTTTGCTCCGCAGTATGCGGACCGTTATGATTTCACCTATTACGATGACTGGACCAATGAACAGCTTTTCGAACGCGTGGCCGCCCTGCCCAACGACTGGGTCGGCATAATTCTCGATGTCACAACCGATGCTCAGGGAACAGTTAATTATAATAATCCAACATTCAGCGAGAGGCTGTCAGCGAAAACAAACGTCCCCATTTTTTTAACTTCCCGTCCGCCGGGAGATGTAGACTGGTCGATCTATTCCTGGGACGGCATTGGTGGTGGAATGATTGTTGCGCGCGACCATGGAGAGGCTGTAGGGGAAATCGCTCAGCGGGTTCTCGATGGAGAGCATATCGATTCCATTCCTGTGATCCCTTATTCGCCTCAGCGGCTCGAAGTGGACTACCGCCAACTCAAGAAGTTCGGGATGGACGAAGATCTTCTTCCGCCGAATACCCATGTAATCAATGCCCCTAACCGCTTTTTTCAAATCCACCGCACCCGGCTGATTATTGCCGGATCGATCATTCTTGTGCTGATCGTGATAATTATGGTTCTCTCCATAAGTATTCTGCAGCGTCGGCGCGCCGAGGAGGCGCTCCTTACTGCTCAGGAACAACTGCGTTCTGCACAGAAAATGGAAGCGATCGGACTTCTTGCCGGCGGCATTGCCCACGACTTTAACAATATTCTTCAGATTATCGTCGGTCACGCATCGTTGATGCAAGAGGACGCAACCCATTCGCCAGAGCTGCTTGAAGACACCGAAATCATTCAAAGAGCAGCCGAACGCGCGGCCGATCTGACGCGCCAGCTGCTGGCCTTCAGCCGCAAACAGATGCTCCAAGCCAAACGGTTTGATCCCAATGCGATGGTTGAAGAAATGGCCATAATGCTGCGTCGGGTGCTGGGCTCACACATCGATTTACAGGTTCAGCCCTATTCTATGGAGCCGATTCCGATCGTTGCGGATAAAGGGCAGATTGAGCAGGTCATTCTTAACCTCTGTCTGAACGCCCGGGATGCGATGCCGAACGGCGGACGGATTAATATTATTCTTGGAACCCGTACGTTGACAGATGACGACCCGGATGCAACAGAACTCAAACCGGGAGATTATCTTGAACTTATTGTGCGCGATAACGGTATCGGAATGTCTGATGCCGTCATTGAGCGATTGTTTGAACCTTTCTTTACGACCAAAGGTTTAGGCCAAGGAACCGGCATGGGGCTGGCGGTGGTGTACGGCATTATTAAGCAGCATGGGGGCACCATCACTGCGTACAGCGAGGAACAAAAGGGTTCGGAGTTTGTAATTCTTCTTCCTCTCGATCAAAAAGAATCAAAGGAGAAATCGGTCAATGACATCTCCAATATCCCAAAAGGGTCTGGAACTATTCTTTTGGCCGAAGATGAGCCTGATGTCCGAAGAATCGGTGTGCAGGTTTTAAAACGGGCGGGCTACGATGTACTGGAAGCGGCTGACGGCGTGGAAGCAAAAGCGTTAATCGATCAACACCATGCAGAAATCGGACTGGCGATTCTGGATGTGATTATGCCTCGCTGCAACGGGCGGCAGGTCTATGAATATCTGGCTTCCCATCACGAGGATATTCCGGTGCTCTTCTCCAGCGGCTACACGGCCGACACGCTCCCGATGGAAATTACCCCTGAAGCCGGAAGCGCGCTGATCAACAAGCCCTATTCTCCCCAAGAACTGCTATCCTTCGTCTATCAAATGCTGAAAAAGTAACGCGGCTCATTTTGCACAGTAAAAAGACCAATCCGTATCAAAACGGTAACATTCATTCTCTACCTTACGCTCAGAACAAACGGAGATGTTTTCCGTTTGCAATCGAACTATGAAACCCGTCGTGGGTTTTGTAGAGTGTGTAAAAATTGAGCGGAGATAAATTATGAGATTCAGGAAATACGGAGCGGCCGTTATTCTTTCGATGCTGATGCTGACCGGAGCGCAGATTCATGCGCAGACATCAGGTGAATTACTTCAACAGGGGCTCTATGCCGAGGAGATTGAGGGCAATCTTCCGGAGGCCATCGTTTATTATGAGAAGGTCATGAGCGATGCCTCGGCCCCCGCGAAACACAAAGCACAGGCGCTCTTTCATCAGGGCGTCTGCTATATTCGTCTCGATGACGAGGCCGGCGCTCAGGCGGTGCTGAACCGATTGATCTATGACTATGCGGATCAAACCGCAGTCCTAGAAAAAGCCAAGCCGCTGCTGGATAAAATCTCAATCTTTGATCCGGCCGCGCTGATGCCCGCCGACACGCTGGCCTATGTGGAACTGGGAAGTCCCGCCAAAGCGCTGGAACTATTAAGAAAGAGGCTTGAGAGCGATTCGTTGGACGATTTTGCGAAGATCGACATCGAAGACGGGCAGTGGCCTGATAACGTCGACGAGTTGCCGAAGGAGGTCATTATGGCCATCCTTGCAGCTCCCGGCATTGTCGCCGAACTGGGAAAGATGGAAACTCTGGCTCTTGGCGTTTGCGATATCGGTCCGGAAAATGAAACCCCTTCATTTATCGCCGTGGTGGACCCGGGAGAGAGCGATGCGCTGCGGGGAACCCTCGTCGCGGCGCTGGGCTTGACGGGCCGTCCAACAGGTGAACTGGAAGGGATGCCCGTGATGCAGATTCCGGATGGACCCAGCATTGCCTACGACACCAAAATCATCCTGGTCGCCTATCCCGCCGAACGCCTAGAATGGAGCATCAAGCAGTACAAGGGGAAAAGCTCGGAACCGAGCCTGGCAACGGAGAGCGCCTCTTTCAAGCGGCTCGACAAACAGGCCCGGCGGAAAAACCTTGTGACACTATGGGGCGATATCGATGGGTTGTATAAAGCCATTCAAAAGACCGTTCCCGATCTTCCCCCCGAAGTCCGGCTTATCGCGTCTATCGCCAATCTCGCCAGCATGGACGACCTCGTGATGACCGCAGCCATCAAGGATGACGGTGCAGGGATCACCGCCACGCTCAACCTGAACGACGGCATGCAGAACCTGATCTATGAGATGATTAAGACCCCGACCCTTGATCGCGCCGGGATGGAGGCGGTCCCCTCCTCCGCCATTGCGTTGGCCTCGGTGGCCCCAGCGGACGCGAACGCCGCTCAGGTCCAGCAGCTGCGCATGCTGATCCAGAATGCGCTGGAGGAGGAAATCCCCTCCGCCTTTTTCGAAAACATCAAACAGATTGATCTGTTCCTGCTTCCCGGCTACTCAACCGCGCTGGAAGGAATGCCTTTCCGTCCCGGCTTGGCGATTGCCTGCAAGGATACGGGACCCGTTCTCGAAACGCTCGACATGCTGTTGGCGAAATCGCCGGAACCGTTGCCGCTGCTGATACGCGATACCGGCAGCTTTATCCTGATCGGTTTGGAGCAGAGCGTGGTGGATGACGCCGGCAATGCCCTTGCGAAGCATGAATCTGTGAATGACGGCGGTGTACTGAAGCAGGCCATTTCCGACCATGTAGGCAGCACCGAAAAGCTGATCCTGTGGAATGCCGGCGGAATAATGGAAATCATCGTCGACCAGGCCATCAAAGATAGTGATCTGGATGCCGAAGAAGCGGCGCAAGCCAGGGAGGTATTGGACCAATTGGCCGCGCTGATGGAAGCCACCAGTTTTGCGCTCTACACGGATGAACAGCCGCAGTCGCTTTCACTGAGCTTCGAATTAAAGGGCATTCCTCCGCTTACGGAGTTGATGACAACGTTGCAGAGCGTCCAAACCGTCATGGATGAAATTTCTGAACGCAAACTGGAAGAGCAAATCAGGATCGAGCAAGAGGAACGAGCCGCGCGGTTCGCCAAGCTCTTGCCGGCCAAGGTTGGGGCTGTGCGGGCCGAACTGGTTCCGGTGATTGATGGACAGGCGGATGCGGCGTGGAACGCGGCCGTGGCGAATCCCGTTTCAAAGAAGGTGGCGGCCTATTCGGACGTGATCGATGCACCTGTTCCGGGAAGCGTGTTCGCGGCCGAATTCAAGATGCTCTGGGACGCGGACAACCTCTACTATCTTCTGGATGTGACCGACAATACACCGAACCATGATCCAGAGCTGGAGTGGTACTTGAACGACAGCGTGGCTCTATACATCGATGCCACGGATGCCAAGCAGAATGTACTCGGACCGACCGACTACTGGTATGTTTTCCTTTGGGACGAATCGGACCCAACCTTGACGGAATGCGAGCATGAAAAAATGGACGGCGTCAAGTATGCGTTCAAGAAAACCGAAAAGGGCTATTGCATCGAAGCCGCCTTTCCGTGGCCAACGCTTGAAACGCCAGCGCCGGGCGTTGGAACCGTCATCGGAATGGATGTTATTGTGAACGACAACCAGTCGGGTTCCGGGCGCAACGCGATGATCGGCTGGCAGGACGATACCGACAACGCATGGCAGTATCCCAATCTTTGGGGCCGTGCTGTTTTGGAAGGCCAATAAGACGCTGTTTTGTAAATAATAGGAAAGGGAGAAGAAATGAATAAAGATAGAATCAAAATAATATTGGCCGGAGGGTTGATGGTTTGCGGGCTTTCCGGATGTGCCTTGTTCAACAAGGGAAGCGTTCAGTACACTCGCACGACGACGGTCGGTCAGGAAATCATGGATCTGCAGCAGGCCCGCGACCAGAATGCCATCACCGAAGAAGAATACAACGATGCTAAAAAAGAGATCCTCAAACTGGTGAATGAAGATTAGAGCATATTGTTGAGCATTAAAGAATGGGTCTTGTGAACCGCCGCAGTCAGTTTCAATGGATCGTTCTTCTGTCGGCAGCCATCGTGCTGCCGACGGTCAGCCTGCTTTGGTTTATGAGCCGGGTGGTGATCAACGAGCGGCTGGTGATCCGTCAGAAGCTGGGGGCGCTCTACGAAGGCGAGCTGAAAGAGGCGAGTGCAAAGGCTAAGCATCAACTCCATGTGCAGCTGGATGCACTCAACTCAACGGACTGGCTGAAAGATCCAAATGGGCTGCTGCGGCGATTGGTGCTGGAAGAACAGCTCCAGGGTGTATTGATTTGGAGTTCTGACGGATCGCCCGCCTTCCCCTCTGCGGGCGATCCGTCGGCCTCTAATGTTCTTTCGGAAGAACAGCTCAATGCGGCGTGGCAGCTGGAATTTGTGGAGCAGAATATTGAGGCGGCGGCGGAGCAATATGCACAGCTGACAACATCCGGAGACCCGCGCGCGGCGGCAGGTCAGATCCGCTGTTTGGCAAAGCTGGAGCGTTGGGACGCCGCGTTTTCAGCCGCGATGGCAAATTCAGCTCCATCGTCCGCATCGTCTCGCCTGTTGCTGCTCACACAGCTCAAAGAGGCCGGAAGGTTGGAGGCGCATCCACTGACGACTTCGCTGGTGGAACAACTCGCCGCCGATCTGTTTAAGCCCGGCGCTGAGTTTCTTCCGTCGGCGCAAAATCTCTTGATTGCCCGCCGGTTTCTGGAAACCCTGCAAGGCACGGAATTGGACGCAAACGACGACCTTTCTGCATCGCTCAAGCAGTTGATCGCGGCGGAGTCGCTTTCGCTGACAGCGCGCGACGTTGTGTCTGTAAGCGACTATCCGGTCGATCAGATTCGGCGCATCAACATCGGTGCAGAGCGGCTCTATGCGGTGCGCCATTCAACTCCGCTGAACGAAATGCTCATTCTGATGGACGACGAGGGGCTGATGTCAGCCCTGTCGGGCTATCGCGATGCACTGAACAACGAAGAGCTACAGTTCCGGATCTTCGATGCGCAGGGCCGTCTGATCGGCGGCAGCGCCGGAGAAGACATTGACGCGATTGTCTCGGCTCCGCTGCCGACCGGTTTTCCGGAAGGTCACATTGAACTGTTTTTTGCGGACGGCGATATGTTCAACAAAGCGGCGAGCCGACAGATTACGGTCTACATTTGGACTGGCGCGATGGTGATTCTGGTGATCCTGCTGGTCGGCCTATTTGCGGGTCAGGCGGTCGGTCGGCAGATTCGGCTGAATAAAATGAAGAACAACTTTATTGCGACGGTCTCGCATGAGCTCAAAACCCCGCTGGCCTCGATGCGCCTGCTGGTCGATACGCTCCTCGAAAAAAGGGTGCGCGACGAGGCGCACGCGGAGGAATATCTGAACATGATCGCACGCGAAAACGAGCGCCTCACCCGCGTGATCGAAAACTTTCTCTCCTTCTCGCGCATGGAGCGCAACCGCAACGCCTTCACCATGCTGCCGACCGCGCCGACCGATATTGTCGAGAACGCGGTGGAGTCCATCTGCACCAAATATAAAGCGAACGGCTGCAAACTGGAAATGGACCTTACGGAGGATCTTCCGGAGATCACGGTCGACGCCGATGCGCTCGTGACGGTTCTCATCAACCTGCTCGACAACGCCTGCAAATATACCGGAGCCGACAAACAGATTCGGCTCTCGCTCACGGTCGACAACGAGGAGATCTGCTTTGCGGTGGCCGACAACGGTATCGGCCTCACGCGGCGGCAGATCCACAAAATATTCAACCATTTTTATCAGGTCGACAGCTCGCTGGCACGCTCCAGCGAAGGCTGCGGACTTGGATTGAGTATTGTCCAGTTCATCGTAAACGCGCATAAAGGGCGCATCGATGTGGAGAGCCGACCCGGCGAAGGCTGCACCTTCTCCGTGTATTTGCCGAGGAACGATTAATTAAACACGAAGCAACGGTGTTAAACGACAACCAAAAAATCAGGATTTTTAACGGCTGAGTTCGCGGCGATAATTAATTTCCGCATTACGGCGGTCAATGCGACTTTTTTAGGACGATGGTTATCTTCAACC
>JAAYDL010000165.1 GCA_012729265.1 Lentisphaerota bacterium | reverse complement strand
TGGGTGTGCCTGTGTTCCACCTCGGTCCTCGGCTCAGTCCAACAGGATTTTATCCATCCAGCCATCAATGTTCCACGGGGGAATCTTGATGTTTGAGCGAAGCTGGACAGATAAAATCCTAATCGTTGGATGTATGCAATTAGATGCACACATAATGGAGAACACGAGTATGGAATTTTTTCAAACAATGCGCCCCTTTAGAGCTGTAACAGCGGCACTCTGCGTTCTTCTTCTCGCCTCATGCGGGAAAAAGCTCCCTGAGCCAAAAGAGGGGAAAGGACCCAAATATGATCTGGTCATGGAAGGTCCGACGTCAACCCTGCTCACGACAGAAAGCGCTGACGGCAGCATTCAAATGCGATCGGGAGGCCAAAAGGTCTACATCAATATCAGCTACGAACGCCAGTTGGAATGCAACCCGATTTCTACGGACGACGAAAGCGATCCGTATGAAGCCGATTGCCGAATTGTAAGCATGTCGTTTCAATACAACAACATCAGTGCTTCCAGCGAAGATACCATAGAGCACACTCCGTTCTCACCCTCAGAAATGTTGAGTTATACTCCTCCGGAAGAGCAGGTTCGAAGATCGTTAATTCAGGAGTTAAGCAAGCTGAAGGAATGGTCCAACACACTGCGGTTTAATGACGGAGATTTGACGAACCCGGAGCTCACCCAAGACACCTCGGGTTTCAAAGACGGATTTCAATTCATGAGCGATATCGCAAAGGACCTTGAGCCCCCTAAAAGGGTAGCTGAAAGCTTTATAGCCGGATCGATTGACTACATGCCGGACCACCCCGTTGCCGTAGGGGCGGTGTGGCATATTACCATTCCCAACGACCAATTCCCGGAATTCAAGATCCCCACTGCAGTGACACTGGAGAGCGTATCCGATCATAATGGGGAAAAAATTGCCAAACTTTCAACACTCTGCCTATTTAAATTAACCAGCCCCACCGACGTTCAGCTCCCTTCGGGTGAGCGAGCTCAAATACAGCGCTGTGCCATCGAATCGAATGGAGAGATCATACTTAACCTCACCCGCCCAATGGAGGAGAGCAATCGTTCCACTATTTCCATGACGTATACGATCAAACAATCGGGTCAAAGAGCTGATTGCAGAATGGACATGACCACGAACGTCGAACGAACGATGTCTGAATAATCGCTGTTCCGGCAACCAGCACGAAACGTGTGAAAAGAAGGCTCGGCTAAAGTTCCTTCGACGATATCCTTCGGGAAGAGTAGAGTTTTTTAAATGAACCATTGCCCCTGAAAACAAATAAAGCCCTGATTTACAGGGCCTTATGTCGTTGGAAATTGGAGCGGGAGACGAGACTCGAACTCGCGACGTACAGCTTGGGAAGCTGACATTCTACCACTGAATTACTCCCGCTTCTAAAGGCCGACAGTTGTACTCGGAATGCGTGCTCGAATCAACATTCTCTTTCAGAAAATTCCCGCCGCCATGCGGATTGCACGCCCGGGAAATTTCCGTTTCCCACGTTTTTCCCTGTGAGACGCACAGGTTCCCGGCACCTGAACAAAGAACGGCACTTGTTCATGATTCGTTTGTGCGCCCTCAGATAGGTGCCCCGATTCTTCCTCGGAAAACCGGATCGTCAACGGGCACTCGAGCACCATAGGCCGAGAGAGGCGACTAAAAGGAGCCGTAAAACGGAAACGTATGCATTACGGCCCATTTTTGGATAAGAACCCCGAAAACATTGGGGAATTTGTACGCCACCCCCTAGAAAAAATCTGTTTTCAGGGTCGGATAGCGAAAGATGGGCTATGCACCTTTTCGCTTCTTCCCGCCGTCGCGGTTGAGATCCGTGCACCCACGAAATATTATCCTGCCTTGAGCCGAGCACCTAAGCCATCCGTGTATTGTGTCTCACGCAAAGGCGCAGAGCGCGCTAAGTTAACGAAGTTTCCTGAATTTGTGTTCATCCGCGTTAATCTGCGGTTTAAACCTCTCTATGCACCCACGGAAAATCATTCTGTCCAAAATCATTCTGTCGAATATCCATGCACCTGAGCCTTCCGTCTCCATCTGCGTTCATCCGTGGTTCCTTTTCCCATGCATCCACGGAAATCATTTCACCAGCTGAATGCGGATCAACGCTTGTGATTCGAGCGAGGTTTTCACCTCCAACGCCGCGCCGGGTGCAACAGACTCCGCCTGTACGGAAAGCGAAAGCTGCCACTTGCCCTCGCTCAGCTTCTTAAACGATACCGTTCCCTCCGCATCCTTCAGCTCCGCAGAAAGCAGATCAAAGGCGCGTCCGTCGCCGCTGCGCAGCATGGCCATACGCTTTACCCCCCCGGCTGACGTAGAGGACAACCGAATCTGCTCCGGCGTGGCCTGCAAAATCGGAGTAACATCGCCCACAACCGGAATATCGACGCTGCCGGTTGAAAAATTCAGCTTCAGCATTCCGCTGATCTGTCCGACCGCTAACGGCG
>JAAYDL010000014.1 GCA_012729265.1 Lentisphaerota bacterium | reverse complement strand
TGTTGAGTATAGAGAGGTGTGCCGCGACTATCGTATTCGCCAGTATAGGACGGAAGAATGTGGAAACCTCTACGCATACGTTATTGAACGCTGTTTCGATGCTTTGCGTCCAAACGCTCGCATTGGCATGATCGTTCAACTACCGATTGTATGCACGGATAGGATGATTACTCTCCAGAATGAATGCCTCTCCCAGACAAGCAATATCTGGTTCGCAACTTTTGACGACCGTCCGGCTCGCTTGTTCGACGGCCTTGAACATATACGGGCAACTGTCTTCACTGGTAAGAAGGGCGCTCAAGACACACGGCACGTTTTCGCAACAAGCTATAACCGCTGGTATTCCGAAACCCGTGACGTCCTCTTCAACACTCTCTGCTTTGCAGACATATCAGATTACCTAATGCGGGGCGCTATTCCCAAGATCGGGCAGGAACAAGGCAAGCGCGTACGAGACAGACTGTCTCATTTCAAGTCCGTGCGTATGTCTCTTGCCGGCGCGTTACGGGGCGTCCGGATCTACTTCCACAACGCCCCACAGTACTGGATTCGAGCGATGGATTTTGCGCCCTACTTTTGGAACGAACGAGCAGGAGAGCAACTGTCTACTCAGGTCAAAACCGTGTCTCTGTCATCCACGGTTGATGCAGCAGTGCTCGTTGCAGCTCTGAACAGTTCATTGTTCTATTGGTGGTTCATCATTCTCTCAGACTGCCGTCATCTGAATATGCGGGAAATCGAGACGTTTCCCCTCGGCCTTGCTGAAATGCCTGACCAAATGAAGCATCGCCTGTCAGAACTCACGCGCCGCCTCTCCGCAGACTTGAAGCGCCATAAGAACCGAAAGGAATGTCAATACAAAACAACCGGCAGAGTCGTATATGACGAGTTCTATCCGAAGCACTCCAAGTCCATAATTGACCAGATCGACGAAATGCTTGCGACGCACTACGGCTTCACGGACGAGGAACTGGATTTCATCATCAACTACGACATCAAGTACCGCATGGGCCGCAACGGCGGCGGGGAGGGGATCTAGGGAATGACTGCACCGCATTTCAATCTGATCATACAATGCGCTGACGTAATCAAAGCCTTGCCAATTGAGGATTGGGGCTCGCAGAACCCACAAGGCAAGCGCGCCGCCGGTCTGGTTGCCCGCTGGTCCATTGAGAGAGCATTTGAGGCGGTTCTGCTTTCCGAAGGCGTTTCGATTCCATCGGATCGTTCAATTCGAAATCTCCACCGGTTGTCAGGCGTTCAGCTGACAGCTCTGCAGACTAGCTTTCTTGATGACGTCGATCGGGAGGTCACGTCTGCTGAACCCAGCGAAGAACAGATGGATGAGTACTATTTTGGCTGCTGCCAGTTGGCACTCGGTATTGTTGGGGCCGTCAAAACGCTACTTGCACTTCACACTGTGGCCGCGCGCAGATTCCAGGTGAACCAGTGAATCATCCTATAGCGTATATTATCTGTACGACTTTGAGTCCCGCATGGGCCGTGACGGCGGCGATGAGGAGGGAAGCACCGAATGAATGACACGGCAACACCATGCCCAATATGTAACAACTCCAACGCGGGGTTGATGGAAGATCAAACGCGAGAAAAGCTTTACAATTGCCCGCGGTGCGGCGAGTACTATTTAGCCTTTCGGGCTGGATCGCAAACTCTTAACGTTCCGATGCATATTGTTTCCGGCATCACTCGATACCATTGGGATGTATACAAGCAACCATTTCACGTTACTGTTATGGCGTGCGAGTCGATGGATGAGCTACGGAAATTGGTGCCCTTCCCCATCCCCGGCGCAACCGATGTACGATCGAAGGCGGACCTGTTCATGCAGGCCATACGGAGGAAGACGCGATACCTTGGCGAGGTAATGGAGATTGATTCCAGAGTTGATTGCGCCATCGGCTTTTGCGAGAACGCACACGAGTGCGATTTCTGTCTGGATTTCCTTTTGAATCAAGACCTTGTCGTCAAGATTGAGGCGCCTGGTTTTGGGTGCCCGCCTGGGTATCGAATCACCCCTGCGGGATGGGCCTATCTCTCCGGCATCGGTGCCGATGTCTTGCCCCAGGGTTTTATAGCGATGGCATTCAGTCCGAAGGAGGTCGCGGACGAACTTAACATGGCGGGATTGCAGAAGGGCATTTCTGCCGCAGGCTACGCGCCCAGGCGCATCGACAGCAAGGAACACAACAACCGCATAGATGATGAGATCGTGGCCGAAATCCGCAAGTCGCGGTTCGTGGTCGCGGACCTCACAGATAAAAATGCCGGAGCATACTTCGAGGCGGGGTTTGCCATGGGCCTCGGCAAACCGGTCATCTGGACCTGCCGACAAACCGACATCGACGCTCCAGGCGGCGTACACTTCGACACACGCCAATACAGCATTGTCCCATGGACCGAAAAGCAGTGGGACGATTTTTCGCGACGCCTCACTCTGCGGATCGAGGCCACTATCGGCCACGGCCCATTGAAGGACAACCGAGCATGAGCGACGACCCCGAGAATAGATCCAAGGCCTCCTCCGAGATTATCCTTTTCCGAGCGAAGCCTGCCAGAAAAAGGAAAGGAGTCCAAGCGTGAACCCAGCCCTTGCAACCCAAGGCGACCGCGCCATCCTCGACCGTCCGATGGTCGCCCTCTTCTGCTCCACGAAATGCCCCGGCAAACTGATCCTCGATGCCTATGACCTTGCCAAACATTTTCGCGAAATCGGCGTGACGGTCATCAGCGGGTTTCATTCCCCGATGGAGGAGGAATGCTTGCGCATCCTACTCCGTTCCCCGCACCCGGTCATCTGGTGTCTGGGCCGCGGCATGATCAAGCGCATCCCCTCGAAGCCCGTGGATTGCCGCGCCGCCGTCGCCGAAGGGCGGCTCCTGATCGTCTCCCCGTTCAAGGATAACGTCCGCCACGTCACCGCCAAGACCGCCATGGCCCGGAACCGCATCGTCGCCGATCTGGCGACCGCCGTGGTCGTGGCCCACGCCGCCCCCGGCAGCAAGATCGAGGCTCTCAGCCTGGAACTGCTTGCGGCCGGAAAACGGCTCTACACATTCGACCACCCGGTGAATGCCGCCATCCTTGACCATGGAGCAAAAGATGTCAGCCGATTTGATTTCGCCAGGTTCGCATCGGGCACAAAGAAGGGACGGCGTGTCCCATCTGAATCTACGCGCGGCTCGGCGCGTTAACCGCTGGGACGGGGCAATAGGCCAACATCCGGCGCAAAACAGTTGCTGCAACCCCCTGGATTGTAGCCGAGTGGGGCGCGATGACATGGCGGAGGAGCGGGGACGATTGCCGAGAGACCGGTGATGAGGGCGGTGGCGCATGAGGATTGTGGCATGAATGACACAGCGACACGAAGAGGATTCGACGCGGCAGCTTGCACACAAGCCGACGACCATCTGGGTCGCTGGCCACTCGCCAAAGAAATATACGGGATTGCTACAACTGGTCCGGACGAATGGTCTGTCCGCATCGGAGTTTACGGAGAATGGGGCAGCGGCAAGACTTCGATACTGAACTTCGTGGCGAACCTTGCTCGTGAAGATAAGCACGTTGTTGTTTGGTTCAACCCATGGCAGTTCCGCGGACGGGATGAGCTGTGGCGTGGGTTCGTGCTGGCGGTTCTCAAGCAACTTAAGGTGCAACTCGGGGCTGTTGGGATGACGCGGCAGGCCAAAGCGAAGGTATGGGTCAACAAGGTCGGAACCATTGTGGGCAAACTCGCCGGTTCAGCCGCTGGAATGGTGAGCGAACAAGCCGGGGACACTGTCGAGAGCGGCATTGGCTGTCTAACACGCTTGCTGGAGTTCGGCGAACAGGACTTCAAGGAGGTTCGTCAGATCCTTGGGAACCGCAGAATCATGGTGTTAGTGGACGACCTTGATAGAACGAAGCCTGACCTGGTGCCAGAGATTCTCTTCGCACTTAAGGAAGTCATGGACGTGCCTGGCTTCGTATTCGTCTGCGCATTCGATCCCGTAGTCGTCGGGGAAGTGCTTGGCGAGTACCATCCAGGCTTCGGAGACGGCCTCAAGTTCCTGGAGAAAATCATTGATTACCCGCGTTGGCTTCCCGAGCCGAGTGCGGAAGGCATGCGTACGCTGGCACATGTTGATCTAGCGCGGTACTGTGAGTATGTTCCTGTGGCCGCGATGGACGAGATCCTGCCGTTTCTCCCACAGAATGCCCGTGTGCTCAGACAATTCATCCGCCTCCTGTCCCTTCTGAAACCGCAGATCGAGCGACACTACGAGAGGGAACTCGAGTGGTCGATCATCCTTTCCGCGAATGTCCTGAAGATTCTTTATCCGCAGTTGGCGCAACGATTCTTCAGTAACAAAAAGGTTTGGGCGTCGATAGCGAGCGCGCAGATGATGTCGTCTATGGAGAATACCAACGAAGACAGGGTTGGCAAGCACCTTACAGATGCCCTAGATGAGGCGTGCCGCGAGTTGGGGATGGAACTCGAGGCTGAGAAGCGGGTGCGAATAATCAGCGTGTTGCAGCGTATTGCCGACTCGACAGACGTCTGGCTAAACGAATCCAAGACGCTCTCTTACCAGATACACGTTGCGGAGGCGCCTCATGCCGTGACGTGGAAGGAATTTGATGCGTTCCGGGCAGCCTGGGAAGCGAAGCCTGAGTCTGCAACTGCCGAGGCGTGGATGACGAAGCATGCCGGCGTTGTCGGGCGACGTAGGAATGATATCTATCTAGAAGTTGTTGACGCAACGATCCGGTCACGTGATGCACTCTTGAGCCAAGCTGGGGACGCGGCAATTGATTCGGAGGTGTTGGCATTGCTGCAGCAGGCTGATCGCCTCCAGACTCTGCTGGAGCAGTTGATTTTTAGTCTCGGAGGGCATAATTCTGCGACCAAATGTTTCGGCGAAGATCAGATCAAGCAGATCATCGAGTCTCTGTTCAGATACGCTGCTTGGACCGTCAAGAATGAGGACCGGACAATGCGGGCGCGAGAGCGAGCGTTCCTGCGGCGGTTCGTTACAGACTGGGCGGGCGACGTAACACCCTTATTGAACGTTTTGAAGCCGTTTTCGGAAATGCATGAGGCCATGATCAGGAAAGATGTTGCTGCGCTGCGCAATGAATTGCATGCGTTGGTCGTGCCGCGCTTTGCCGAGCAGGTAATAAGCGGCCTGGGTGAGCAAGGTTATGTCGAACGTGTTGTGAGGCGCGGGGAGGGCACTTTCGACATTAAATGCATTCTGCTCAACGTGGATGGGCCGCTGTGGCACGGGTTACGGCCCAAGGTTTCCACGTTACTTCGACAGGCCAATGAGAACGTCAATGTCCAAATGAATGCGTTCGAGATGGTGAATTGGTTCGACTACAAAATGCGCAGTGAGGCTGGCCTTAGTGAGACACAGGCGGCCGAGAAATTATTGAGCACACCGTGGATATGCCGGGAGCTTTGGACTGCAGCTACCGCGAAACCGCTGAATCCAAGGTATGTCGGGCCACTGCGTGACTTTCGGCAGAGGATCAAGAAACAGGGGATCACGCTGACAGTGCCGCATTGGTTGCGGCGACCTTTGAAGGAACTGGAAAGTGCGAAGAAACGGGCGAAGGCCTCGGAAACGTAGAAGGGATCCGCGCCATTTTGGATGCGAAGGCGCTGGGTATTCATGTCACAACCCAGTTTGCTTGGCATACCGAGATCTGCATGCCATGAGCTGCCCAAACGACACGCATGCAGCGGCTGAAGTTATTAATCAAAAAGATTATCACTTCTCGTTGCGCCCAGAGAAGCTAAAAAGTTATTCACAAAACGCCCGATCCAGTTGATTCCCGCCCGGAGAATCTGCTACGCTTCAAGTGGTTCGGCGGGATGGCATGGTGCCGTCTTCCGGGCCGCGAGGCGTGCCGGCAGGATACCGGCTGGCGGGGTGAATCCCTCTCGGGATGACCGTCAGGCTGCGGACAGCACCGGCGCGCGGCGCACACTTTCTGGACTCTCCCGACACCACCAACCATGGACACACCAGCAAGCGAATTCACCTAGCCAGG